>ONIM01000041.1 GCA_900317885.1 uncultured Bacteroidales bacterium | reverse complement strand
TACTACCGCAACAACCTCGGCAGCCTCGTTACACTGTTGGAGGTGATGCGTCTGCATGAGGTGAAGAATATCGTTTTCTCCTCTTCCTGCACGGTGTATGGCCAGCCGGACGAAGACCATCTGCCGGTAGATGAGACCGCGCCGATTCAGAAAGCGCTCTCGCCGTACGGCAATACCAAACAGATCAACGAAGAGATCATCAACGACGAGGCGCACGCAGACAAGACGCTGTGTGCCACTATCTTACGTTATTTCAACCCGATAGGTGCGCATCCGTCTGCTCTGATCGGCGAGTTGCCGAATGGCGTGCCGCAGAACCTCCTGCCGTTTATTACCCAGACGGCTATCGGCATGCGCCCGGAGCTGAAGGTCTTCGGAGACGATTATAACACACCCGACGGCTCCTGCATCCGCGATTATATCTACGTAGTCGATCTGGCCAAGGCGCATGTCAAAGCTATCGACCGCATGTTGAACGCCAAGGATCGCAAGCGCGTGGAAGTCTTCAACCTCGGTACAGGAACGGGTCTGAGCGTGCTGACGCTCATCCGTGAGTTTGAGGCTGCGACGGGAGTCAAACTGCCTTATACCATCGTAGGTCGCCGCGAAGGAGATATCGAGCAGGTTTGGGCAGATCCGAAGAAAGCGAATGAAGTATTGGGATGGAAAGCCGAAACGCCTATTCGTGACGTACTTGCTTCTGCGTGGAAATGGGAGCAACACATCCGTAACAAGAAATAATATTTATGCTTTATCCGTTTAAATTCAGAGCACAGTTATTCCATAAATTATGGGGAGGTCATACCATTGAGAAATGGTACGATCATGTTCCCGCTGACTATGAGAACGTAGGCGAGGCTTGGGTGATTTCCGATATTGAGAAATATCCGACGGAGGTCTCCAATGGTTCGCATGCAGGCGATTCGCTGCAGGATCTCTTGGAGGTTTATATGGATGAACTGGTAGGAGAGAAGGTCTATGAGGTATTCGGAAACCAGTTTCCGTTGCTGATGAAATTCATTGATGCCTCGGATGACTTATCCATTCAGGTTCACCCGGACGATGAGTATGCCCTTGAGAACGAGCAATCGGCCGGAAAAACAGAGATGTGGTACGTTCTTCCGTCACAGGGGAAAGGATCTATTTATCTCGGTTGGAATCAAACGATGAACGCCTCGCTGATTCATGCGGCAATCGCGGATGGCAGTCTGGCGAAATACCTGCAGCATATGGACGTGAAGGAAGGAGACGTAGCTTTCATTCCTGCCGGTACGGTTCACGCTATGCAACGGGATACCATTGTAGCGGAGATACAGGAGAATAGCGATATTACGTACCGCCTATATGATTATAACCGGGTAGGAAACGACGGCCGCATGCGTCCGCTGAAGTTGGATAAAGCATTGGATGTAATGAATTATTCGCAGACGAAAGAGACGACCGCTTCTCATCCTCAACCGGTAGTGAACGGAGCTGTAAATCTTTGCAAATCTCCGTATTTCACCGCGAATCTACTGACGCTCAATCGGTCCGTACAACGCGATTACGCACCTCTGGACTCGTTCGTCGCCTTTATGTGCGTAGGAGGAGAAGCATCGCTGACGGCTCTGGATTGCGAAACAGAAGACCGCACGGTCTCGCTCAAAATAGGCGAAGCCGTCCTCATTCCTGCGGCGCTCAATGATATCCGCATTGAGCCGAAAGGAGAATGCAAACTGATTGAGATCTATATAGATTGAAAGAAACTGAAATGGACGCTACCGTAAGTACGCGTCTCTACATGCTGCGGGTGGCTGGTGAAATCGGTATCTTTACCGTGCTCGATGACCAGCCATCCGTTTTCTTTTAGTATCTCCTGCTTGAGAATCAGGTCGGGTAGAGCAGGTAGCTCTTCCAGAGCATAAGGAGGATCTGCAAAAATAAGATCGTATTTCGTACGGCAGGCACTCAGAAACTTGAATACATCGCCGCGGATGACGCTCAGATTGCGGATGCCTAATTGCTTGCAGCAACTGATGATCCAATTCTGCTGCACATGCGCAATCTCCACTGCTGTCACCTCCCGTGCGCCGCGGCTGACACACTCGAGTCCTATTCCTCCCGTACCGGCAAAGAGATCCAGCACATCAATCCCCTCAAAATCCATCCGGTTATTGAGCAGATTGAACAGGCTCTCTTTTGCGAAGTCCGTAGTGGGCCTCGCGGTGATATTTTTAGGGGGCGACAATCGCCGCCCCCCGTATGTGCCAGAGATTATCCGCATGGCTGTCTTGCTCCGGTTCTAAACCGGTTACTCCCAGTTACCTGCGTTGTTGTTCGGAGCGTAGATGTCACCCACCTTCAGACCGGCGTAGTGCTCCAGCTTCGTCTCGCGGTCAATGAGGTTCACCAGCTCCTGCTCGTTCAGGTCGCTAAGATAGCTCTCAAACGGTGCACGAGCCTCGAACAGCGGCACGCGGATGCCTTGGCTGGTCTTGTAATCATTGTTGACCTCCATCTCAAAACGCTTACCCTCGCTGTAAGGAATCTCTGTAATACGATCGATACTCTTCTCGTCGTACTCGCCTTTATAAAGCGCCTGGAGCATGTTCAACTCAATCGTATCACGACGGAAACCTGCCAAGCCATTGCTAACCACGTCTTTGTCGTTCTCCCAGATATAAGCGTACAACGCATCATTGTTCTCAAACTGGTTCTTCTTCAGCGCTTTCTTCTTTGCCTCATTCAGGATCTTAACAGCCTTATGCTCGGTCAAACCGGCCTCTAACTGCTTATCCGTCAGACTTCCTTCCTTCAATACCTCTTTTTTAGGAGCGGTCTTCAGGAATAGAAGCAGGCTGTCCAAATCAGCCGTGAAACGGCCGTTTTGGTGGTGATACTCCACTTCAGCTGTACGGAGATCTACCAGATTCTTAATCACTGCTACTTCGCGCTCTGCACGCGTGTTCTCAAACTTGATCGGCGTTGTTACGCTCGTTACGCAGAAATAAGCCATCACAACTGCGGCGATGCTTAATACGCAAATTACAATGTTTCTTGTTGTTTTCATTATCGGTTAAATTTATTATTTGCAAAAAATCGCTGCAAAGGTACAAAAAAATTTGCATATATGCAAGAAAAATCGTAAATTTGCAGCGTTTTTTAAGATTAGTATCCATGGAAGATAGTAATAAAGTCCTATACACGATACTTACAGAGCGTCTGGAATTACTCCGTCAGCTGGATAAAGAAGGCGATTCCGATCGTCGCCGTCATATAGCTAAAGAGACGCAGAATCTGCATGCTCCGATGGCGCACAGGTTGGGTTTGTACCAGATCAAAACGGAGATGGAAGACCTTGCGCTGAAGTTTCTGGACTACGACACCTATAAATATATCGCGCACGCGTTGAATGCCAAAAAGGCTGAGCGCGAGGCGTATATAGCTTCGTTTATCGCCCCACTGGAGGAGAAACTCAAGGCGGAAGGGTTTGTTTTTACAATTAAGGGAAGACCCAAATCGATTCATTCCATTTATCATAAGATGCAGGCGCAGCATTGCGATGTGGACCACATTTATGATCTGTTCGCAATCCGTATTATTCTGGATTCTCCGCCGGAGCGCGAGAAATCGGATTGCTGGCAGGTTTATTCGCTTATTACGGATGTCTTCCCGCCTAACCCCAAACGTCTGCGCGATTGGCTTTCAGTTCCCAAAGAGAATGGATATGAATCGCTCCATACGACCGTTTTGGGACCTCAAAACAGATGGGTAGAAGTGCAGATTCGTTCACGGCGCATGGATGAGATTGCGGAGCAAGGCGTAGCTGCTCACTGGTCGTACAAAGGGGTGAAAGGCTCTATTGTGCAGCGCTCGGGAGACGTGTTTGTCTTCACGCCTACAGGTGATCTGAGACGTCTTCCGGAAGGGGCAACGGTTTTGGATTTTGCGTACTCCATCCATAGCGAAGTAGGTGCGCACTGTGTCGGAGGCACCATTCGGAATCAAAATGTCTCCATCCGGCAGAAACTGCAAAACGGCGATCAGGTATCCGTTATGACCTCGCCGAACCAGCATCCCAATGCCGATTGGCTCAATATTGTAGTCTCTACCAAAGCGAAGAACAAAATCCGCCAAGCGCTCAAGGAGATTGAGTACAAACAGGCGGCGGAAGGAAAGGAGATCATCGAGCGGAGGTTCAAGAACTGGAAACTCGAATACACGGAAGCGGATATCACCCGCATGGCGCTCAAATTAGGCTACAAAGAGGTGTCCGACATGTACCAATCTGTGGCAAACGGAAAGGAGGATATGCAGCATCTGCGTGACGTGCTTCTCATGCCCGAAGAGACGCCAACGATCCGCGAGCATACAGAGTATGTCGATCGTTCCGAACTCAAAGGTCTGGCTATTGAGGTGGATATGAATGTGAAGAACGTGGATTATAACCTCTCGAAATGTTGCAACCCGCAACCGGGCGACCCGATTTTTGCCTTCGTCTCCGTTCTCAAAGGTATCCGTATTCACCGCATCGATTGCCCGAATGCGGCGAATATACGCGAACGCTATCCCTATCGAATGATCCCTGCCAAATGGGCTAAGAAAAGCTGATGTCTGATTACCCGAGTGTTATATTAGAGCAGGCCGTTAACCAGATGGCTTCGCTGCCCGGAGTGGGGCGGCGGACGGCGTTGCGGCTCGTGCTGCATCTGCTGCGTCAGCCCGAAGCCGACGTAGAGGCGTTTTCCAATGCCTTCACGCGACTGAAAAAAGAGGTGGTTTACTGCCGCGAGTGCCATAATATCTCCGACACGGAGATCTGTCCGATTTGCGGTTCTGTGAGGCGAGACCATGCTACGATCTGCGTCGTCGAGAACGTCCAGGACGTCATGTCCATCGAGAATACCGGGCAGTACAACGGCGTCTATCATGTACTGGGAGGCGTCATTTCCCCCATGGAAGGCGTCGGCCCAAAGGATATAGAGATTGATTCGCTCATCGAGCGCGTTGCGAAAGGAAACGTGGATGAGATCATCCTCGCGCTGCCGACTACCATGGAAGGAGATACGACTAATTTCTACCTCTACCGCCGTCTGCAGAACGCCGGGCTGGAGGTGAAGATTTCCCAGATCGCACGCGGTGTCGCAGTTGGAAACCAACTCGAATACACCGATGAGATCACCCTCGGGCGCTCCATCGTCAATCGAATTGAATTTAAAGGATAAAAACAATATGGAAGAGAAAATTATCAGAACCCTCAATGGCTACTACTATGGAGTCATGGTCTTCACGCTCATCGTTCTCGGAGCGATGTATTACCTCACTTCGCAGCCGGATTTTGAGCCTTTGTCCCCGCTGGAGCAAGTGGGCATGACTCTCCAATACATAGCGATTGGAGTAACGCTTGTCGCCATTCCGTTTGGCTTATACATGGTAAAATTATTCAAACCGGACACGCTGGAAAAATACAAGGAGATTGCCACAGGAAGGATTCTTATTGTCGGTCTGACAATGCCGATGAATATTGCGTTTTACTACCTCTTCGGCTGCTATAAATCGATGATGTGGCTGGCGGCAATGAGTGCTATCGCATGGTATTTTACCAAACCCACCATCGGTAAGATGGACCAGGAAATGAAACCCCAAGACCCGAATCAAGAAACATATTAACATGATAATTGCTTGTGATTTTGATGGTACGATCGTGACCCACGAGTACCCGAAAATAGGCAAACCTATTCCGTTTGCCATCCAGACCTTGAAGAAACTGCAGGAAGAGGATCATCATCAGATTATCCTTTGGACCGTGCGTGAGGGCGCATTACTGCAGGAGGCGGTTGATTATTGCAAGTCCAAAGGTCTGGAGTTCTATGCCGTTAACTCCAATTATCCAGAAGAGGAACCCGAACATAAACCGCCGCGTAAGTTAGTGGCGGACCTCTGGATTGATGATCGCAATCTCGGCGGCCTGCCGGATTGGGGAGTGATCTATAACATGATCCACACCGGACATCCTTTCGAGCCGGCTCCGCAAGGCAATATGGAAGATCTCCATAAACCGAAAAAAGGCTTCTTTGCCCGGCTTTTTGACTAAATCATAAATTATAAATTTGAAATCATAAATAGTGAATATATCACTTCGTAAAATAGAACCGACCGACCTGCCATTCCTGTATCAATGGGAGAATGATGCTTCGGCATGGGCGGATGGCGCGAACCATAATCCGCTTTCCCAGCAGGACCTGCGCGAGTATATCTCCTCCACAACCGGCGACATCTACAAAGACGGCCAACTCCGTCTTGTAATTCAGTCTGTCCGTCCGCAGGACGGTCTAACGATCGGTTGCGTCGATCTCTTTGATTTTGATCCTCGTAACCGCCGGGCAGCTTTAGGAATGTATATCGCGCCTGAGCATCGAGGGAAAGGAGTGGGGCACGAAACGCTCGCTAAAATCGAGGAATATGCCTTTGACTTTTTGCACCTCCGGTGTCTCTACGCCGTCATCGCTCAAAACAACACCGCTTGCTCTGCTATTTTTGAGTATGCCGGATACATTCCTTCCTCTCCTTTGAAGAGCTGGACACTCGAATCCGACGCGGTGATTTGGATCAAAACAAGGTGATTCCTTTTATTGAAAATAAAAAAAACGTCCCTCGGGGCGTTTTTTTCTTGCATATGTCAATATTTTTTTGTAACTTTGCGCCGAAATTTGTGCGAAAGCATTTTGAACCGTGAATTATCATAAAAATACTATATAAAATGAATCTTTCTGAATTAACTGACAAGATCTACGCAGAAGGCGTAGAGAAAGGCAATGCCGAGGCGCAACAAATCGTGGAGAAAGCGAACGCCAAGGCTGCCGGCATCATCGCAGAGGCTGAGAAAAAAGCCGCTGCTATCGTCGCTGACGCAGAAAACAAGTCTGCTGACCTCGACAAGAAAACACGTGCAGAGCTCAAACTCTATGCAGAGCAGAGTGTGAACGCAGTAAAGACGGAGATCGTAAACCTCCTCTCTGACAAAATCGCTTCCGATAGTGTCAAAGCAGCTACTGCCGATCCGAAATTCATGCAATCCATCATCGCAAAACTCGCAGAGCAGATGGCAAAAGACGGCGAGGTGATTATCGAAGCCAAAGATGCAGAGGCATTGAAGAAGTATTTTGCGTCTAATGTAAAGGGAATCCTAGACCATTCAGTACATATTACTGAGGTCAAAGGCATCAAAACGGACTTCACAATCCAGCCGGCTAAGGGCGGATACAAACTTGCATTCGGTGACGCGGAGTTCATCGCATACTTCAAAGAAATGCTTCGTCCACAACTCGTAGAGGAATTGTTCTAATATGACGTACGAATATTTACTTGCCGGGCTGCCTGAACTAAAAGCAGGATCAGATGCTCCTATTTCTCTCGAAAAACTCGATGAGTTGTTCGACGAGCAGTTGCGTGCGTCCGACAAGGCTTTGCTGGACTTGCTGCGCGCGCCGATGAATGAAGAGACGCTCGAGCAAGGACTCAAGGCCAAGAACCGCTTTATTCGGGATTGGTTCTGTTTTAATCAGGACATGAACAACGTGCTCGTGGCGCAGATCTGCCGCAAGCACGGATTCGATGTCAAGACCCAGATCGTCGGTGAAGGCGAAGTGGCGGAGCAGCTGCGTACGCACGCATCGCAAAAAGACTTCGGTCTGAACGAACTGCCGGGCGATTACCAATCAATACTCGCTCTCGCGCAGATAGAAGATCTCATGCAGCGTGAGAAAGCCCAAGACGCCATCCGTTTTGAGTGGTTGCAGGATCGCACGGAGTTTGATTTCTTCTCCCCGGAGATGGTCTTCGCGTATTACCTCGAAGCCCTCATGCTCCATCGCTGGTCCATCCTCACCATCGAAGAAGGCGAAAAGATCTTCCGCGAGTTAGTAGCGGATATGAAAAAAGATATTAAATTAGACTAAAATATGACTACTGGAAAAGTTAAAGGAATTATTGCCAACCTGGTGACCGTCGCAGTCGATGGCCCGGTTGCGCAAAACGAAATTTGCTACATTTACGTGGGCGAGACCAAACTGATGGCTGAGGTCATCAAAGTCATTGGCGCCAACGTATATGCGCAGGTCTTCGAATCCACACGTGGCCTCAAAGTGGGCAACAAAGTGGAGTTCACGGGACACATGCTTGAGGTGACGCTCGGACCGGGTCTGCTCAGCCGTAACTACGACGGTCTGCAGAACGACTTGGACAAACTCACCGGCGTGTTCCTCAAACGTGGTGAGTACAACTTCCCGCTTGACCAAGAGAAGAAATGGGCGTTTACGCCTATCGCCAAAGTGGGCGATAAGGTAGAGGCTGCCGCTTGGTTGGGTGAAGTGGATGAAAACCACCAGCCGCACAAGATCATGGTGCCTTTCGTTTTCGAAGGTACTTATACCGTGAAGTCTATCGCCAAGGCCGGTGAGTACACCATCAACGAAGTGATGGCGGTTCTGACCGATGCTGACGGTGTGGATCACGAAGTGACCATGGTTCAGAAATGGCCGGTGAAGAAAGCGATCCTCGCATATCGCGAGAAACCGCGTCCATTCAAACTGCTCGAGACAGGTGTGCGTACCATCGACACGGCTAACCCGCTTTGCGAGGGAGGTACAGGCTTTATCCCGGGTCCGTTCGGCACCGGTAAGACCGTCCTCCAGCACGCTATCTCCAAACAAGCCGAAGCAGACATCGTGATCATCGCTGCCTGCGGTGAGCGTGCCAACGAGGTCGTTGAGACCTTTACCGAGTTCCCTGAGCTCGATGACCCGCACACAGGACGCAAACTCATGGAGCGTACCATCATCATTGCTAACACCTCGAACATGCCTGTGGCTTCCCGTGAAGCGTCTGTATATACGTCTATGACCATCGCTGAGTACTATCGTTCGATGGGTCTGCGCGTCCTCCTTATGGCGGACTCCACTTCCCGTTGGGCACAAGCGCTCCGTGAGATGTCCAACCGTCTGGAGGAGCTTCCGGGACAGGATGCCTTCCCGATGGACCTCTCTGCCATCATCGGTGCGTTCTATGCGCGCGCAGGTTACGTATATCTTAATAATGGCGCTACGGGATCCGTTACGTTCCTCGGTACCGTTTCGCCGGCCGGTGGTAACCTCAAAGAGCCGGTTACCGAAGGTACGAAGAAAGTGGCACGTTGTTTCTACGCTTTGGAACAAGCTCGCGCCGACCGTAAACGTTACCCGGCTGTGAACCCCATCGACTCGTACTCCAAATACGTGGAATACCCTGAGTTTGAGGAATATATCTCTAATCTGATCGACAAAGAGTGGCTGCCGATGGTGAACGACATGAAGACTTATCTTCAGCGCGGTAAAGAGATACAGGAGCAGATTAACATCCTCGGTGATGATGGTGTACCTGTAGATTACCACGAGGCGTTCTGGAAATCCGAGGTCATCGATTTCGTCATCCTCCAGCAGGATGCTTTCGATAAGATCGATGCTGTTTGTCCGCTTGACCGCCAGCAATACATGCTCCGCCTCGTCATGGATATCTGCAAACACGACTACGATTTCGATAACTTCCTCGATGTCATCGATTATTTCAAACGCGTCATCAACCTCTGCAAGCAGATGAACTACTGTGAGTTCAAATCCAAAGAGTTTGATGAATATCGTAAGAAACTCGATGCCCTCTTGGCAGAAAAGCAGATTGCTGCGTAAAATAGTAAATGGTAAATGATTAAATCGTAAATTATTATGGCTGTTGCATTTCAAAAGATATATACGCAGATTACTGCAATTACGAAAGCGACCTGTTCGCTGAAGGCCGAAGGAGTAGGTAACGACGAACTCGCTACCGTCAACGGCAAACTCGCACAGGTAGTAAAAATCATCGGTGATGAGGTGACGCTGCAGGTGTTCCAGGGTACCGAAGGTATTCCGACCAACGCAGAAGTAGTGTTCCTCGGCAAAGCACCGAGCCTCAAAGTGTCCGACCAACTCGCAGGACGTTTCTTCAACGCGTACGGCGACCCGATTGATGGCGGACCTGCTATCGAAGGCAAAGAGGTGGAGATCGGTGGTCCTTCTGTGAACCCCGTTCGTCGTAAACAACCGTCAGAGCTGATTGCTACGGGTATCGCAGGTATTGACTTGAACAACACCCTCGTTTCCGGTCAGAAGATTCCGTTCTTCGCGGACCCGGATCAGCCGTACAACCAGGTTATGGCTAACGTGGCACTCCGTGCAGAGGCAGATAAGATCATCCTCGGCGGTATGGGTCTGACTAACGATGACTACCTCTATTTCAAGAACGTCTTCACCAACGCCGGCGTGCTCGACCACATCATCTCGTTCGTTAACACAACTGAGAACCCGCCTGTAGAGCGTCTTCTGATTCCGGACATGGCGCTTACAGCCGCAGAGTATTTCGCCGTGGAGAAACACGAGAAAGTGCTCGTCCTCTTGACCGACATGACGCTCTACGCCGATGCATTGGCTATCGTCTCCAACCGTATGGACCAGATTCCTTCCAAAGACTCCATGCCGGGTTCGCTCTATTCCGACCTTGCGAAGATATACGAGAAGGCGGTTCAGTTCCCGGAGCAGGCAGGTGGCGGTTCCATCACCATCATCGCCGTAACCACGCTTTCCGGCGGCGACATCACACACGCTATTCCGGATAACACCGGTTACATCACAGAGGGTCAGTTGTACCTGCGTCGTGATAGTGAAATCGGTAAAGTCATCGTCGATCCGTTCCGTTCGCTCTCGCGTCTGAAACAGTTGGTTGCTGGAAAGAAGACCCGCGAAGATCACCCGCAGGTAATGAACGCAGCTGTTCGCTTGTACGCCGATGCTGCCAACGCTAAGACCAAGAAGGAGAATGGTTTTGACTTGACCGACTACGACAACCGCTGTCTGGAGTTCGCGCGCGACTACAGCCGCGAGATCCTCGCGATCGACGTAAACATCAATACCGTTCAAATGCTCGATGTTGCATGGACGTTGTTTGGCAAATATTTCAAACCGGAAGAAGTAAATATCAAGGCCGCTCTTGTTGAGAAGTACTGGCCCAAAGCATAACAGGTTATGGCTATAACTTACCAGTTTAATAAAACATCGTTGCAGACTTTGGAGAAAGATCTGAAGATGCGGCAACGAACTTTGCCTACTTTGCAGAGCAAAGAGACAGCTCTTCGTCTCGAGGTGAAGAAGGCAAAGAAAGAGCTCGAAGATCTGGACCAGGAAGTCGAGCGCCGCATCAAAGATTACGACCAGATGATTGCGCTTTGGGGCGAATTTGACACTTCGCTCATCCACGTGGACGACGTGCGCATGTCTATTAAGAAGATCGCAGGCGTGCGCGTACCCGTGTTGGATGAAGTCGTCTATTCCACCAAAGAGTTCTCGCTCTTCTCGTCTCCCAAATGGTTTGCAGATGGTTTTGAGCAACTCAAAGCCATCGCCGATGTCGGTATCCGCCAGGAGTTCGTACGCCGCAAAGTGGAACTGCTCGAGTATGCGCGTAAGAAAACAACGCAGAAAGTGAACCTCTTTGAGAAAGTGCAAATCCCTGGTTATCAGGATGCTATACGTAAAATCAAACGATTTATGGAAGACGAAGAGAACCTCTCCAAGTCCAGTCAGAAGATCGTTAAGTCCAAACGCGAAGCCGAAGCACGCGCTGCGGAAGAGAATAAGGGAAAGGAGGCACAATCATGATTACGCAAATGAAGAAATACACCTTCTTGGTGTTCCATCGTGATTATGAG
>ONIM01000038.1 GCA_900317885.1 uncultured Bacteroidales bacterium | reverse complement strand
TCAAAGGAAAATCATCGGCTTGTGAAGAATTGAAGTGCGGCGAGAAGTATGCCGGACGCTTGCTCTTATTGATGATATATTCTAACACCTCATGGTACATATCATCTATGGAATCGTAATTCTCTTTGGCGGCATAAGGCTTAATGCCAAGCGATTGACAGAGAGCATCACGATAGGCTGGTATAGCAAGGAACGAAATAGGAATTACTTTCTTGTCTTTGTGCAAATCCAAGGCTTCTTGCAGAATACGCGAGCCATACCAAGGGACATCGCCGTTAATGAAGTAGAGTGCGTTTTCCTCCATACCGCGCATACAATTGTCGGCATAACGGAGTAAATAACTTGGATAAGCATTGTTTTTATATAGCAACTCTATGAGTTCATGGCAGGTTTCCTGTGTTTTTTTGTCGCTGAAGCATTTGCCGCTCATCTCCAGATAGGCAATAAGCATGGATGCGTCTTGACGACCGATGTTTTCCGGGATCTGTTGCAATGCTTTTTCTGCCCACGGACTTGCGTCCTCACCGTACATATCGCGTTTTGTTTGGTACATGGCGAGGTTATAGGTGAACGAATTGGGGATATGTTTCGCCATCTCGTCAAGTACTGCTTTCTTGCGGTCGGTCATTCCATACTGCTCTTGTACCATGCGGCATCGTACTCATCCACAACAATACCACGGATTTCTTGGGGTTCTTGCGTCTCCAAATGTGTGAACGCTTGAAGTGTCCCGATGCAGCCAAGTGCTAAAACTACTACTGCAATAATCAAATATTTTCTATTCATTTTTGTTGAATCTTTATCGGTTAATATTCAGTTTTCTGAGTGCGCTCTCACTACTGCATACACCGATAAACTCAAATCGTTCACTAAAAAATGCAAAAAATATGCCAAATGGTACATAGTAATTATCTTTTTTCTTCTTCTCTGGCATGGAAATTGTAGATGCACATGCGTGTTTCGAAAATGGCTGATATTAACTGTGTCTCTTATGTCCGTGCTACCTCTGGCAGCACGGAGACATAAATCAGTTGTGCCGGACTCGCTACAACGGATAGACATAAAGATTCATATAGCAGGAAAAGACAGCTTATCTGGAAAAGATTTGCATTTCATTATGCAAAGGGTTGAAGGCGGTTCGTTTATGATGGGTGCTACAAAAGACCAATACGATCCTGACATTTATACGGACAAACCTGCACACCTTGTCTTCCTTTCTCCCTATTATATAGCCACCACAGAAGTCACGGTCGAATTATGGCGTGCAGTCATGCCCGAAAGCGAAATCATCAGCCCAAAGGGTTATCCGACGATTCCTATTTCCTATGTATCATGGAACGAATGCCAGGAATTTGTGCGTCGTTTGGATAGTATTACAGGGCTTCCGTTTCGTCTCCCCTCGGAAGCGGAATGGGAATATGCCGCACGCGGAGGAAACAAAAGCAAGTCTTTCCGTTTTGCGGGAGGAAACATAGCTGATAGTATAGGGTGGACTTATTCTTGTTCCGGAAACTGGAAACATCCGGTCGGACGCAAACATCCCAATGAATTAGGCTTGTACGACATGACGGGAAATGTGTCCGAATGGTGTCAAGATATTTATGGCGCTTATCAGTTAAGTACTCTTCCTAATCCGTGCGGCGCAGACACCGGATCCTATCGTATTGTGCGAGGTGGTAGTTACGATGAATGTAATGCCAACAGCCATTTATCTGTACGTAGATGGTATAGGCCCGAAACAACAGCCGGATACATTGGATTCCGCGTGGCATTTACCTTACCGGACGACCCCATGATGCAAGTGCTACAGGAAGAGCCGCCACTGACGCGCTCCGTTCGCATTAAGGGAAAGAAAGTCCGATTCGTCTATGTGCCGGCGGAGCAACCCTATTATATATCCGAGGAAATAGAGAGTAGTCTATGGAGAAAAATCATGAAAAAAGATGCACCGGATAAGATTCAAAATATCGCTCTCGGAATGAGCAAGGCGGAACGTGTACGCTTTGCCGAATATTGCAGTCGTTTGACTAACGATGCACTATATGTAGCGTCTGCCGAACAGATAGTAGCCGCGGAACAGCAAGGAATTATTGAGCCTTTCCAGCTGGATGTAAGTCATCGGTATAAGAAACGGAATGTTCATCAAATTCAGCGAAAAAGAAAGGCTGTTGATAAATTTTCTCCATGGACGGAATTAGTAGGCGTGAAGTTGCCAAAACCGGATGATCCTGTGTTATTGCAATTCAAGAAAGCAGACGATGAATCCCGTCCGCTCAGGTTAGTCTCATATATATCAAAACAATGAAATACGTTATTTGGGCACTTAAGTTATTGCTTGTATTGATTTTCTCGTTTTCATACCTATGTATGATGAAAGTTTTGTATTGCGGCTGTTGGGCATGCAATATAGGTGTAGCCATCGGAATTTTAGGACTCTTACTCGGACTTTGGGATAGAGGTAGCGAGTTATACAATATTTTGTAAAAAATTAAGCTTGGATGGGTACGATAAGTTCGGAGATGGTGCCGTTGATCTCAAGCGCGAGGATGAACGATTGCATGGTCAGGCGGCTGGAGAGTTTCAGATAGCCGGCTTGTGCCGTTGGCAGGAGGGCAGCCAGGATGCTGTCTAACATCCGCCGGAGAGCTTCGGGAGAGATGGTTATCTGGTTGACGAATGGCGTGAGACGTAGTTGTGGCGTTAGTCCTGCGTCGCGAATTTCCGCCTCGTGGTTGGAGAGCCAAGTGGTTAAGAAGGTGCTGAGATCGATGGTATAATGCGTCACTTGTCGCTCCGCGCGGAAGATCAGTCCGAGTCCGCGGACGGTCTCGATGGGTTTTTTCTTGTCAAATCCCATCTTGCGCCGCAGGGCGTTGAGGTGCACGTCAATGGTTCCGGGATCATACAAAAAGCGTTCACCCCAGACCTGATCGATTAGCTCGTCCCGTGAGCAGAGTTTGTTAGGGTGCGTACAGAGGTATTCCAACAAACCGTACTCCAGCCCGGTCAGGTGGACTTCCTTTCCGTCTTTGCGCACGCGCTTGAGTACGCGATCCATTTCTATATGCGCGGTAATGGGAGTAAACATCTTATTATTGTTATAATTTTAGTCAAAAACCTTGCAAAAGTACTAAAAAATTGTAAAATATGCAAATTTTTGGTAGTTTTTTGCGATTTTTCTTGCATATATGACAAAAAAGCATTACCTTTGCAATCGTTTTGTTACTTTGTACGAACTAAATCAACAAAATACAAACAAATTATTAACAAAAACAATTAATTTATGAAAAAAATTTTTACCCTTTTTCTGGGCGCATTTATCGCCCTTAGTGCAGTAGCAGCTCCGTTCCAGTTTGGTAAGAAGTATGCAGTTCAGGCTCCTGAATTTGCTACAGAGCGCGTAGATGCAAAGAAAGCAGATGTATTCAAAGCTCCGAAGGCCGTAAAGGAGGTTGATAGCTTGAATGTAGTATCTTTGCAGGAGCAGTATTATGCTCAGTATGGTGTTTATGTGTACATACTCATCGGTGAAGATGGTACTCCCTTCTTTTTCTCTTTCCCTTCCACGGGTGCTGATCCTGTAGTGTTGGGCCAGACTTATTCGTTAAGCGACATGGATGCAGATTATTGCTACTATGATTATGGTGGTTATGGTGTTTATATCATTCCTTTCACCACTGCTACCTTCAAGAAGACTATGAATGATGGTTTAGTTCTGATCGAAGCATACGTAAGTGATCAATATGAATATGAGTATCAGCTGACGTATGACGAGGCCACCATTCCTCAAGCTCCGCAGGGCGGTACTTTCAGCGATCTTGAGGTAGAAGGCAGTACTTGGACAGATAGTTGCCAGTATATCCTCTCTAACGATTCGTTGTCATTCTATTTCGCATTCGATATAGAGAATCTGGTATCCGGTCAGGCTTATACCGAGAGCAATATGGTTGCTCAATATACCGGAATTGTATTCAACGAATATACCATCATTAACGTTTCTACTCTTTCGTTCGTAAAGACGGATGGCGAGGATGGTGCTTACTCGATTGCCGCAACAATCGTTGATGAGAACAACAATACCTGGACCGTTTCCGGTAGTTTTGTTCCTGATGTTTCTGACATGACGTTTGCATTTAGCGCAGATGCTAACGGAATTACTGTAACTCCGTCGAATAATGATGACGCGTGGGATTGGTTCGTTGCCAGTGAGGATCTCTTTGCGCAGTATGGTGCAGATGGTATCGCGTCGGCTGTTTACCAGCAGTATGGAGACTACTATGCATCATCGGGCGCAGCTACCTTGACCTTTGCTGAGGATTTGGCAAAATATTTTGATGCAGCAGGTAACTATTACCTCGTAGTATGGGGTGCCGGCGAGAAGAACGTAAGCACAGCTGCCGCATATTACCTGTTTGTAGTAGATGAGTCGATGCTGGCTGTCGAGAATGCAGAGGTAGCAGCAAAGGCCGTTAAGCACATTGAGAACGGCGTTCTCGTAATTGAGAAGAACGGCGTTAAGTACAATGCGCAGGGTGCTATCGTTAAGTAATTAACGGATTGTAATAGCGAAAAACAGTCACTTAGGTGGCTGTTTTTTTGTGTATAATACCCCCAAAAACTTGCATAATTCAGAAAAATGTTGTAATTTTGCAGAAAATTTCGATTATGAAGAAGATTTTGGCGATTTTATGTGTCGTATTTCTTGCGCTGGGCGCAAAAGCTGAGGGAGTAGGGATGGTCGCTCAGGAGCCAGCAAGGGTAGTAGAGACGGAACGAGCCGGGGTGGAGCAAGCAAGGATGGTGTTGCAGGATGAGAGTATCCGTATAGAGGCAACTAATCTTGTGTTTGCGGAGCAATCATACGGGGCCATGAGTTTCGGTTATGTGACAGGCGGCTCGACCGAATGGGCGGTTGAGGGGTATTTGTTTTCGAGTGGCAGTTATTTTAAGACGTATTCTTCCGCGGCGAATAATATTCAGATAAATGTGGTCGATGTCTCCAAAGAGTCCTTCCGGTTGGTTGTCTCGACCGCTACGTTTTCGCAAACCGCGACCGGCAGTCTTTTTACTGCGAGCGGTACAGACTCTTTAGGCCGTGCGTTTGATATTCATCTGACTTATACCCAAGCCACGGGAATTGATACTGTCCGCTACACCTTTACCGAGCAGGCATATATTGATGATTACGGACCGGATTACTTTTTAGTGGCAGAGAGCGATACG
Source organism: uncultured Bacteroidales bacterium (assembly GCA_900317885.1). GTDB lineage: Bacteria > Bacteroidota > Bacteroidia > Bacteroidales > Paludibacteraceae > Colicola. Next base: position 10,370 of record ONIM01000038.1, on the reverse strand, counting down.
TATCTGCTGTATCTCGATTACTACAGCGATACAGAGGCCGGCGTATATAGTACCAAGAATAATGATTTTAATGCCAAGTACACCATCCTGTATAAGATTTTCGGCACCGACACAATCCCGATGCGTTACAAAGAGATTGATGCCGTCATTACAGAAGATGAGACGGGTTTTGATATTCAGGTAGATTATAATGCCAATTCCGGAGTATATTATATCTTCACAGCGCGTAGCGAGAAGGCTCATGCGGAAGACACGGTTCAGATCCGCCTCACGAATGTAGCTCATCAGGAGTTGTCTCCTTCGTATGCGCAGTACTACGGATACACGCATTCCATCGAAGCCGCTCCCGCAGATTCGGCATATCGGATTGTGTTTGCCCTTGTTCCGTCGGATTTGGAGGGTTCGTTTACGGAGGAAGATCTAAATATGGATGAGACCTATATGAAGATCGGCTGGGATAACTTTATGATAGCAGACGCGGAGTTTACCTGCCGCCGCAATAACGACGGAACTTATACGTTGGAGGGCTGGTTTCTGGCGAAGAACAATACCTTGTACGAGTTTGTATTCGTGACGGCGAACGATACGCAAAATATCGCCACTCCTGCTGAGGAAGCCGCAATCATCAAACGGATCGAGCAAGGCGTTCTGAATATAGAGAAGAATGGCGTGCAATACAACGCGCAGGGCGCTATCCGATTCAGTCGTTCTCGCTCATGTTTTTGATAAAGAGATCCACGACACGCTTGGTGACAACGGTCTTGCGTACGGCGTGGCGCACCTTATCTGCCGAAGAAGGCGCATTTTTATCCTGCTTGGCAGCCTCCTCAGCCGCTTTTTTCTCCGCTTGCTCAACCTGTTGCTCGCGGGCATCGATCTTCGCTTTGAGACGCGGCGAAGCATGGTTATAGAGGAAGTCATAGCAGGGGATGGTAGCCTTCATGATATACGGCGTGAGGAAGGTGGTGAGCACGGACGCCGCTACGATGATCGGGTAGATTGCCGGATCGGTGACCCCGAGTTTGGAGCCGAGCGCCGCGATGATGAAGGAGAACTCGCCGATCTGCACGAAGGAGAATCCCGTTCGCATGGAGTCCTTGAAGGTCTCGCCGCCCCACCAGCAACCGAGCGTGCCGAAGACGATCATGCCGACGATGATCACCAGCGCTACGAAGAGGATCGAATCCCAATAAGTCACCAGTGAAGAGGGGTTGATCATCATACCCACGGAGACGAAGAAGATCGCCGCAAAGACGTTCTTCAGCGGCGCCATGAGGTGCTCGATACGGTGCGCCTCTTTGGTCTCCGCAAGGATCATACCCATGACGAACGCACCGAGGGCAGAGCTGAAACCTGCTTCCTCTGCGGTCAGCACCATACCCAGGCAGAGACCCAGCGCCAGAATAATAAGGATCTCGTCGTTGAGATGCGGACGTACCCAGCGCAGGAGAGTCGGGATGATGAGAATGCCGACCACGAACCATACGGCGAGCGTGACGACAAGGATACCTACTTTCTCCAGCAGTTCGACTCCCTCGAAATTATTCGAAACCGCGATCGATGAGAGCAAGACCAAGAGCACGACGGCGATGATGTCCTCGAAGATAAGGATGGATGTCGCGCCTTTGACGAACCGCTCTTTGCCGAGCCCCGCCTCGTCAATCGCCTTCATGACAATGGTGGTAGAAGACATACAAAGCATGGCGGCAAGGAAGATCGAGTTCATGTTGTCCAGCAGCGCGAACCGTCCGACGCCGTAACCTAAAAGCAGCATACCGCCGACGATAGTCGAGACGCCGATGAGCGCCACCTTGCCGGACTCAAAGAGGTTCTTGATACGGAACTCCAGGCCGATACAGAAGAGCACGAAGAGGACACCGATGTTACCCCAGGTCTCCACATTCTCCATCTCCACGAGTTTTTCGCCGAAGAGATGAGGACCTACTAATATTCCCGCTACAATGTAGCCGAGTACAACAGGCTGCTTGAGCAGCTTGAACAGCAGGGCAACGATACCTGCCGTAATCATTAAGATGTAAAGATCGTGTACCATGATTTGTTAGGTGTGTTATGCGTTATGTTACATGTTTGCGTTGTAGTACTGCGGCTGGCCGGTTACCTCCTCGCCGATCCATTCGGGGCGCAGGAAGGGCTCATGCTCGTCGCCTAACTCTATCTCCGCCAAAACCCGTCCCTCCAAACGATCATGGAAGACGTCCACCTCCCAGCATCGCTTTGCGCCTTCATACGGCGGGGCCGGGATGATATAGCGGGTCTTGGAGATCGCTCCGGGAAGGCAGAGTTTCATCAACTCCTGCGCGTCCTTCAGATCAATCTCGCGTTCCCACTCGAACTTAGCCAAGCCCTCCCGCAGGGTACTCGACTTAATTGTAAGGAACGCGCGCGTATCACGTATGCGTACGCGGATGGTCTTATGCGGATCTTTGCATAAGTATCCTTGTAAGATGGAGAAATGCTCCGTCGCTTCGTGCAGGAAGGCATCTGAGCGAACCAGAAACTTACGTTCTATTTCAGTATTGTTATTAGACATCCTTTGTAAACTTTAAAACGATTTGCTTGCTTGAGTAAACTCAAACAGACAAATCGTTTCTTTTGCGGAGAAAGGGGGATTCGAACCCCCGGTACGGTTACCCGTACGACAGTTTAGCAAACTGTTGGTTTAAGCCACTCACCCATCTCTCCTCGCGCTTGCGCGAACAAATGCTCTGTGCTTAAATTTCAAAAGCGGGTGCAAAGGTACTGCTTTTTTTTGACATATGCAAATTTTTTTGCATTTTTTTACAAAAAAAGAGCAGCTTGCTCTTCTTTTACTTTTCTCGTCTGGCAGGCAGCCGACAAAAGAAAAAAAAGAAGGTTGTCTCCCGACAACCCAACCTTTTCATTTAACCTTAAATCTAATACCATGAAAAACACGGTGCAAAAGTACTGCTTTTTGACGATATGACCAAATATTTTTGCAAAAAAGTGTTATAAATCTAAAAAATGCAAAATTTAGTTGACAAAAAAGAGGTACAAGATGGTGCTTTTCTGACAAAATGCTGCTAATCGCATAGAGAAAACAAATCTTCTCGCGGATTTATCAACATTACCGGCACGAGTGCGCGCTGAATGGCTTTTCGCTCGGGAGGACCAAAGAGTATATCGTCCAGACCGTAATCGCGGCTTGCCGTGAGGATTAATAAGTCGTGCTGAAAATCCCTTTGCCGTTCAGCCGCTTCCCGGATCAGCGAGAAGGAGTCTTTGCGGGCCTGTACCACTTCGTATGATATCGGCTCTTCGGCTCGTTGTGCAACGGCTTTGATATGCGTGATAATGCGGTTGACGTTTTGGCGCGCATGCGAACCATAATCGTTCGCCTGGAGGAGGATGATATGTGCGCCTGTTTTACGCGCAAGATAAGTGCATATCTCTGCTTTATAGGTCTCTTCCTCGAGCATTGAGACGGGTACCAGGAGCCGCCTGAGCGGCTTGATGGTCATCGTCGGGGTGACAAAAACGTACGGCCTTCTCTCCTCGCGGCAGGCGTTGAGTTGGCGCTGGATGGCTCGTGCGGAGTTATCGCATTCCACGAGACGTATATCGTCGTTATTATCCCAGATCATTCCAGACTCTCCAAATGAATAGTGTCCATCGTATGTCGGTACTGTCGCGCAGCTGCAGCGTGACTGCTGTAGTTCGAGGAGAAGACATGCGTGTTATTCAGCTCCGGGCTGGCACACATATAGAGGTAGTCGGTCTTCGGCGCATTGAGCACGATATCCATGGTCTCCGGCGCCGGGCAGCGAATCGGTCCGGGCGGCAGGCCGGGGTGCTTATAGGTGTTATACGGCGAATCGACATTCAGATGGCTATAGAGGATGCGACGGAGCTTGAAGTCGCCTACCGCATACTTGATGGTCGGGCAGGCCTGCAGCGGCATGTTCTTATGCACGCGGTTGAGGTACAAGCTGGCGATGAGCGGCAACTCCTGTTTGTTATGACTCTCGCCTTCCACGATGGACGCAACGATACATACTTCCACGGGCGTAAGGCCTATCGAGTCGGCTTTGGCGCGGCGGGTGTCGTTCCAGAAACGGTTATACTCACGCATCATCCTATCGAACAGCTGCTCTTCGGTGATATTCCAATAGACCTCGTAGGTGTTCGGGATGAAGAGACAACGGCTGGTCTCGCGGTTGAATCCGTACGGCGCGAGGAACTCGTCGTCCTCCAGCAGGCGGAGCAGGGTGGTGCTGTCCATCTTCAGATGGGTCGTCACTTTGCCGGCTAACTCTTCACGGGTCCTCACAAAATGATTCCAGGTGATGCGTACCGGCGTCTGGCGGCCGTATTTGAACTTCTCGATCAGGTCCCTGTCGCCGATCTGCGCGGGCAGCACATAATGACCCGGCTCGGGATAACGGAAGAGCAGGATCCGCATGTGCATCTTCAGATCCGCGTCCGCACCGATCTCGTAATCCTCCTCGATCATCGCCAGCAGCGAATCGATCGTCGTGCCCTCGTAGATATTGTACGTGTGCGATTCGCCGTCTCGCGCGACGAAGTTACATACTCCCCATCGGTAGTACTGCTCGATGACGAAGGCCATGATCAAGCAAAACACCCAACCGGAGATACCTAAACTCCAGCGGAGAATACGCGCTTTGGTCCACTTGTAGTTTTTCATATTATTTGCCTCCTACTAATCGTTTTATCTCAGATAGTTTATTAAGCGCCTCGAGGGGCGTTAAGTTATTGATGTCCAGGCTCTTGACTTCGTCCCGAATCTGCTCGAGGACGGGGTCGTCGAGTTGGAAGAAACTCAGCTGCATGCCTTCTCTGGTCTCGCCGATATGCTCGATCGGTTTGGCGATATCTCCGCTCTTGGCAGCCCGCTCAAGGTCCGCAAGAATCTGGTTGGCGCGCTCGACGATGGAGGCAGGCATGCCGGCTAATTTCGCTACATGGATACCGAAACTGTGTTCGCTGCCGCCCCGCACAAGTTTGCGCAGGAAGATCACCTTGCCGTTCACCTCACGCACGGAGACGTTATAGTTGCGGATTCGGTCGAAGGTCTTCTCCATCTCGTTGAGTTCGTGGTAATGGGTAGCAAAGAGGGTCTTGGCGTGGCCGCGGTTCTCATGGATATACTCCACGATCGCCCAGGCGATAGAGATGCCGTCGTAGGTGCTGGTGCCGCGACCGAGTTCGTCGAAGAGCACCAGACTCCGCTCGGAGAGGTTATTGAGGATCGAGGCGGCTTCGTTCATCTCCACCATGAAGGTCGATTCGCCGAGGGAGATGTTATCCGAGGCTCCGACGCGGGTGAAGATCTTATCCACGATACCTATCGACGCGCTGTCGGCGGGTACGAACGAACCCATCTGCGCCATCAGGACGATCAATGCCGTCTGCCGCAGGAGTGCCGATTTACCGGCCATATTGGGTCCGGTAATGATGATGATCTGCTGGCCGTTATTATCCAGCAGCACGTCGTTGGCTATATACTGCTCTCCCGGCGGCAGCTGTTGCTCGATGACGGGGTGGCGTCCCTGACGGATGTCGATGACGAGGCTGTCGTTGATGTCCGGACACACGTATCGGTTCTCCGTAGCTACCGTTGCGAAGGACAGCAGGCAGTCTAACTGCGCCAGCACGTTTGCGTTCAGCTGCATTTGCGGCACCCACTCGCAGAGCGCTAACATCAGCTCCTGATAGAGCCGGTTCTCGATGATCTGGATCCGCTCCTCGGCGGTAGTGATCTTCTCCTCGTAGGTCTTGAGTTCCTCGGTGATATACCGCTCTGCGTTTACCAGCGTCTGCTTGCGGATCCATTCCGCCGGCACTTGCTCTTTGTAGGTGTTACGCACCTCCAGGTAGTAGCCGAAGACGTTGTTGTAGCCTATCTTCAGGCTCGCAATACCCGTGCGTTCTATCTCGCGTTGCTGGACCTGCAGCAGGTAGTTCTTGCCGTCGGACTGGATAGCGCGCAGCTCGTCCAACTCGCTATCTACGCCGCGGGCGATGATGTTCGGCCGTCCTTGCGCTATCGGCGGATCGGGCACTATCTCCCGCTCGATGCGGCATCGCATCTCCGTGCAGGGGTCTAACTCTTCGCCCATGAGCGACAGATAGGGGTTGTCGGTAGCGGCTTCGCAGACCTCTTTGATGGGTTTGACCGCTCTGAGTGCTCTGCCGAGTTGTACCATCTCCCGCGGACCGATACGTCCGGTAGAGACCTTGCTGACGATACGCTCCAGGTCGCCCACTTGCCCTAATGCCTCGCGGATCGTCTCCCGCGCCTCAGGGTTCTTAAAGAGGTGCTCAACGACCGTCTGGCGGTTGCGTATCAGCTTTACTTCCTTGAGCGGGAAGGCCATCCATTGATGCAGCTTACGGCCGCCCATGGGCGTGATGGTCCGGTCGATGATGTCGTATAGGGTACGGCTCTCCGCGGTCTGACCGCCGATGAGTTCCAGGTTCCGGATGGTGAACTTGTCCAGCCATACGTATTTGTCTTCCTCGATGCGGCTCAGGTGCTGGATGTGCCCTGTCTGCAGGTGCTGGGTCATATCCAGATACATCAGGATGCCTCCGGCGGCCGTCACGCCTGCCGGCATCTTCTCCAGACCGAATCCCTTGAGCGAAGAAACACCCCAGAGCTTCTGCAGCCTCTCCCGCGCAGTCGATTCCACCATCATCCAGTCCTCCAACTCAAAGGTAAAGAACTTGGACCCGAACCGGTTCTCAATATCGTTCTTGCGTCCGCGCAGGTACAGCACCTCTTTCGGCGCAAAATTCGTCAGCAGTTTGTCGATATAGTCATCCTCTCCCTGCCCTGCGAGGAACTCGCCGGTGGAGATATCTAGGAACGCTACGCCGATGACATGTTTGTCAAAATGGATACAGGCTACCCAGTTGTTCTCTTTCTGCGTGAGGGTGGTATCCGAGTAGCTGACACCCGGCGTCACGAGTTCCGTCACGCCGCGTTTGACCAGTTTCTTCGTCAGTTTGGGATCCTCCAACTGGTCGCATATTGCGACCCGCAGACCCGCGCGAACGAGTTTCGGCAGGTACGTATCCAGGGCATGAAACGGAAATCCCGCCATCTCTAAAACCGGCGCAGCGGACGAACCGCCGTTGGAGCGATGGGTCAGGGTGATATTCAGGATCTTCGACGCCTTCACGGCATCCTCCGCGTAGGTCTCGTAGAAATCTCCGCAACGGAAGAGCAGCATCGCGTCCGGATACTGCGTCTTGATGTCGCGAAACTGCTTCATCATCGGTGTTAACTCTTCTGCCATAATCCTAAATCTTAAATCCTAAATCCTAAATCCTAAATCCTAAATCACCTCAGGTCCACAGTGACCTTGAGGTTATACCGTCTTCCCGTCAGGTAGTTCGGGCTCGCCCATTGGATGCCGTAGGCGTCGGCTACCCAGAAATACGAGTTGACGTTGCGCCATCCTACGAGGTTGAACACCTCAAACTGTATGGCCCATTGCTTGACATGCTTGGCACTTGGTGCCCGCATGAATTTGGCGGTCTGGGCGTTGAAGGTGTACGTCGCACCGATATCGATACGCTTGTAGGTCGGCATGCGTCCCCAGGAGAGGTTGTTGCGCGGCGCGTAGAAAGGCTGACCCTCGGAAAACTGCATCTTCAGGTGGAATTTCAGCTGCGGCAACCGGGGGATATAGTCCTGGAAGAGCATGGAGAAATTAAACCGCTGCTCTGTCGGGCTGGGGATCCAGTTGGTCGAACCCACCAGCCGCTGGCGGGCTACCATCGTACTGAATGAGATCCAGCTGTCCGCACCCGGTACCAGTTCGCCGTAGAGCTTCAGGTCCAGACCGCCGGCGTAGCCTTGCGAGTCATTGCGACCCGAGTACCGCACGCGGACGTTATCTACTGTATAACTCTCCATCCGGTCGATGTACTTGTAGTATCCTTCCGCCGTCAGTTTGAACGGCCGTCCCCACGCGCGGAAATAGTAGTCGCCGCCTAAGACGACGTGTACCGACCGTTGGGCGCGGAGGTCTTTATTGAGCTGGATGCGCGTCACGCCGAGTGCGTCGGTCACCGTATCGCGCAGCTCCTTATAGAACGGCGCCTGATAGTACAGACCCGTTGCCAGACGGAAACATAGATCCCGCTTCCATCCGGGTATCCATTCTACCGACGCACGAGGGGAGGGGAGTACCTCGTTGTTCCAGCTCCACCATTGGATTCGTCCGCCTGCCGTCAGGATCCATTGACCCGAGGAGGTGTTCCATTTATGCTGGTTCTGGATGTATCCTTGTACCCTTGCCGAGCGCATTGCGCTGTCTCCGCGCATGGCGTAGTAGAGCTCCATGGACGCGCCGTCGTTCGGCAGCGAGTAACCCGCCGAGTCGCGCCATTCCCATTCGCTGATATGATCCCGGATGAGCTCCGCCTGACCGCTTACGCCCCAGATCAACTCGTTATTGCCTTTGCTCCACTTGCCCGAATGGGCTACCGTGATCACACCTGCCTCCAAACTGTTTCGCGCGTGCTGGTGGAAGAGACCCGTACCCAAAGCGTCGGTGATCTCGCCTGCAGGGGCATTGGAGAGGACGTACTCGCCTGTGATATCGAAGTTCTCCCGCTCGTTGGTATAGAACCCGCTGGCATCAAACCCTATCTCCACCTCCTCCGACACTTTGCCTTTCGCGCCCAGGGCGGCGAAGGCCGTCAGGAAGCGGTCTTTCTCTTGACCCTCGTAATAAATGGAGAGGTTCTTCGCGTTCTGTCCGCCGAAGGACTCACTCAGGCTGTCCGGCGTGAAGCGGTAGTCGTTCTGACTCACGTTCCCCAGGAATGACATCGTCCACGGACTCTTGACTCTTGACTCTTGACTCTTGGCTCCCACCTTCCACGTGATATAAGTCTGGTAATCGACGTACGTCGGTTGATAGTTGCCGGTGGTCGCGAGGCCGCCTAACATATATTTGCTGGTCTTGTATCGCAGACCGTGCATCTGGCTGTAGGTGCTGTCGCCGTGTCCTACGTATAGTTGTGCGCCCAAAAGGCTGGCGCTGATGCTTGCTTCGAATGCCTGCGGTCTCTTGTAAGTGATATCCAGCACGGATGACATCTTATCGCCGTATTGCGCACCATATCCGCCGGCTGAGAACCCTACATTCTCCACCATCTCGGGATTCACGAAACTCAATCCCTCCTGTTGGCCGCTGCGAATAAGGAGCGGACGATGCACCTCAATGCCGTTCACATAAACCGAGTTTTACTCCGGCGAAGGTTATCAGCAGGCTCTCTATACTGCCGCCTGTCGCGTCCGGCATAACGCGGGTCGTCGAAGCATCAATATGATCCATCGTTCCCTGCGTGTGCTTGATACCGCGCACCTCAATCTCTGTCAGTAACTGTTCGTCCGTCAGCATTTGCACATTGATGTTGAGTACATCCTTCAAATCTATAATTCGTTGTTGCACAGCGGTATAACCGATCATCGAATAACTCAGCACCACCGTATCTGCTTCCTCCAGCAAAAGCTCGTAATAGCCGTTCTTGTTTGTCGAGGTGCCGCCTAATAACTTCCGGCTTTCCTCTCCCCCTTCAGGGGGCTGGGGGGCATTCCACGCCGCCACATTTGCCAACTCAATACCCACATTGTCTTGATCCACCACATACCCATACACACGCGCCGTGCGCGCGTATAAAGAGACACTGCACAAACTAAACAGCAACAAAAAGTTTACTATTTTTAAGATTCTGCCCATTTTAACTTTATAGGGGTTTGATGCTGGTTTTGTACTGGTCAAATGCTGGTTATGTGCTATGCAAAAAAGTATACGATTATTAAGATTTTATCTCTTCGTTCAATTTCTCAATATAAGAAGTCAGTTCCTCGCCGCCTAATTTGGTCTCGGACGATGTGACAAAAACGGGCGGTAACTCTTCCCATTCTTCCAACAGCCGTTTCTTATATGCCTCTACGTTTTCCGCTAACCGCACTCTACCTAACTTGTCGCCTTTCGTGAATACGATCGCAAACGGCACACCGTTCTCGCCCAGCCAGGCGAGAAATTCCAGATCTATCTTCTGAGGCTCATGCCGGCAGTCTATCAGCACAAAGAGACATACCAACTGCTCGCGCATCAAACAGTACCGCTCAATCATCCGTTTCAGCGTCTCGCGTTGTTTCTGCCCTGCTTGCGCGTACCCGTATCCCGGCAAATCCACGAGGTGCCACTCTCTTACAGCCGAAGGCGGTCTTACAGCGTTAGCGGTCTTACAGTGCAACGATCCTTCAGCGGAGCGGTCAGTGCTCTGCACTAAGAAATGGTTAATCAGCAGCGTCTTGCCCGGTTTCTGGCTCGTCTTGGCAA
>ONIM01000044.1 GCA_900317885.1 uncultured Bacteroidales bacterium | reverse complement strand
AAACCACAAGGTCGGCACTATTATTGCTTTTGCAGCCGGTAAGCGTACTCGCACCTAAAATGGCGCAAAGGACAATGATGCTCGAAAGAATTTTTTTTACACTCATACGAATTGTTTGTTTCATGATTATCTAATTAATAATATTTTTATAATATTACTTGCAAAGGTACAATTTTTTTTTGATATACACAACTTTTAAGTTAATTTTTTCTTAAAAAAATGAATTTTGTAAGCAAAACTCATAAAAAATGCAATTTTTCTCGAATGCGTTAGGGATTGGAAGGGCTATGGTATTGTGTAACAATGCGGAACGTGTGAACCCCTGCAAAACCCGACAGGGTTAGCTCTGGAGATGAAAGGATCTGCAGAACTAAGCTGGGAAAGCCCAAATAATAATAGTCGAAATACAAACTACGACGACAGTCATACAACAGATAAGGATGCTCGTCATCCGTTGAGGGTAGGGAGAAAGAAAAATGATAGAAAATCGGCATAAATTTGCATATGTCGATTTTTTATTGTACCTTTGCAGACGCAAAAGAAAAACAAGTTATGGCAGGGAAAAGTTTTTATTTCGTTATACAATCATGGATGCTGGAGGACGTCATATTTGGGCAAGGCAAGGCCGGCATTTAATTGTTCTTGGGTTTATCTCGGTAGATGGTCCCGTGATGGTCACGAGTAAGGGTTTAGTAAGGGTTTAGTAAGGGGTAAGTAAGGGTTTAGTAATGGTTCGCGTCCTGCCGGACATACGCAATATCCAGCTATCCGCATGGTCAAAGGCTGTCTATTATCGCGGCATTTTATACCGCCAAGCAAAAAAATCGCAGAAAAATTTGCGTATGTGCAATTTTTGTTGTACCTTTGCACCCGCAATTATCTAATACAAAAAATGCAAAACATAGTAGTTCGATTTTGTGGAGACTCGGGCGATGGCATGCAGCTGACGGGAAACATGTTCGCGCAGTTGGCAGCCGAGATGGGTCATGAGATCTCCACCTTGCCGGATTTTCCGGCAGAGATTCGTGCGCCGCAAGGTACATTAGGCGGCGTGAGTGCTTTCCAAGTAGAATTGGGAAATGAGGTCTATACCTCCGGTGACAAAGCGGATGTAGTCGTAGCGATGAACGCGGCGGCGCTCAAAGTGTGTGCGTTGGGTTCGCATTTCAACCATCCGCAAGCGCATTTTGATGAGGATTTCTCGTTGTTTCATCGGAATGCCATACTGATTGTGGATACCGATTCGCTGAGCGACAAAGATCTGGAGAAAGCGCAGTTCCATACGGCCAATCCGTTTGAGGAGTTGGGCATTCCGGAGTCCGTGCAGATTGTGCCGGTAGCGCTGACGACGCTAACCAAAGAGGCTCTGAAGGAAAGCGGCATGGATAATAAATCTGTGCTCAAATGCAGGAATATGTTTGCGTTGGGCCTGATCTATTGGCTCTTCGACGAACCGATGGAGAAGGCGATTCACCTGCTGGAGGAGAAATTCAAGAAGAAACCCGCCTTGGTGGCTCCGAATACCAAAGTCATGGTCGATGGCTATAACTACGGTCAGAACCTCGCCCTCAATGTGAACCAGATTCACTTGGAGCCTACCCCTAACCCCTCCCTAAAAGGAGGGGAACAAACTCCCTTCCCTTCAGGGGAGGGACGGGGAGAGGCTTCCTTCACTTCCATCGCCGGAAACAAGGCAACGGCATGGGGGTTGATTGCGGCGGCGGAGAAAGCCGGCAAGCGGCTGTTCCTAGGGTCGTATCCTATCACGCCGGCGACGGATATACTCCATGAGTTGGCGGCGCGCAAAGACATGAACGTCATGGCGATACAGGCGGAGGATGAGATAGCGGGTGTTTGTACGGCTATCGGCGCGGCTTTTGCAGGTGATCTGGCTTGTACTTCTACTTCCGGTCCCGGTCTCTCGCTCAAATCCGAAGCCATCGGTCTGGCGGTCATGGCAGAATTGCCGCTGGTGGTGATTGATGTGCAGCGTGGCGGACCGAGTACGGGACTGCCGACGAAGACCGAACAGACGGATTTGTTACAAGCCCTTTATGGCCGTAACGGCGAGTGCCCGGCGGTGGTGATTGCCGCTTCGAGTAGCGCCAATTGCTTTGATTTTGCCTACGAGGCTTGTAAGATCGCTTTGGAGAACATGACGCCTGTCATCCTCATGACGGATACCTATCTGGCGAACGGAACGGCTCTCTGGCGGATACCGAAGTTGGCAGAACTGCCGGCGATCACGCCGCAGAGCGTGCCCGAGGAGTTGAAAGGACATTATAACCCTGCGTTGCGTGACGAGCGCGGTGTGCGTTACTGGGCGTACCCGGGTATGGAAGGTTACGAGCACAGGAATATCGGTCTGGAGCGCGATGCGGAGAAGGGTACTATCTCCACGAACCCGGAGAACCACGAGCTGATGGTTCTTGCTCGCAAGCACAAAATCGAGCAGATCGCGGAGAGAATACCTGCGTTGCAGGTGATTGAGTCGAAAGTCGAAAGTCGAAAGTCGAAAGACATTTTGCTGGTAGGTTGGGGTAGTACGGAAGGTCATCTGCATGCCGCGGCAAATGAGTTAGGCTGCGACTTGGCGCATTTCAACTATATCTGTCCGCTGCCGAAGAATACCTATGAAATACTGAATCAGTATAAGCGAATTATCGTTTGCGAACTCAATACAGGTCAATTCGCAGCATATCTCCGCGCGCAGTTCCCCGACCTGAAGATCGAGCAATACAACGAAATACAAGGACAGCCGTTTGCTGTAGAAAGGATAGTTAATTATGCAAGCAAGTGATTTCAAATCCGATCAATATGTACGTTTCTGCCCGGGTTGCGGCGATCACGCAATCTGTATGGCGTTGCAGAAAGCCATGGCGCAGATAGGTATTCCGACCCACCAGGTGGCAGTTATCTCCGGAATCGGTTGTTCCAGCCGTATGCCGCACTATCTCAATACGTACGGTTTTAATACAATCCATGGTCGCGGCGGCGCAATCGCTACGGGTGTCAAGACCTCGCATCCCGAGCTGACTGTTTGGCAGATGAGCGGTGACGGCGACTGCCTGGCTATCGGCGGAAACCATTTTATTCACGAGATTCGCCGCAATGTGGACCTGAACGTCTGCATGTTCAATAATCGCATCTATGGTCTGACCAAAGGTCAGTACTCGCCGACAAGCCCGAAGGGTTTTGTCAGCAAGAGTAGCCCGTTTGGAACGGTAGAGCGGCCTTTCGTTCCGGCACAATTAGTATTAGGTGCCGGAGGAACGTTCTTCGCGCGGACTTTGGATGTAGATATGCCGACGACTGTCGATTGTCTCGTGGCTGCGCAGAAACACAAAGGCTGCTCGATCGTGGAGTGCCTGGTAAACTGCGTGATCTTCAATAACGGTACGCATGCCTGGATTGCCGACAGAGAAATGCGCTCCGAACACTCTATCATTCTCAAGCACGGCGAGAAGATGATTTTTGGCGCCAATAGAGATAAAGGGTTAGCGGTAGAAATAGACCCAATAACTTTTGTACCGAAGATGGTTGTTGTTTCGGCGGATGACCCGCGCGTTCTCACCCATGACGCAAGCCAAATAGATCCGACATTACATCGTCTTCTCGCTCTTATGTCGCCGGAAAATGAATTACCTGTAGCTTTAGGAGTAATCCGGAACGTAGAAATGGAAACCTACGATCAGGCGGTTAATGATCAAATTGCAGACATCCGTTCCAAATCCAAGGCGCACACCTTCGATGAACTAACTTCTACCCTTGAACAGTGGACAATGTAGGCAAAAATGAAGAAAAAATAAAAAAAAGTGCATAAATATTTGGTCAATTCAAAAAAAAGTAGTAATTTTGCAGGCTTTTTCGCGTGAACGTGTGTAGCATGTGTGCGGAAAGGCGCATGAAACAATAATTATTAATCGCCGAGTTGGGCAGTGGATAGCGTAGGGAAACGCCCGTAAATCGAGAGTCATAAAGGATGTCTGTCGACTCGGCCTAAACAAACAAAATTAATGGAATTTAACAGTTACAAAACAGCGTCGGTGAACAAAGCAACCGCTAAGAAAGAGTGGGTTGTGATTGACGCTGAGGGCCAGATTCTTGGTCGTATGGCTTCCAAGGTAGCTAAACTGCTCCGCGGAAAGTACAAACCGAGCTACACTCCGAATGTGGATTGTGGTGACAACGTAATCATCGTGAATGCTGACAAAGTACAGCTGACAGGTAACAAATGGAACGGTCGCGTATATGTACGCTACACCGGTTTCCCGGGTGGTCAGCGCGAGTTCACTCCGGCTGACTTGCTGGCAAAAGGCGCAGACAAACTCGTTCGCCGCGTAGTTAAAGGTATGCTTCCGAAGAATCGTCTTGGCGCTCGTCAGATCAACAATCTGTACATCTTCGCCGGAGCAGAGCATAATATGCAGGCACAACAACCCAAACAAATTGATATTAACACCCTCAAATAATAGAAGTACATGGAAACAGTTAATGCATTAGGACGTCGTAAAGAGGCAGTAGCCCGCGTTTACGTAAATGAAGGTGCCGGCAAGATCGTTATCAACGGTCGCGACATCGAGACTTATTTCCCGTCTTCTATTCTGCGCTATATCGTTCTCCAGCCGCTGAACAAACTCGGTGTTGCAGAGAAATACGATATCAAGGTAACGCTTGACGGCGGTGGCTTCAAAGGCCAGGCAGAGGCTCTTCGCCTCGCTATCGCTCGTGCGCTGGTGAAAATCAATCCGGAAGACAAGGTTGCGCTGAAGGCAGAAGGCTTCATGACTCGTGACGCTCGTGAGGTAGAGCGTAAGAAACCGGGTCAGCCGAAAGCTCGTAAGCACTTCCAGTTCAGTAAACGTTAATACGAACAACTCCAAATCGTGTGGACTCCCCCGGGATTACCACACGATTGTTTTGGAGTCTCAAACGCATATGCGTGCGCGTATAATTAATAATGTATTATGCGCGTGAAAGAGAATTCCAAAATACACGGAGATTTTATAAACAAATTAATTACATTAAATCAAATGAGAACAAATTTTGATCAACTTCTCGAGGCAGGCGCACACTTTGGCCACCTCAAACGTAAATGGAATCCGGCAATGGCTCCGTACATCTACATGGAGCGCAACGGAATCCACATCATCGACCTCAACAAGACCGCTCTCAAGATTGACGAGGCTGCAGAGGCTCTGAAGAACCTGGCTCGTAGCGGCCGCAAGGTCCTCTTCGTAGGTACGAAAAAGCAAGCTCAAGAAGTAGTTGCAGCTCGTGCTCAGGAAGTAGGCATGCCGTACATCACCGAGCGTTGGGCAGGTGGTATGCTCACCAACTTCCCGACCATCCGCAAGGCTGTGAAGAAAATGGGTCAGATCGACAAGATGATGACTGATGGTACCCTCGAGAATGTATCCAAACGCGAGAAATTGCAGGTAACCCGTCAACGTGAGAAACTGGAGAAGAACCTTGGTTCTATCGCAGACATGACTCGTCTGCCGAGCGCTGTGTTCGTAGTTGACGTAATGAAAGAGCACATCGCAGTAGCAGAAGCTAACCGTCTGGGTATTCCTGTATTCGGTATCGTTGATACCAACTCAAACCCCAACAACATTGACTTCGTCATCCCGGCTAACGACGATGCAACAAAAGCTATCGACGTAATCCTCGGTGCAGTGTGCGAGGCTATCAAAGAAGGTCTGGAGGAGCGTAAAGTAGAGAAAGCAGACGAAGAGGCAGCAGAAGCTCAGGCTAATACCGAGGCTCCGCAGCCCAAGGAGCGTCGTCAGCGCATCCGCAAAGCAGCTCCGAAAGCAGAGGCTGAGAAAGCAGCAGAGGCAGCTCCCGCTGAAGCAGAATAATTAAAAATTAATAATCAAGAATTTAAAATTATGGCTGTAACATTAGCTGATATCAAAAAACTGCGCGACATTACGGGCGCAGGTATGATGGACGTCAAGAAGGCTCTGGAAGAAGCTAACGGCGATTTTGAGGTTGCGAAGGACTTGCTCCGCAAACGCGGACAGGCTATCGCAGCTAAACGTTCCGACCGTGAGGCTTCTGAGGGTTGCGTTTTGGCAAAAGTAAAAGACGGCTTCGGCGCTATCGTAGGCGTAAAGTGCGAGACTGACTTCGTGGCTAAAAACGAGGACTTCGTAGGCATGGTTAAACTGATCCTGGACGCTGCTCTGGACAACAAAGTACGTTCCGCTGAGGAGCTGAAGAACCTCAAGGTCGGTCAATTCACCGTAGCCGAGATCATCACTGAGCGCTCCGGCGTTACGGGTGAGAAGATGGAGCTCGCTGATTATGCTTGCTTAGAGGCACCGGTAGTAGATGCTTACAACCACCTGGGTAACAAACTCAGCTCGCTCGTTGCTGCAGAGGCAGGTGCTGATCACGATACCGTTCACGGTATCTCTATGCAGGTAGCCGCTATGAACCCGATCGCGCTTGACGCAGATCACGTAGCAGAGGAGATCAAGAAACATGAGCTCGAGGTAGCTGTTGAGAAGACCAAACAGGACGAGATCAACAAAGCAATCGAGAACGCTATCCGCAAAGCAGGTATCAACCCCGCACACGTGGACAGCGACGATCATATCGAGTCGAACCAGGCTAAAGGTTGGATCACCGCAGAGCAGGCACAACAGGCTCGCGAGATCAAGGCAACTGTCGCTAAAGAGGCAGAGGCTAACCTCGCTAACCAGGCTAAGAAGATCGAGATGATTGCGCAAGGTCGTCTGGGCAAGTTCCTCAAGGAGAATACCCTCGTGGAGCAGGCATACATCATGAGCGAGTCGAAAGAGCTCGTAAAGGATGTGCTGAAGGCTAAAGGCGTGGTTATCACCGATTTCCGTCGCGTAACACTTTCTGCAGAATAATGAGCTAAACTCATGAATAAAATTCTGAAGATAGTAGGATGGGGAGCACTTGTAATAGTGCTCCTCTTTGCTTTGATACTTGCTGTAGCTTCGCCCGTAGCCAAATATGTGGTGAATAACTACGGAGAGCAGATCGTAGGACGGCAGTTGCATACCGAATCCGTCATCATCAATCCTTATTGGGGCGGCGTGACGATCAAAGAGTTCGAATGCAAGGAAGTGAACGGGGAGACGAACTTCATCTCCTTTGACAAACTGTACGTGCAAATCGCATATCCACAGTTGATTGCGCAGCGTGTCAAACTGCGTAGAATCCAATTGGATGGCTTCAACGGGCAGATTCTCAAGAGCCACGACAAACTCAATTTCTCGGACATCATTGAGCGGTTCTCCAAGAATGACTCCGTGCCCTGCGACACCACGCCCAGCAACTGGACCGTGGCGTTAGACGACATCCGCATCAATAATAGCTCCATCCGTTACCGAGACGTAGTATCCGATAAGCAGTGGAAACTGGAGGACATCTCGTTGCGTGTACCGGGGCTGTTCTTTGATAACACGCAGACGAATGCCGGCCTTGAGTTCGGTCTGCCCACAGGCGGAAGAGTAGGTATCATCGCCGGTTATAGAATGCAATCCAACAACTACGCCGTGAAGCTCAATCTCCACGATGTACACACCGATGTAGTGCTTCCGCTCGTGCAGGATTACTTGAATATCAGCGGTCTCGGTGCTAAGCTGAATGGCTCTGTATTGGTAGAAGGCAGTTTGGATAACATTACCAATATCCAGATGAAAGGTAACTTAGCAATGAACGGGCTCAGTATTCGCGACACGCATGATGACCAGATAGCCGCTATGGATGAACTGCGCGTCGCAATCAACAAAGGCGATCTGAGTACCAACACCTTCATCCTCGACACCCTCTCCATAATTGGAATCACGGGTGCTTACGAGGTGCATGAGACTTGGAACACGCTCTCACGACTCATCAAAGAGAAAGAACCGGAGGAGACTGAAACAGATAGCATTACCGAGCCGGAACCCGCTGTAAATAAGGAGACTAAACCCCTCGTATGGATGGCGAAGAAAGTGCGTATCAATGCACATGACCTCACTTACCATGACTACTCGATGAAGAATGAGTGGGAGTATGTAATCAAGACTCTGGATGTTGAGGGAAGTAATATTGCTACCAATGGTCGTAACAGCGTCACGGCGAAAGCTACGCTCAAATCCGACGCACAACTGAAGGCGGATTTCGTAGGCGGTCTTGACCTCGCGAACCAAGATACAAGAATGAATCTCAAACTGACCGGCGTGCAAATGGGGGATTTCGATGCCCTCTGCCGTAACTACACCGGCTATCCTTTGGAAGACGGCGTACTGAGTCTGGAGAGCCATATAGACGTGACCTCCGGCAAAATGGACGGTACGAACAAGATCGTTATTGACCATCCGCGGGTAGGTAAGAAAGAGCGTTTTAGCAAGGCACCTTACAAGAACATACCCGTTCGGACGGGATTCAAGATTTTAACCTCTGCGCAAGATATGATTATCTTAGACGTGCCGGTTAAAGGTGATGCAAAGAGCCCGAAATTCAGTTTCCGCAAGGTCATCGGCCGTGCATTGCTGAAAGTCTTCTTCGGTCCGCTCATGGGCGTGAACGACCGCGATAAGATGATTAACGAAGAGGAGTTGAAGGAGATGCAGGAGTTACTGGGCGATACAGACGTCACAGTGGCCGCAGGGGATAGCATCCCGCTCACCGAAATAAGCGAGTAGCACTTGCTCCCGGCAGAACTGGTTCTGCTCGGCATATTCCAACATTGCATTGATCTTCGAGATAAAGCGCATCTGGCGCTCCTCGAAAATAGCGGGCGAGAGGTAGAGATCTACTTCTCGCTCTTTGGTCATGGAAAGGGAACAACCCACAGACCGCGGAATATAGGTTATGATTCCTCTTTGTGCCAAGGATACGAGAAGCTGGTGAGTATCCTTATTATCCGCCTCGCGGACGTATTGGAGTTCAGTATAGATGCCCGAATAAGAACGCATCAAGATGTCCAGTAACTCAATTTGCTCACGCGAGAGATTGTATTCGCCTAAGTGATGACGGGGCACTTTTACTTGCACTCGAGGCTGAGTCTCATATTCTTCTTCAAAGTCGATATACCCCGCTTGAGTGAGGATATGCAAGGCAGAGTAGGTCTGCAGTACCGGCAGTTTCATAACGTGGCAGAGTTGGTCCATATGCAGCATAAAGCGATGTCCGAGACCACTACCGGCGCCGATTTGTAAGAAGTCCATGGTCTTATGATAGACCATCTCTACAAACTCCTTCGGCGGATAGGTGTCAACGATACGTTTCTTAATCTTCGCTTTATCCTCATTGGGATTGAAGAGCAGCACGGCGTATGCTGTCTCTCCGTCTCGTCCGGCACGGCCTGCTTCCTGGTAATAGGACTCAAGGGAGTTCGGCAGATCGACATGGATGAAAAGCATTTGCCGGTGCACTTCTCCGCCGGGTATGTGCACGGCGTGTGCGAGCTGTCCTACGACCTGCGCCTGATGGGTTCCGGCGTGTTCCCCTCTGGCTTCCGTGCCACACAGTCGCAGAACAACAACCTGAAGTGGGAGACCACCGAGCAGTATAACTTCGGTCTCGACTTCACGCTCTTCAGCAGCAGCATCTACGGTACGTTCGATACATATATTAAGAATGTGAAGGACATGCTCATCAATCCTGCCTACCTCGGCTCGATGGGTGAGGGCGGCGCCTCCTGGCTCAACGGACCCAGCCTGCGTAACTGGGGTATGGAGTTTGCCCTGGGCTACCGCGGCACTACCGACTTCGGACTGCGCTACAATGTGAACGGCAACGTCGACTTCTTCCGCCAGAGGGTGACCTACCTGCCCGAGACTACCACCGGTTCTTACGTGCACACCGCCAAGCAGAACCTCGTGGAGGCCAAGAAGCCCTACGGATCGATCGTGGGCTACGTGGTCGACGGACTGTTCCAGAGCCGTGAGGAGGTGCTGGCAGCCGGTCAGGAGAACGCCCGCGTGGGTGGTCTGAAGTATGCCGACCTCGACGGCAACGGCATCATCAACGAGCAGGACCAGACCTGGATCTTCAATCCCGTGCCCAACTTCTCGTGGGGTCTGAATGTGGACCTGGGCTACAAGGACTTCGACTTCTCGATGTTCTGGCAGGGCGTGGCCGGTCAGGACGTGTACAACGACCAGAAGTTCCAGACCGACTTCTACTCGATCACCGACGCTGGCTCGAACAAGGGTAACCGCATGCTGGATGCCTGGACCACGGCCAACCGTGGCAGCGACATTCCTGCTCTGACCACCAACAACGTGGGCAACGAGAACCGCGCCTCGACCTATTTCGTGGAGAACGGCTCGTATGCCAAGCTCCGCCAGGTGCAGATAGGCTACAACCTGCCTGAGAACCTGCTGAAGAAGGTGAGCATGACCTCGGCCCGCATCTATGTATCAGGCCACAACCTGCTCACCCTGAAGAGCGGCTCGCTCACCTGTAGCGATCCTGAGAATCCACGCTGGATGTATCCTAACAGCACTAGCTTCTCGTTTGGTATTCAAACTTCGTTTTAAGTGAAGAATGAAGAATGA
>ONIM01000037.1 GCA_900317885.1 uncultured Bacteroidales bacterium | reverse complement strand
TAAAAAACAATAATTCTGCATCAAAAGTGCAGATTTTTTTTGTGTATGTCATTTTTTTTGTGTACCTTTGCAGTCGCAAAGGTTTTGATGATTCATTAACTCCTCTATAACTTCTAAACTATAATCTAAAATGGCGGAACTGATTCAAAATCCATATGTACAAATATTGGCTCTTATCGTGGGGCTGGCACCATTGGGCGCTTTTCTTTACCGATATAGTATTAAAGCATATAAAGCACTAAAAAACAAAATTGTTTTCAATATCCAACGTAAGTATTATGGCCAATTAGACACATATACATTCATAACTTGGAGGGACTATCAATTAAAAAAGATATATGGAGACCAATTCTTTACAGAGATTTTTGGTCATACATACCCTACTTTTCAAATTCCTTTTGCCGAATACTACAGATACCATGAATTCAAAGCAAAAAATGTTTACTCTAAAGATGATGTTAAAAAAGAGGGATACGAAATCAAGAATGGAGAGGTCATTTTTCCGGAATTCAAAGACACGCCTGTCATGTCTTCCGGTACAATAACGGAAATTACCCACAAAAGACAGCTCCTTCGTAAATATAAAAGGATTGTAGGAGCAAGCATAAAATACCCTAAATTGGCTGGTTTCTCATTAGACCATTACGATTTTAATGAAAATGGCAAAATTATTCATATTTATCCTAAATTGAGTACATACGAATATAATGTATATTCAAGTCATATTTTGGAATTTGAATTGTTTGAAGCGTATAAAAAATTGAAAGGCAAGATGGATGTTCCGATAGATACCCTGTGGACATATCTACCATTTCGACACTATATTCATTTTGGAGATGGGGTAGTGGACGCAGGTAAAGAAGTGTTATATTCAGGTATTAGAAGATATTCTCTTTTCAGCGTCCAGTGCATTGTTGTATTTAAAGATAAAAATCACAATGAATATCGTACGTTGCTGATGAAACGCTCTACTGACCCGACAAAGGTGGCTGCCAAATTAGGATATTACCAGTTCTTTCCAGCAGGTGGTTTTGAACTTTATGAGAAAGAACTGATACATTCTATGGATATGATTAAAGAAAATTATTCGCTAAGGAAAGCCATTTTTAGAGAATATCTTGAAGAAGTCTTCAACGAACAGGATTTTAAAGCTGTTACGTCAGATGGAAACTCTGAAACTACAGATATAATTCTAAATCATCCAAAAATATTGACTATTACTGATATGATCGAGAAAGGAAGTGCTATTCTTAACTTGCTGGGCGTTACGGTTGATTTAGTGACATTGCGACATGAGATTAGCTTCGTGCTTCGTATTGATGAAGAGAATTATAGTCACGAAAAATTCTGTCCTAATGATGAGTTCACAAGGGAAAATTCCGCAGCATCAAAAGTAAGGACACCACTTTCTGTGGTAGAGAAGCTGTTGGGTGGTGAAGGTTTTAGTGCAGACGAGGCGCCAAAATTCAATCAGTCCAGTGCTTTATTGTATAAGATGTTCAAAGAAAGTCCCTTTTATATAAAACAATAATTATTTCTCTCAAAAATAATGCAGAAAGCAACAAAATACAAAATGAATATCGGAATCGGAGCGTTGATTGCGCTGATTTATGTACTGATTCCGGTAGATGTAGCCCCTGACGCAATGCCGGTTATCGGATGGATAGATGACCTGATTGCCGTCCTATTAGCTGTCGCAAACGGACTCGTCTTCGCCTCCAAACTCAAGAAAAACAAGTGATTCTCATCCCCCTCGGTAAAACCGAGGTTTTTAAAGACTAAAATAAGACAAAAGGGGGGTGATTACGGGGTGATTACAGGGTGATAAGAGGGTGATTTTATGGAGATTATTATAAGGAAAGGATGAGGACAAACCAAGAAACAGCCTTTTGCATGACAGAATGTCATAAATAAAGAAATCCATTATATTTACAGCAAAAACTATGCCATTATGACGCAAATTAAGTTTTATGCGCCGGTCAAAGAAATGAACGGTGAATTCGAGAAAGGAAGCGGTATTATCATGAGAAAAAAGAAATACCGCGCACCGAATGGAAAAGTCCTGAAAGAAGGAGTTCAGGAATCATACAAGCTCGTTCATCCGCGTGATTATGAAAAGAATCCGCCTAATGGCGCCGAACTCGCTAATATTCAATTGTTTAGCGAATCCAAACGTCTGGCGTCAGAGATTATCAATTCAGGCAAAGTTTCTAACGAAGAACTCGCAGCCATGACATCAGAAGAGCGTCAAAAAACGCTTGAACTGCGCGCAGAACTGGAAAACTTCAAAAATCGTTTCTACGCGCAATTCAAACGTCCGGATCCGGAAGCTCCGTATGAGAAGAAACCCGAACCGGGCTCCATGAAACTCCGCCAAAAACAATATTCCAAACTCGACAACTTCATTCAAGCGATCATCCGTCAAAAATTGGAGAATGCAAATTAACTTTCTTTTTACTGACATTATGGCAGAATAATCTTTGTTCATTATAATGGTATAATTATTGTTGTAATTCCATTGTATGAAATATATGCTATTTAAACCTAATCGTGATTATGTAAAATAGCATATTTGGAATAATCCCTATTTAATGAAATCGGAAGAAAATGGCAAAGGAAATCGAAGATATTAAAGAAAATCGGCAGCTGGAAGTGTTGCCGATCCGGAATATGGTGTTTTTTCCGGGAGTGTTGATGCCCGTTGCGGTATCTCGGAAAACGAGTTTGAAACTGATCAAGTCTGCCAACAAGGACGGACGGGAAATCATGATTCTGACACAGAAAGACAATGCTGTGGCAGAACCGACCGGTCGTGACCTGTACGCCTTGGGTACTATCGCCCGGGTAAGGCAGATCGTGCCGGTTCCTGAAATGGGCGAAGGCGAACATGTGATGGCTATTTTAGAGGGCTTGAGCAGGGCGCAAGCTATTGATTTTCAGGAAGATGGCAAGGGTCAGTTGACCGCTGAAGTGCAGGAATTAGCGGAAACTATGCCTCTAAAAAGAGACAAACAGTTTCCGGCGATTCATTCATCCATTCGTGAGCTCGTCCTACGGATTCTGAATGAGAAAGAGAACCCGCCGGTAGAGCTGCTGATGACCCTGAAAACCATCACGAACGGCCCTACCCTCATCAATTATGTCTGCGCGACGTACGACCTGAGCGTAGAGAAAAAGCAGGAGCTGCTGGCCATCGACGTGTTCATGGACCGCGCGACGGCGTTGCTGACGATCCTTGAGAAGGACAATGAGATGCTATCCATCAAAGCGGATATCCGCAAGCGGACGCATGAAGCGATGGATAAGCAGCAACGCGAGTATTTCTTGCAACAGGAGATTGAGACGATCAAGCAGGATCTGGGTGACACGGGCGCCGAGACGATTCGTGAGTTGCGCGAGCGCGCCAAGAAAAAAGTTTGGCCGGAAGCCGTTGAGACGACCTTTGAGAAGGAGCTTCAGCGATTGGAGCGGATGACGACGCACGCGCCGGACTACCCTGTTCAGCTGAATTATCTGGAGAATCTGTTGGAGTTGCCGTGGAGCGTCTATAGCGAGGATAATTTCGATCTGAAACACGCGCAGGAGATCCTGAACCGCGATCACTACGGTTTGGACAAAGTGAAAGAAAGGATTGTCGAATACCTTGCGGTACAACGTCAACTGAGTCTTCGAAGCGAAAAAGAGAAAGAAAAACATCCGGTGAAATCGCCGATTTTGTGTCTTTACGGCCCTCCGGGAGTCGGCAAAACGAGTCTTGGAAAGAGCATTGCTGAAGCTCTCGGAAGGAAGTATGCGCGAGTGTCATTGGGCGGTCTGCACGACGAAGCGGAGATTCGCGGTCACCGGCGGACGTATATAGGTGCCCTACCCGGCCGAATCATCGATGGAATCAAGAAATGCGGGACCTCTAATCCGGTGTTTGTACTCGATGAAATCGACAAGATCGGCGCGGATTATAAGGGCGACCCCACTTCAGCGTTGCTGGAAGTGCTGGATCCGGAACAGAACAGTGCGTTCCATGATAACTTCCTGGATGTCGATTATGACCTGAGCCGCGTGCTGTTCATCGCAACGGCGAACACCTTGGATTCGATACCTCGGCCGCTACTCGACCGAATGGAACTGATCGAAATGACCGGTTATCTGCAGGAAGAGAAAGAAGAGATCGCGAAAAGACACCTCATCCCCAAAGAGCTGGCGAACCATGGTCTGAAGGCCTCGCAGTTGAAACTGAAAAAGGAGATTTTAGCCCATATCATCGATGATTACACGCGTGAATCGGGTGTCCGGAGCCTGGAGAGACAGATTGCGACTATCTGCCGGAAGGTAGATACAAAAATCGCGCTGGGCGAGGAATACAATGTGACCGTGACGGTGGAGGACCTGCGGAACTACTTAGGTCAGGCGCGTTTCAGCCGCGACAGTTGGGAGACCAACAAATATGTGGGCGTCGTGACCGGTCTGGCGTGGACGCAAGTGGGCGGCGAGATCCTGTTCATCGAGACGAGCCTCTCAGCAGCGAAAGCGCCGAGTCTGACGCTGACGGGCAACCTTGGCGACGTGATGAAGGAGAGCGCGACCTTGGCACTCGGCTATGTGAAGGCGCACGCAAAAGAACTCGGCATCAAGCCCGATGTATTCGAGAAAACAGCGGTACATATCCATGTGCCGGAAGGAGCTATTCCAAAGGATGGCCCGAGTGCGGGAATCACGATGACTACGGCACTGGTGAGCGCTTTTACGAAGCGATTGGTAAAACCAAGGATCGCAATGACCGGCGAGATGACGCTGCGCGGGAAGGTGCTTCCTATCGGCGGCGTGAAAGAAAAACTGCTCGCGGCTAAACGAGCAGGTATCACAGATATCATCCTTTGCGAGGATAACCGGAAAGACGTTGCGGAGATCAACGAGATCTACCTCAAGGGGCTGAAACTGCATTTCGTGCACGATATCAGCGAGGTGATAGAAAAAGCGCTTACAAAATAAGCGCTTTTTTATTTATGGTTTAGGATTTCAAATTTAGGGTTTATGATTTTTGATTTATAAACTCTTCGAAGGTGTTGTCTGTATAATAAACGACAATCCTACTAATCTGTTTAGGAGGAGCTGCAGGAGTCTGCGGCTCTTCTTTTTTGTCGGTAGGAAGTTTCTTTTTGATGCCTTCCGGCGGCAGTTGGTCGAATAGGCCGGCTTCCTGACCGGGTTTGGTACGCCACATCTCTCCCACGCCGAGAATCAGCCACTCCGGATTGAGCGTCGGATAGCGCTCCATTATACGTTTCATGACTTCCAGACTCGGATTATTGCGTCCGGCCATCATATTACTGATTGTACCGGGCTGCACGTGAATTTCTGCAGCAAACTGCCGCGCCGTAAGACCTAAAGTGTCTTTTACCTTTTCAATACGCTCTCTCTCATTCATAGTTTTGAAATTTGGCACAAAGGTACAAAAAAATATTGAAATACACAAATATATGCACACATTTTTGTGAAAATAAATTTGTTATTTGTGAATACATAGCATTTTTGACATATGTTCACAATTCAAGACGCTCAGGCCGTGGAACATTTTTGATCAGAGATCCGGGTTATTGACAGTAAGCGTGCTCAAATGCCTCAAATAAAGTAGTTGCAGTACTTTTATTAAATTTTATAATATGCTTATTTTAAGCGATTTAGAAGATTTACATTACACAGGAATCGTGTTTTTGCGACAAAGCTGGCAGATATGGGTATATTGCATATATCTATATTTTAAGTAAATTTGATAAATGCTGATATGTAATAAGTTATGCACTTTAATTTTGCGAAACAAACGGCTTGTTTATGTGGCTTCTTGATGGGATAAATAGCATTCTTTTTGTTTTCGGGTACTCTCCTACTCTATATGCCGGATTATGAAGTTTATTTTCAAAATCAGGTAAGATTATACAGTTTGTGAACGGCAGAAATGTGTGCAAAATATTGCAAAATAGTGTTCACCTTTATTGCGTAAAAATTTGCAGAAATTATTTGGATAGTTCACAAATATTTTGTACCTTTGCAGTCGAATTGATAACAATGGCAACTATTACCATCAAACCCTAACCTATTAACATTATGAAGTCAAATTTGTTCAACAATCTCAGACAAGCGCAGGATTTTATGCTGCGCTTGTTTATGGAACCAGGTTCCTATTCTACGAGTTCTTCCGATTCGTACACTTGTTCCCATTGCGGTACCTACATGCGCAGGCACGCGTAAAAATAAGGAAATACGCAAAAATATTTGCGTATGTGGGAAAAAAGCAGTAATTTTGCAACCGTAAACAGAAACGGTTATGCTACTCTATCCAAACTGCAAGATCAATTTAGGTCTCCGCGTCATCCGTAAGCGCGAGGACGGTTATCATGACATTGAGACGATTTTTTTGCCGATTTATGGGCTGCACGATGAGTTGGAAGTGAGGCCTAACCCCAACCCTTCCCTTAAGGGAAGGGAGTTGGAGTTTACTCCAGAGGGCCTCACAGTGGATTGTGAGGCGGAGGATAATCTGATTGTCAAATGCTACCGGCTGATGAAGGCGAAGTACCCGAAAGTGGGAAATGTAGCGGTTCGATTTAAGAAGAATATCCCATTCGGTGCGGGATTAGGCGGCGGAAGCAGCGATGCGGCACACATGGCAATCGCGTTGAATAAGCTGTTTGAGTTAGGACTCAGCCAAGAGCAGTTGGCCACAGAAGTGGCTGTCTTAGGGGCAGATTGTCCGTTTTTTATCTATAACCGGCCTTGTTTTGCGGAAGGTATCGGTGATAAACTGACGCCTATTGAGTTAGATATGAAGGGCATCCGGATCGTGCTCATCAAGCCGGATGAGGGTGTCTCAACCCGCGAAGCCTATTCCGGCATTACCAGACATCCGGAAGTAGCAGGTCAAATCAAGTCTGTGCTCTGTCAGGCGAAGCCGGTCTGTACTCTGTTAGGCGAAGCCGGTCTTTTTGTGAATGATTTTGAGGAGACGGTCTTTCCGGGGCATCCGGCGATAGCTGCAATAAAAAAGCGTCTGCTGGACGCAGGCGCTTTTTATGCCAGTATGAGCGGTAGCGGCTCAACTGTTTTCGGTCTTTTTAAGGACGATTCGGAAGGTCGTACCGACGCCCGGTTGAGAATGCTTGAGGAGGAGTTTGCCTCCATGATACTGCTCAACGATACGTTTGGCGAGTGGCAGTCCTAATCCCCATCCCCTATCTTTGGAAGTAAAGCCCGGCTCGAATATTCGACGCTGGGCTTTTGCTTCGATGCCCTTTCCGGAATCGGTGATATCGAGCATGATGTCATGTTCGTTCTCATGGAGGTGGAAAGAGATCGTTCCCTGGCCGGAGATAGCGTCCACGGCATTCTTAAGGAGATTCTCAACAACCCATTGCATGAGCGGGGCGTTGAGCATTACCATTCTTTCTACCCCTTCCAGGGAAGTGTCATCAATAGTGATGCGGCTGCTGGTTCGTGCCCGCATATAGGCGATAGCAGAACGGACAACCGGAATGAGGTTCTCCGGCTTGAGCGTAGGTTCCGAACCGATCTTCTGGAAGCGGTCGGCAATCATCTGCAGGCGGTCGATATCCCGCTTCATCTGCGGGACATACTCATCCGTAGGATACTTATCCGAAAGCAGTTGTTGCCAGGCATTGAGAGAAGAGATAGGCGTACCGAGCTGATGCGCAGTCTCTTTGGAGAGCCCAACCCATAGGCGGTTCTCTTCGCTCCGCTGCGCCGTGAGCATGACTACCACGGCGATAGCGATGAAGATGAAGATAAGCGCAAACTGGGCATAGGGCACGTACCGAAGACTCGTCAGGAGGTTGGAGTCATCCCAATAGATATACTGGGTAACACCCGGGGCAATAGATAACTCTATCGGCCCATGTTCTCCCACACTCTTCTTGCCTTCCGGCACATTGCGGCTGGCTAACACATTCCCTTCTTCATCGCAGATATAGACAGGGATGGTCGTATTGCCCTCGATGATGGAGGATACAAAATCAATATCCGCGTTCTCGTCCGCGATGATGAGTTGACGTGTAGCTTCCGCCCAGACGGCCATGTTCTTCTGCTCTTCCAGCTGAAGCGACCGCGCCAGATTATTGGTAAAAAGAACGGAAATAGCCACGATAATCATGGCTATTACCAATACTATTGTTCCTATTTGTCGGTTGGACATATTAGCCAAGCATTGTCAGGAGTACACCTGCTGCAACAGCGGAACCGATGACACCCGCTACGTTCGGGCCCATGGCATGCATGAGCAGGAAGTTCGAGGGGCTCCTGGCCGACTGTTTGCGAAACACGCGCAGCCATAGGAACGGCAGACACTCCGGCGGAACCAATCAGCGGGTTGATCTTATCCTTGAGGAAGAGGTTCATGAACTTAGCCAGCAGCACACCGCCTGCGGTACCCATACCGAAGGCAACAATACCCATCGTAAGGATACCCAGTGTCTTGAGCGTAAGGAAACTGCCGGCTGTAGCCGTAGCACCGACCGAGAGACCGAGGAAGATGACAACGATGTTCATCAGTTCGTTCTGGGCGGTCTTGGACAGACGTTCCACTACCCCGCACTCTTTCATCAGGTTACCGAGCATCAGACATCCGATCAGCGGAGCTGCATCCGGCAGGATAAGAGCCACGATAGCAGTGATGATGATCGGGAAGACAATCTTCTCCGTCTTTGATACCGGACGCAGCTGACCCATCTTAATCGCGCGTTCCGTTTTGGTTGTGAGCGCACGCATGATTGGCGGCTGGATAACCGGTACGAGCGCCATGTAGCTATACGCCGCAATAGCGATCGGGCCCAAGAGATGCGGTGCCAGTTTGGAGGTCAGGAAGATAGACGTAGGTCCATCTGCGCCACCGATGATACCGATAGAACCCGCCTCGGCAGGGGTAAAGCCCATAGCATTCGCGCAGAGGAAGGTGAAGAAGATACCGATCTGAGCGGCTGCACCGAGGATGAGGGACTTCGGGTTCGCGATCAGCGGTCCGAAATCCGTCATGGCTCCTACTCCGATGAAGATCAGACAGGGATATACACCGGCCTTCACACCGATATAGAGCACATCCAGCAGACCTCCCTCTTTGAGGATCGCGCCATAGGAGTGGTAGGCAGGGCTCTCGGGATCGAGGAACGCCGACCATAACTCGCTATGGAACATCCCGGCACCCGGCAGATTGGTAAGCAACATACCGAACGCGATCGGAAGCAGCAAGAGCGGCTCGTATTTCTTATGAATGGCGAGATACAGCAGGAAGAAGGACACCAAGAGCATAATACCTTGTTGCCACGTCATCTGCATGAATCCCATGCCTTGAAAAAATTCCAAGATGTTCATATTATCCTAAAACTACGAGTAAATCGTCCTGCATTACGTTTTGACCAGGGGTAACGGCGATCTGCTTAACGGTACCATCCTGCTCTGCCATGATGGCATTCTCCATCTTCATGGACTCGAGAGTCAAGAGGGTGTCACCTTTCTTCACAGCCTGGCCTTCCGATACCAGCACTTTGATTACCGATCCGGGCAGCGGGCTCTTCACTTGGAGTCCGGCAGCAGGAGCAGTTGCAGGTTTCGGAGCTTCTGCTTTAGGAGCAGGAGCGGCTGCCGGCTTGGGAGCGGGTGCCGGAGCAGGTTTAGCAGCGGGTTTGGGAGCCGGAGCTGCGGGAGCTTCGGTCTCTACGGTATATACTTTGCCGTTCACGGTAACGTTCGTTTTGCCGGCTTCGATCTCTTCTACAGCGCATTTGTACTCAGCGCCATTAATTTTGAATGTGAATTCTTTCATAAAAAGTGTACGATTAATGTCTATTAAAAACCTTGGTTATTCATTCCAACGGACTTGGTATTCCACGCTGTCTCATGTGCATGAAGCGAGATCATAGCGGTAGGGATATCATGTTTGCTATACCGCGCCAAGTGGAGCGCATAAGCGATTGCGGCGATGTCTTCATCACCCGCTTGAGCCAGAGCCATGGCGATAGCGGCTTTTTCCGGTTCGCTTGGAGTGCTGTTAGACTTCAACGTGTTCTGTTTGGTCGGAGCACTGAGTGGACTCGGTTTTTCCGGTTTCGGTGCCTTGGGCGCTGTGGCTTTCTGCATCACCCATCCAAAGAATTGGAGAATATACACGAGGCAGAAGAGGAGCACAAGCACGATGCCGAAACCTAAGCCGGTCACGATCCATGTATCTGCTGTAACTGCTAATAAAACCATAATTACAGAGGAAGATTAGAGTGTTTCTTAAGCGGGTTAGTTAGACGCTTGGTCTGGAGCATCTCGAACGCGCGGATGATGCGGCTGCGGGTATAACGCGGCTCAATGACATCATCGATGTATCCACGGTTTGCAGCCTGATACGGAGATGCGAAGAGATCTTTGTATTCCGCCTCTTTCTCGGCGATGAATTTCTTCTTCTCTTCGGGATCCTCAATAGCCTTGATAGCCTTCGCCTGGAGAACCCCCACTGCGCCGCTGGCACCCATCACTGCGATCTCTGCGTTCGGCCATGCGTAGCACATGTCGCCGCGGAGTTGCTTACAACTCATCACGATATGCGATCCGCCGTAGGACTTGCGAACGGTGATAGTTACTTTTGGAACGGTAGCTTCGCCATAAGCGAACATCAGTTTTGCTCCGTGATCAATGATACCTGCGTACTCTTGACCGGTTCCGCAAAGGAAGCCCGGAACGTCCACAAGGGTCAGAATCTGGATATTGAAGGCATCGCAGAAACGTACAAAACGTGCAGCCTTACGGGATGCATCGCAGTCCAGCACACCGGCTAACCAAGAAGGCTGGTTAGCGATGATACCGGTTGAGCGACCGTTGAAACGTGCAAAACCGCAGATGACGTTCTTTGCGTAATCTTTGTGGACCTCCATGAAATCACCGTTATCCACGATGGTGTTGATGATCTCATGCATGTCGTAGGGCTTGTTCGGATCCGAAGGAACAATCTCGTTGAGGTTGTCGTCCACGCGGGTGATATCATCGGTGCACTCTACGAGCGGAGCCTCCTCCATGTTGTTCTGCGGAATGAAGGAAACGAGACGACGCACTTCAGCGAGTGCCTCTTCCTCGGTAGCTGCCACAAAATGGGTCACACCGGATTTAGTAGCGTGAATCTTAGCGCCGCCGAGTTGCTCAACGGTGACATCCTCGCCAGTAACGGCTTTAACTACCTTCGGGCCGGTGATGAACATATAGGAGTTCTGCTCTGTCATCATGATGAAGTCGGTCAACGCCGGGCTGTACACTGCTCCACCCGCGCACGGACCGAAGATCACAGAAATCTGCGGCACCACGCCGGAAGCCAGAATATTACGCTCGAAAATCTCTGCGTATCCCGCGAGTGCGCAAGCACCTTCCTGAATACGCGCACCACCCGAGTCGTTGAGACCGATGATCGGCGCACCGAGTTTCATCGCCTGATCCATGACATTGCAGATCTTCTGCGCCATAGTCTCGGAAAGCGAACCGCCGATAACCGTTGCGTCCTGCGCAAAAACAAAGACCAGACGGCCGTCAATAGTACCTGAACCAACAGCTACGCCATCACCCAGGAACACTTTCTTCTCCATGCCAAAATCGTGGCAGCGGTGGGTAAGGAACATATTCACTTCCTCAAACGAGCCCTCGTCAAGCAACATGTTAATGCGCTCACGAGCGGTGTAACTACCCTTGGCATGGTGTTTCTCTACGGCTGCTTCACCGCCGCCGGCCATGGCCTTCTCGCGGTTCTCAACCAGTTTATTTAATTTCTCTTGATCCATAAAGACATTTACTATTTTGTCATTTACAATTAGGTCATTTATTTCGGCTGTTGGCAGAGCTCTGTCAAAACGCCTTTCGTGCTCTTCGGGTGGAGGAAAGCGATCATCAGGTTCTCAGCGCCTTTGCGCGGAGCCTTGTCGATGAGTTGGATACCAGCAGCCTCGCACTCAGCCAGACAATCCGCTACGTTGTCCACGTTGAAAGCAACATGGTGAACACCGCCGCGGCCACCGTTCTTCTCGATGAACTTAGCGATAGTGGACTCAGGGCTCGTCGGCTCCAGAAGCTCGATTTTTACTTCACCAACCTTGAAGAACGCTGTGCGTACTTTCTGGTCCTCTACAACCTCAATGCTGTAGCACTTGTTCCCGGTAAGGAACTCAAAGAAGGGAGCAGCCTCTTCAATAGAGGTTACTGCAATACCCAAATGCTCAATGTGTGTGGGTTTCATACTTAAAAAATTTAATGATATATTTGTTATTTTATGTATTCACATAAATTTTCCGCAAAGGTACTACTTTTTTATGAATTATGCAAATTTATTTTTCAATAAAATCACAAAATCCACTAATAGTACAGAGTTATTTCTACTCTTCTGTTTAGCGCACGGCCTTCTTCCGTCTCGTTGGAAGCCACCGGCTTCAGGTCGCCATAGCCGTAGGCTTTGATACTTTCTGCCGCACAACCATACACCACCAACTGGCGCCGAACAGCTTCCGCGCGAGCTTGCGAGAGCGCCTTATTCGCTTCCGGCTGACCAACATTATCTGTGTGCCCCGCCAAGCGGACCTTATATCCGTAGGTAGCAATAAACGTTGCTATGCGTTTCAACTCCGGCAAGGAGGAAGGCATAATCACATCGCTGCCGGTCTCGAAAAGCAGGTTGTTAATCGCTACCGCTTCGTTAGCCGCCAAAACGGTAATCGGTTCCGGACGTTTATCCTCCGGCAGCGTGATGGAATAGATATCGTGCCGGCGTCCGTTCTTCTGCGCATAATAGGCAGTTTTACCATCCGTAGAGATCTTATACCAACAATCGCGACCGGTGGTATTGATCTGCGGACCGAGATTCTCCGGTTCCGACCAACAGTTCCAACACGTGTCACTAAGCCTCCTCGTCACCCATACATCCAGGTCTCCTATGGTCCCCTCTTTGTCGGACGAGAAATAGAGCGTTTTCATGTCCGGATGCAAGAACGGAGAGCGTTCCATTCCCGGCGTGTTGATAACCGCACCCACGGAATAAGGTTTGCCCCACCCGTTTTCGGCGCGTTCAGAGACAAAGATATTAAGGCTGGCGCGTTCTTCCCCTTCCGCCGGATAATTGGCAGCAAAGAGCAATACCGAGCCATCGGCACTAATCTGCGCATCGGCTTGCCAGTTACCTAACTGCAGATACGACGGCAACGGACGAGGTTCTGTCCATCCCTGTGGTCCGCGCACGGAGAAACACATGCGGCCTTCTACGAATACTAACATCGTTCTGCCATCTCCGGAAATAGAGGTAGGAGCTTCGTTGCGGTAAGGTGTACTAAGCGCAGGAACAATTTGAGCACTACTCCATTCTCCTGTCCGCTTATCCCGGCGCGACACAAAGATATCTTCGGAGATATTCGTTTCCCCGCGATTGAGCCCCACAAAATAAAGGGTATTATCGTCTATCGTGAGCGTCGGACCATATTCCTCGCCGACGGCGGTATTAATCGAATTGGGTAAAATCTGCGGCCGGATGCTGTCCACAGTGGTGAAACTACAGAAAATCAGCACAATCAGTTGGCCCGCCATGACACGCAGGAAAGTAGTGAAAGGTACCAATGTGGCGTAACACACTGCGGCTTGATTATTCTCATTAGAAAGCGACTGCGCGTACGGAAGAGACATGGCACAAGTCATCGAACCGACCATCAGACCAACCACATTGAAATAATTCATGTGCAGCCATTTATAGGCTATAGTACCAACTATGAGAAGCGGAATAATCGTAATCAGAAAACCGTAGCCGATCCACATATATCCGCCGTTAGCAACGGTCGGAACGAAATTCTCTCCTACGGAGAGTCCAAGAGCCGCCAAGAAAAGCGTCAGCCCGACCTGGCGAAGCATCATATTGGCCGAAGTGGTGGAGAAAGTGACCATATTATAATACGGTCCGTAATGGCCGATTAAGATAGCGACAATCAGCGAACCGCCTACCAGACCGAGTTTGAAAGAAGTACCCATTCCCGGAATAGGAATAGGCAGCAAACCGATGCATATTCCTAACACGATACCGAAGAAAACCGGCAACAAGTGCGGCACATCGAGTCGTTTGAGCTCATTACCAAAGGTATCCGCCACTTTGCTGACATCCTCTTTATTACCTACTACCATAAGACGGTCACCCATCTGGATGATCATGTCCGGCGTAGCCAACAGGTCTATTCCGGCACGGTTGACACGCGTAATGGTAGCGTGGTATTGCTGACGGAGATTGAAAGAACGAATCCGTTTGCCGTTACATTCCGGCCGCGTTACCGCTATCCGACGCGATATCAGGTGATCCGACTTCTCGGATTGCACATGCAAGTCATAATCCTTCATCTTACCCAGCAAGCGGAGTGAGTTAATATGTTGTTTCTCAGTCAAAATACGCAGGGTGTCGCCATTTTGAAATGTCGTCTGCTCATTGACTAACTCATCCGATCCGTCCGGACGAATCACCCGACTAACGACAATCTCTTTGACCGGACAAATCAGCAATAGTTCATCCAGCGTCATGGATTCTAACTGCGGGTTATTCAGTGTAATATCCACGCAAATCGGCTCTTCGGTAGTAGCTTTTGCGGCTTCTTTCAGTCGCTTCTCCTCTTCCGGCAGACTGATACGGAAGGCTTTTCGTATCAACTCAAACGCCAGTATCAAACCCACTATACTTAATGGATAGGCTACTGCGTAGCCTGTTGCTATATCCGGATTCGTCGTCCCTTTCAGGTCAAAATAGGCTTGTTGAGCCGCTGCCAGAGAAGGTGTAGAGGTTGTTGCACCGGACATGACTCCTGCCAGAGTGGACATGTCAATGCCCGTTACATAATGCAGGACTATTGTGCAAACACAAGCTAACAGCACAATAGCCGCCGCTAACATATTGAGATGCAGCACGCCTTTCTTAAACGGAGAGAAAGACGGACCGACTTGCAAACCAATTGAATAAACAAAGAGTATAAGACCGAAATCCTTGGCGAATTGCGCAACGGAATGGTCAATCTTCACGCCCAAAGAAGCCAGCGCGATTCCTACAAACAACACCCAAGTCACGCCCAAGGAGAACTGCCGGATCTTTGCCTTCTCACCGAGCCAAAGACCTATCGTCATCACTATTGTCAGCCATAAAAGGGACTGCGTGATGGAGGGATGAAATAAAAATGATTCCAATGAATTCATTTTCTATTGATGGATTTATTCGTTCAGTATTTTTAATAATCCGATTAGGGCTTTCATACAAGCTCGATCGGTTATCTGCTCGCGCAGTTTACCCAAATGGAAGCACTCTGCGTATGTGCCTTTCGGTGTGGCCCATGCCATCCAAACGGTACCAACAGGTTTCTCTTCCGAGCCTCCGGAAGGGCCGGCAATACCGCTGGTAGCTATTCCATAATCGGTTCCGATTAATTTGCGAACAGACTCTGCCATAGCACAAACCACTTCTTCGCTTACCACGCCGCACCTCTTTATCATTTCTGCCGGAACATTCAAAACTTGCTCTTTGACGGAATTGTCATAGCTTACCACCGAGCCCCAATAGAATGCGGAGCTCCCGGCATGCTTATTGAGCAACGAAGCCAACTTGCCGCCCGTACAGGACTCAGCGGTAGCGATGGTAGCTCCCTTTTCTTTCAAGATTCTGCCGACTATTACTTCCAAGGGTTCGTCACTATCCGCTATCAGATAGTCAGTAACCAAACCTTTCAGGCGGTCGAACCACGCTTCCATTTCCTCCTTCGTCATTCCGCCGTAAGAGGATAGACGAAGACGAATAATTCCGTCTTTTGGCAAATAGGCCAAATGCAGATCGGATGGCATTTCATTCTCGAACTCCTCCAATAGAATTGCTAATGAGCTCTCCGGAATACCCGTCACTTGCAGGGTTCGATGCAGAATGGCTGTGGGCTGATTGCTGAATGCTGATTGCTGAATATACGGCAATATCTGCTCTTTCATAGCGATTTCCATCTCGTACGGCACTCCGGGCATAGAGGCCAGAAGTTTATTATCCTTATGGAAAATCATCAAAGGAGCACTACCTACTCTGTTCGGCAAGATCTCTGCGCATTCAGGCACCAACCATTGCGTAGCCGTCAACCGATTCAGTACATCCGGTCGCTCCTTATATAATTCATGTATGTGTGCGCGCACACGAGCATCCTCAACAAGGTGCGTTCCGAAATACTCGCACAACACATGTTTGGTGATGTCATCTTTCGTCGGTCCCAGACCTCCGGTTGTCAACACAATATCTGCTCTTCCGAAAGCCTCGTCCAGCGCAGCTATAATATGTGCGCGATCATCATGAACGGATGTGATCTGATATAACTCGATACCGTTTTCATTCAGTCGTTCGGCCATCCATGCGGAGTTCGTATCTACTACTTGACCGATCAACAACTCATCTCCTATAGTTATTATTTCTGCGCGCATTGTTTCTTCCACTCTATTGCGGTTAATTCCAATTCCTTATACCATGCCTCGCCAAATCGCCGTATCAATGGCTCTTTTAAAAACTGATACAATGGCAGATGCAGTTTCTTTCCCTTGATACGGGCACAATGACAAATATCCCAACGATGGTACTCCACTCCTGTATATTCGCCCACTTGCGTCAGTCGCACAGGGTATAGATGGCAAGAGATGGGTTTCTTAAAATCTATCAATCCCGCATTATAGGCCTTTTCTATCAGGCAATAACACCATCCGTTATGATCCGTGCGGGCAAAAACACAATCTTTGTCATTGACGATGGATGTTACACGCTCGCCGGAAGGGTCATTATAAGCTATTCCTTGTTTATCGACCACCTCTTTCGCCTCTTTGGTCATGCCGGGCAACAAGACTGGTAAGATACTTTGTATCTTCTCCTCCTCTTCTGCTGTCAACGGAGCACCCGCATCACCTTCAATACAGCAACAACCGCGGCAGGTATCCAGATCGCAGCAGAACTCTTTCTCCAGCACGTCCAACGATACTAATGTGTTCTCTCCTATTACAAACATAAGAATCCTTCCGCCCAGATTTTAATGCCCAGACCGATGAGCACCAAACCGCCCACCAGTTCCATATTCAGTTTTAGTTTGCCGATGAATGCGCCTAACACATAGCCGCCCAAAGAAAAAGCCGCCGTGATACCTCCGATGGTAACAACCGATGGAACCAACCACTCCGGATAAGGAACGAAAAGCAATCCCGTAGCTAACACATCTATGCTTGTTGCCACAGCCAGCAAAAGCAGATTTGTCACATGCCAATTAACAGTTTTAGCGGTCTCATGGCCTTCATGGAAAGCCTCCCAAATCATCTTGATACCCAGAAATCCTAATAGAACCAGCGCTATCCAGGGAGCATAAGTCTGCATGAATCCCACGAACAGGTTTCCAGCATAGTACCCGATAACCGGCATTCCCATGTGGAAACAGCCGAAAATAGCCGCCATCAGCAATGCGCGCGGATGCCATTTGCCTTGGTTGAGCCCCTGCACAGCCGATACCGCACAGCAGTCCATCGCCAGGCCGATACCCATTATGACCACATTCAACCAATCCATCAGTTTCTGCGATATTTATACCGTGCGCCTACTTTGCCTTTCGCAATCGCCATTAGTTTGTTACGGGTAAACGTCTTACGAATCGGTGAGATACGATCGGTAAACACATGGCCTTCCAAATGGTCATACTCATGCTGCACAATACGCGCTTGGAAGCCTGTAAACGTCTCCTCATGTTCTTTGAAATCCTCATCTAAAAAACGGATTTTGATAGTTGAAGGACGAACTACATTCTCGCTTATTCCGGGTAGCGAAAGGCACCCCTCGGAGTACGTGCAGGTGTCTTCGCTTGTTTCCAACAACTCCGGATTAATAAAAGCACGCTTGAAATCCTTGCACTCCGGATAGTCTTCTGCCAACTCCGATCCATCCACCACAAACAACCGCCATGGTTTGCCTACTTGCGGAGCCGCCAGACCACAACCTTCTGCTTGTGTCAAGGTCTCATACATATCCGCGATGAACTGTTTCAGTTCGGGGGTGTTGTCTATCTCTTCAGCCTGTTTTCTAAGTACCGGCTGACCGTACAAATATATTGGAAGTATCATATTCTAACGCTTTAACGAAGGCTTTCCAAATAACCTTCCAAGATGATGCACGCGGCTATTTTGTCCACCACGGCTTTGTTTTGCCGGTCCTTCTTTTTCATGCCTCCGGCCAGCATTGCCTGATGCGCCAACACCGATGTGAAGCGCTCGTCATACATAGTTATAGGTTTGTCGGGAAATAGTTTTTTGAACTGCCCCATGAACGGCCGTATATACTTCATGCTCTCGGATTCTTCCCCATTCATCTGAGTTGGATGACCGATTACCACTTCGTCCACTTGCTCTTTAGAGAAGTACGACTGAAGCCATCCCGGCAGTTCACTTGTCTCAATCGTAAGCAACGGATTAGCCGTTATGCGGAGTACATCCGTAACGGCTAATCCTGTGCGTTTACGACCATAGTCTATTGCGAGAATGCGTCCCATTAAAGGTTATTCAGTTCCTCGCTGATAGCATTATACTTGTCATCCATATGGAAGCGGTAGTACAGACCTTTCAGAATCTGCATATAGTTGCGGTCTTGCGGGTCCATCTCATGCGCCTTCTCGAAGTGCGGCAACGATTTGCGGAATACCTCGTTCATCTCATCCAAAGCTTTCTTATACTCTTTGTTATCCGAGATCAACGCAGCTGCCTCGTTCATCTTGACTGCCTGGTTGTAATAGACACGACCCTTGCCTGCCTCTGCGTCTGCGAGTGTCGGATCGATTGCCAGCGCGTTCTCAAAATCCTTCAATGCCTCCTCGTAATGACCGAGGTTCTCATTGAGATTTCCTTTGATATGATGATATTGCGCTACGTTCGGCTCTTTCTCGATTGCCTGAGCAAGGTAATCAACGGCTGTCTGCTCCTGACCGGAGTAGATATAGTAGTTGATCAGGTTCTGCAAGAACCATGTCTCTTGCGGGAAGCGGTTGATGGCGTGCTGCAAGGTAGCAACAAACTTAGCTGTATCTTTTAGAGCCACATACTCCTGATAGAGGAATTGGTTTACCGATACACCCTCGTATTCGCCGTCCTTCAGCTGCTCTAACAAGGCTACTGCCTCTTCGTGACGCTCTGATTGAACTGCGAAGATAGCCGCGTAATACTGATATTGTACATACGTAGTGTCACGCGGCATCTCTTTTTGCAGTTTGGGCTCCTGCATCATCGCCAACTCAGGAATACTGATGTGCATCTTGAATGCCTGGAACGCGCCGTCATAGTCTTTCTGCTCGTTCAGATAGATACCATACTTCACCAATTCCTGCTGTTTGTAGTACTCAAGCATTTTCTTGGCGATATTGTTACGGGTCTTCTGATCTACAACTTCACGGCCTTTCTTATCCAGCGTCGGAATCATAGCCAACTCATCTGCCTTGAGCCAGTAGTTGTAACTCTCCTCAACGGCAATACCTGCCTTAGCCTGGTTAACACCCTTACCCATCATCTGGTTGTAGTTCTCCTGCTGCATCTCCTGATAACCGATCATTCCGGCCCAGTAATAGGTTTCAGCGGTCGGCTCTGCTGAGATCGCTTCGTCAATAGCGGCACGTGCGGCTCCGAAATCCGGAGTCTCTGCCATTGCGTAACTCTTAGCCTTCTTTACCAACGGGTTCTTTTGTGCGAAGCAGCCTGCGCTTACCAGCACTAATGCTGCTAAAAATAAACTCTTTTTCATGATTTATTCGTTTGTTTCGTTGTTGTTTTCATCATTTGCATCATTCTCACCATTAAGCGAAGCGTCACCATTTTCTTCCTCCTCTTTCGGTACGATACAACCGCTTACGAGGCTGTCGTTACGTTTCTGGAGTTCGATCAGTTTGACACCTTGTGCAGCGCGACCGGTCTGACGGATAGTTGAGATATCCATGCGGATTGCAGTTCCGGACTTGGTCATCAGCATCAGGTCGTCTGCATCGGTAACTGCCTCTATACCAATAAGATGTCCGGTCTTCTCCGTAATCTCAATGGTTTTAACGCCCTTACCTCCACGGTTCGTCACACGATAGATCGGGTTGCCTTCTTCGTCATCCACCGGCGTACGTTTACCAAATCCGTTCTCCGAAATGACGAGAATAGTCTTGTCTGTACCCTTCTCTACACAAACCGTGCCAATCACGCGATCTTGACCATCTTCTTCCAACGTAATCGCCTTTACACCCGTTGCGCCACGGCCCATCGGACGTACGCCGCCTTCGTTGAAACGAACGACTTTACCGTTATACGAAGCTACCAACATCTCGCTCTCGCCATCGGTCAGAGTAACGCCGATCAACTCATCGCCGTCACGCAGACCCAGCGCGATAATACCGTTAGTGCGAGGACGGCTGTATGACTCCAGCGTCGTCTTCTTCATCAATCCGTTCTTGGTGATGAAGATCAGGAAGTGGCTGTTAACGTATTCAGCGTCATTCAAGCCCTTCACATTGATACAGGTACGCACCTTATCTCCCTTCTGCAGGTTGATCATATTCTGGATAGCACGGCCTTTGGATTGCTTGTTACCCTCCGGCAGGTCGTAAACCTTCTGCCAGTACAGACGACCCATCTCTGTGAAGAACATCATCGTCGAGTGCATCGAAGCCTGATAAACCTTCTCGATGAAGTCCTGATCACGCGCGCTGCCGGCTTTCGAACCGATACCGCCACGGCTCTGCTGACGGAAATCAGCCAGCGGAGTACGTTTGATATAGCCCAGATGAGAAATAGTGATCACCATCTCATCGTCTGCGTACATATCTTCCGGATTGAACTCCGTCGCCATCTTCACGATCTTCGTGCGACGCTCGTCGCCGTATTTATCCTTTATCTCAATGAGCTCGGCATTGATGACGTCGTAACGCATCTCCTCGCTAGCCAGCAACT
Source organism: uncultured Bacteroidales bacterium (assembly GCA_900317885.1). Lineage (GTDB taxonomy): Bacteria > Bacteroidota > Bacteroidia > Bacteroidales > Paludibacteraceae > Colicola. Next base: position 9,629 of record ONIM01000037.1, on the reverse strand, counting down.
CGTTCAAATGAGCGATCAACTTCTCGATCTCCTCGTACTCGGCCTTCAACTCATCGATACGCAGACCGGTAAGAGCGCTCAGACGCATATCTACGATGGCTTTCGATTGCAGGTTATCGAGATTGAAACGAGCCTCCAGGTTCGTTTGTGCATCTGCCGGAGTGCGGCTCGCACGGATGATACGAACCACCTCGTCAATATTATCTACTGCGATGATCAAGCCCTCCAAGATGTGCGCTTTCTCCTCTGCCTTACGCAACTCATAGCGCGTACGACGGGTTACGACATCCATGCGGTGGTCGATGAAGTAACCGATTAACTGCTTGAGATTCAGCAACATAGGACGGCCTTTCACCAGCGCGATATTGTTGACTGCAAAACTCGACTGGAGTGCCGTGAACTTATACAACTTATTCAAAACCACCTGTGCGTTTGCGTCGCGTTTAACCTCCACCACGATACGGATATCGCGTTTGGAGTGGTCGTTGATATCAGCGATTCCCTCGATCTTCTTGTCGTTCACGAGCTCTGCGATATTCTTCACCAGATCGCTCTTCACAACGCCGTACGGCAGCTCGGTAATAATGATGCGCTCACGTCCGTTGTCATCGGTCTCGATGTCTGCGTTCGAACGAATCACAATCCTTCCGCGGCCGGTCTCAAAAGCGTCACGTACACCCTGATAGCCGTAGATAGTGCCGCCGGTTGGAAAATCCGGAGCTTTCACATACTCCATCAGATTCTCCACCGTGATCTCTTTCACGCTCGCGTCATGCATGCGCGCCTTAATATTATCAATGTACGCGCAACAACCGTCAATCACTTCGCTCAGGTTATGCGTCGGCATGTTCGTCGCCATACCGACAGCAATACCGCTTGCGCCGTTCACCAGCAGGTTCGGAAAGCGGCAAGGCAGCACAACCGGCTCTTTCAAACTGTCGTCGAAGTTATTCTGCATATCGACGGTGTCCTTGTCTATGTCGCGAAGCATCTCTTCTGCCAACTTCGACAGACGAGCCTCCGTGTAACGCATTGCAGCGGCTCCATCGCCGTCGACCGAACCGAAGTTACCCTGACCATCTACCAGGCAATAACGCATTGCCCAAGGTTGCGCCATACGAACTAACGTGCCGTAAATAGAACTGTCACCGTGTGGGTGGTACTTACCCATTACCTCACCCACGATACGTGCACTCTTCTTAGTCGGTTTGTCAGAGGTGTTGCCCAACTCGTTCATTCCGAACAGCACACGGCGGTGAACAGGCACAATCACACTCATCGAGTAATCGATGTACGAGGACTTCATTTCCTCGTCAATCTTCACAGGAATGATGTGATCATTCTTAATCAAATCGTTGTTTTCTTCCATTTTGTATTGTTATTTATTATTGATTTTCTATTTGGGCCCCCCGACACAACTTGTTGTGGTGGGGAGAGCGGAGGCAATGGTCGCACCTACCATTTAGCGGAGCGGTATGGTTCTTTGCGACCTATTTGCCGAACGCGACCACACATTTTGCGCTGCAAAATTACAAAAAATCTTCGACATGTGCAAATATTTTTTCATTTTTTTTGATTTTTCTTTCTTTTCCGACAGAACCCCGACAGAAAACTTTCATGCGCTTAGAACGCAAATATATGCCCTTTATGCCCGTTTTAGCCATTCATACGCGCACGACCACACGTGAGAACACAACTTCCCCACTCTTCCTTTCCATTCATCAATCCCCGCGCAAAAAATCTACAAAAATTTATTTTTGTTTGCATATGTCATTTTTTTTGCGTAACTTTGCACGCAATTTGTGAATACGCATAAATATTAGTAGAAAATGAATATATCTTACAAATGGTTAAAACGCTACATCGCATTGCCTGACGATGCAGAAACGGTAGCGAAAATTCTTACTTCTATCGGTCTGGAAGTGGGTACCGTAGAAGCGGTAGAAACGATCAAAGGCGGTCTCAAAGGACTCGTCGTGGGCGAAGTGCTGACTTGCGTTCCGCATCCCAACTCTGACCACTTGCATCTCACAACCGTCAATATCGGCGAGGGCGAACCCTTACCGATTGTCTGTGGCGCACCGAACGTGGCTGCCGGACAGAAAGTCATTGTCGCTACCATCGGAACGGTTCTCTACGACGGGGATCAATCGTTCACGATCAAGAAAGGCAAACTCCGCGGCGAGGATTCCTTCGGTATGTTATGTGCTGAAGATGAGATTGGTGTCGGAACCAGCCACGATGGCATCATCGTTCTGCCGGCGGACACTCCGGTCGGCATGAAAGCAGCTGATTATTACCACATTGAGAACGACACCATCATCGAGGTGGATATTACTCCGAACCGTTCAGACGCAGCTTCTCACTATGGTGTAGCACGCGATCTCTATGCCTATTACAAGGCGCACGGCCAGGAAGTGGCACTTACCAAACCATCTGTGGACGAGTTCAAGTTAGACCTCAACGAATCGCCGATAAAAGTAGTTGTAGAAGCGCCGGACGCAGCTCCGCGTTATTCGGGTCTTTATATCCAAGGCGTGGAAGTGAAAGAATCGCCGGAATGGCTCAAAAACAGCCTTCTCGCTATCGGACTTCGCCCGATTAACAACATCGTCGATGTCACGAACTTCGTCCTGCACGAGATGGGACAAGCGCTCCATGCCTTCGATGCCGACAAGATCAAAGGTAACGAGATCCACGTTCGTTATGCGAACCAAGGCGATAAATTCGTTACCCTCGATGGCGTAGAGCGCACAATGGACGCACGCGACCTCATGATTGCCAACAAAGAAGAAGCAATGTGTATCGCCGGCGTTTTCGGAGGACTCGAGAGCGGTGTGACGGAAAACACCAAGAATATCTTCCTGGAGTCCGCTTATTTCGACCCCGTAACCATCCGCAAAACCAGCCGCAGACACCAGCTCCAGACAGACGCATCCTTCCGTTACGAGCGTGGCTGTGATCCTTGCAACACACTCTATGTCCTCAAACGCGCCGCATTGCTTATTCAATTGGTAGCAAAAGGGACTTTTGTAGGACCAATCCTAGACCATACAGCAGATGTTACGCTACTCTCACCCTGGTCTGTGACCATCGATATCAACCGCGTCAACCGCCTTATCGGTAAAGCCATCGGCGAGGAAACGATTGAAACGATCCTCAAAGCCCTCGAGATAGAGATATTGAGCAAAAACGGCTCTGTTTGGAATCTCGCCGTTCCGCGCTACCGCGTGGACGTTCAGCGCGAGTGTGACGTTGTGGAGGATATCCTTCGTATCTACGGCTATGACAATGTGGAGTTCCCGGAGAAACTGAACACCAGCCTCGCGTACGGCATTAAACCCGATCCCGAGAAACTGCGTCGTAAGATTGCGGAACAACTGACCGCACAGGGCTTCAACGAGATCCTCAATAACTCGCTCACGAAAATCGCATACTACGAGCCGTTAACAGAACTCTCGCTTGACACGTGCGTCAAGATCATGAATCCGCTGAGCCAAGACCTCGGTGTGATGCGTCAGACGCTCCTCTTCGGCGGACTTGAGTCCATCACACGCAATGCCAACCGCAAGAACAATGACCTCAAGTTCTATGAGTTCGGCAACTGCTATCATTTCCATGCCAATCCTGCAGCGCGCGAGCATAATCCCGAGAACTCGCTCGTCGAGTACTCCGAAGAACCGCATATCGGTCTTTGGCTCACGGGTAACAAAGCCGCACAGAGCTGGGTTCGCAAAGAGGAAAAAACCACGTTCTACCAGCTCCACGCCTATGTCAACAACATCCTTGTGCGCCTTGGCGTGGACATCGAGAAAGTGACCGTAGAGCGCTTGGAGAACGAACTCTTCTCCGATGGACTCGTCCTTAAACCCGCTAACGGAAAGCCTTTAGGCTTCATCGGTATCGTATCGCGCAAGCAACTCAAAGCCTTTGATATTGACCAGGAAGTCTATTACGCAGACCTCGATTGGAACCAACTGCTCAAGCAGAATAAGCAATACAAAGCAGTTATCAACGACCTGCCGAAATATCCGGAGGTCAAACGTGATTTTGCGCTTCTTGTAGATAAATCCATCGAGTTCGCAGACCTCGCACGCGAAGCTTTTGCTACCGAGCGCAAGCTCCTCAAGAACGTCTATCTCTTCGACGTCTATGAAGGCAAGAATCTTGAGGCAGGCAAGAAGTCTTATGCCCTTTCTTTCATTCTTCAGGATGCAGAGAACACGCTCAAAGATACACAGATTGAGAACATTATGAACCGCCTCAAAAAGACCTTTGAGGACAAATTTGGCGCCACTTTACGCTAATGCTCCCATCTTCTGATCAAAACGAAATATTAAAACGTCGCACTTTTGCGATCATCTCGCACCCGGATGCCGGTAAAACGACCCTTACAGAAAAACTCCTGCTCTATGGAGGCGCTATTCACGTAGCCGGAGCGGTTAAATCCAATAAGATTCGTAAGACCGCTACCTCCGACTGGATGGAGATTGAGAAGCAACGTGGTATCTCTGTGGCAACTTCTGTCATGGGCTTTGACTACGCAGGCCATCACATTAACATCCTCGATACGCCGGGTCACCAGGATTTCGCGGAAGATACCTTCCGTACGCTTACCGCAGTGGACTCAGCTATCGTCGTCATCGACTCTGCCAAAGGTGTCGAGACGCAGACCCGCCGACTCATGGAGGTCTGCCGGATGCGCAAGACGCCGGTCATGGTTTTCATGAACAAGATGGACCGCGAAGGCAAAGATCCTTTCGATTTGATGGACGAAGCAGAAAAAGAACTCGGTATTCATTGCACACCCGTGACGTGGGCGAACGGGCAGGGCTTAAAATTCGAGTCTGTCTTCGCGCTCAATAATCGCCCGGCAGAACTCTCCGAGAAACTGCAAGAAGATCTGGAGATGATTGATGGCGTATATCCGGAGTTTGACAAAGAGGCATACCTGCGCAGCGACTTGGCTCCTGTCTTCTTCGGCTCGGCGTACAAGACCATCGGCGTGCAGGAACTGCTGGATTTTCTGGTAGCCAATGCACCCTCCCCTCTTCCTGTGACAGCCGAAGAGCGTATAGTGGAACCGATGGAAGATAAGTTCACAGCTTTCTGCTTTAAGATCCACGCAAACATGGATCCGAATCACCGCTCGTGCATTGCTTTCTTCAAGATATGTTCCGGTAAGTTCCTGCGCAACACCTATTATTATCACGTGCGCAAGGACCAGCAGATGCGTTTTGCCGCTCCGACCTGCTTCATGGCGCAAAAAAAAGAGACCGTCGATGAAGCTTTTGCAGGAGATGTAGTGGGTCTTCCCGATACCGGCAACTTCAAGATCGGAGACACGCTCACAGCCGGTGAGAAACTGCACTTCAAAGGGCTTCCTTCTTTCTCGCCGGAGATGTTCAAGTACATCGACAACGCCGATCCAATGAAGCAGAAACAGTTAGAAAAAGGTATCAACCAGCTTATGGACGAAGGTGTCGCACAGCTCTTTGTGAGCCAACTCAACGGCCGTAAGATTATCGGAACGGTGGGACAACTGCAGTTTGAAGTTATCCAATACCGTCTCGAGCATGAGTACCAGGCTAAATGCCGCTGGCAACCGCTCCAGATGTACAAAGCCTGCTGGATTGAGTCCGACGACGATGCTGAACTCGACACCTTCAAGAAACGCAAGGCCCAGTACATGGCGACGGACAAAGAAGGCCGCGATGTCTTCATGGCAGACTCCGCGTACGTCCTCTCCATGGCGCAGCAGGACTATAAACATATTACCTTCCATTTCACCTCGGAATTCTAGGAGCCTAGGATTCCTAGGAAACTAGGACAACCAGTAAAATCAAATCAATATGAAAAACAGATCACTACAAATCCGCCTCATCGTCATGAACTTCCTGGAGTTCGCTGTCTGGGGCGCGTACTTAACCTCAATGGGAACATACCTCTTCAAACAAGGTATGGGTCAGCACATCGGTTGGTTCTACTCCATCCAAGGAATCGTCAGCCTTTTCATGCCTGCCTTAATGGGTATTGTGGCGGACCGCTGGATTCAGGCGCAAAAGACGCTCAGCCTTTGCCACGCCTTAGCGGGTCTCTTCATGTGTGCCGCAGGTCTATATGCTTATACGGCGGCAGATGTGCAGTTTGCTACCCTCTTCTCGCTCTACACGATCTCCGTAGCATTCTTCATGCCGACCATCGCGCTGACAAACTCCGTGGCCTTTAACGCACTCGTCAAAGCCAAGATGGATACCGTCAAGGACTTCCCGCCGATTCGTGTGTTTGGAACGGTGGGTTTCATTGCGACCATGTGGTGTATCGACCTGCTCGGCTTCCAAGCTACTCCTTGGCAGTTTGTCGTTTCCGGCGGTTTGAGCCTCTTGTTAGCCGCATATTCGCTCACGCTTCCGGCTTGTGAGATTAAGAAAGCAGAAGGATCGGTCGATCTCGTAGAGGCACTCGGTCTGAAGGCCTTTGCGCTCTTCAAACAAAAGAAGATGGCGCTTTTCTTCATCTTTTCGATGATGTTAGGTATGTGTCTGCAAGTGACGAATAGTTATGCAAACCCCTTCATCACCTCGTTTGGCGCAATCGAAGAGTTTGCTAACACCTTTGGTGTTCAGCACGCAAACATCCTTATCTCCATCAGCCAGATCTGCGAGGCACTCTGTATCTTGGCTATTCCGTTCTTCCTCAAACGCTTCGGAATCAAGAACGTCATGCTAATGGCGATGTTCGCGTGGGTCTTCCGTTTTGGTTTCTTCGGAGCCGGAAACCCGGGATTCCCGGGAGTCATCCTCTTCATTCTAAGCTGCATCGTCTATGGTTTTGCTTTTGATTTCTTCAATATCTCCGGTGCGCTCTACGTCGATCAGGAGACCGAAGAAGCACAGCGTTCGTCTGCACAAGGTCTCTTTATGATGATGACCAACGGCTTTGGAGCTACGATCGGTACGCTCTCTGCACAAGCTATCATCAATAAACTTGTCATGGCTCAAGAAGTAACCGCACAAGGTCCTGTGGCTGTTTGGGATGGATGGAGAGAAGCATGGTTTATCTTCGCCGGTTTCGCACTCTTTGTGGCCGTTACCTTCTGGATCTTCTTCCCGAAAACCCCGGTAAACAAGAACATGGAGGTAAAACACTAAATCATAAATTATAAATCATAAATCACAAATGTTCCTCAAGGAACTTCGATATTATTTTTCCACGCCGATTGCATACATCGTCATAGGCTTGTATCAATTGGCGATCAGCCTCTTCCTTTGGGTGATACCCGGTCAATGGAACATCATTGATTCCGGGTACGCCCAAGTGGACGGACTCTTCCAATTATCGCCGTGGCTCTTCATGTTGCTCTGTCCTGCATTAACCATGCGGCTCCTCTCCGAAGAACGCCAATCGGGCATCTGGGATCTTATTCGCACAAAACCCATTTCGCTTACACGCATAATGCTCGGTAAGTATTTCGCAGCATGGACATTAGTCCTGATCGGTCTGCTACCTTGTTTCGTTCACTATTTTGTAGTGGCATATATGGCAGAACCGATGGGTAACTTGGACAGCGGTGCCTTCTTGGGTTCGTTCATAGGCTTGATACTTTTGTCAGGTACATTTATGGCAATCGGACTTCTCTGCGCTACGTTCAGCAAAAGCCAGATCGTTTGTTTCATCTCCGGAGCATTAAGCTGTTTTGTGCTGTATTGGGTATTGTTGCAGGACCACTACTCTGCCCTTTCCCGCGGCGTCTTAGACCTCCGCGACGTAGTCTTCTTTGTCACCATAGCAATTATTGCTATCATAGCAGCCATCGTCACGATAGATCACCTCACGAAGAAATAATTATCAATTATCAATTGTCAATTATCAATTATTATGACTCGCATTGGCCTCTTATCGGACACGCACGGACTTTTAGACCGCCGCATCTTTGAACATTTCAAGAATGTGGATGAGATCTGGCATGCCGGCGATATAGGCTCTGCAGAAGTGTTACAAGCCCTGCGGGAGTTCAAACCCACGCGCGCGGTATATGGAAATATGGATTCCGGAGATGTGCGCTACTCCCTTCCTGAGTTCTACCGCTTTCGCGTAGAAGAGGTAAACGTCCTTATGACCCATATTGGCGGTTATCCCGGCAAATACAACCCGTGGCTCATACTCTGGTTCCGCAAAAGTTTGGAAGCCAAAACTGCCCAAATGCCCAATGACCAATCACCAATCAACAATAACATCATCGATCTCTTCGTTTGTGGTCACAGCCATATATTGAAAGTTCAATACGATAACCAATTTAAGTTTCTTACCATGAATCCCGGAGCTGCAGGAAAACAAGGATGGCAACCCTGCCAGACGCTTTTGAGATTCACCATCGATGGATCAAAAATTGACAATTTGGAAGTAATTGAGCTGGAAAGATTGTGATTTACCCCATAAATTGTGCAAAAAATGTTAAAAAATTGAGATTTTTGGTGAAATATGTTGTAAAACATATAAAAAGATTTGGTCATATCAAAAAAAAGCAGTACTTTTGCATCGGATTTGAAAATGACAACTACAGTTAGCAAAATGAGGGTTGTTATTGAAACTCCAAAGACATAACAAGACCAATCTTTTTTGTACCTTAAATAAACAGACTAATACCTTAGAAAAACAGACGTCGCGATGACGGCTGTTTTCGCTTTTAAAAAGGACCTCTTAACTATATAAATCCCGCTTCTCTCTCGAGTCGCGGGATTTTCATTGTTTTCTCCCTACCCTCAGCGCAACGTCAGCGCAAGGTCTGCAGAATTATGACTTTTGTTTTGAAGTTTTACCTTTCTATTTTACATAATTCTTTAGTTCTTATTTAGTTCTTATTTAGTTGTTCTTTAGTTCATATTTAGTTCTTATTTGGTTCTTGTACTGACTATTCCGATACGTTTACGCAACGTTTAAGGGACATCCGTTCCCGAATGTCCCTTTCTTGGTAGCTCCGCGGGATAATATCCCGCTCTGTATGTTCATTTCCGCGGGATTTTATCCAGCTTTTTAGCGTTTATGCGCCGCTCATTTATGTGCGGCTTTATTTCACCTCCTGTCCCGTGAGGGTATATTCCTTCTCCCCGCGGAGGATGAAGATCTGGCCGTTACGGAGGATGAGTCTACCCCTGTCTCCACCCTGAAGGGAAGAGGAAATTTCTTCTACTCCTGTAGCAATACCTTCGCTTGTCGTGGTAAAACTACCGGAATATGTGGCAACAGGTTGATCGTTAGAATCTTTAGCGGTTACGCTATAGCCGTATTGGGTACCGCTATCCAGACCCGTTACTGTGAATTGTAAACCGTTTGCGGTCATAATGGCTGCCGGAGCGTCGTAAGCCCCGTCACGACCGGGCGCAAACGCAATGCCTGTCAGCTGACCGTTAGAGTTGAAGACAAGCGTACAGAAGACAACACCATCTTTGGTAATCTGGATGGTATAAGATGCGGCATTGTTGCTCGTCGGCCAGGTGAGTGTTGCTGCATTGTCCTGCGGTTCCACTTGGACATCGTTGGTGGCAACGGTTGCTTCTTCGGCTCCGATGGCATAGGTATAGTAGAAATCTCTCCAAACGGCAGCTGCCTTGTACATGTCGATCGAGTTC
>ONIM01000036.1 GCA_900317885.1 uncultured Bacteroidales bacterium | reverse complement strand
TTCTGATGATGGCTTCGGAAAGAATGATTATGTGGAGACGACTCGTCCTCTGGTTATCGTCACGGCACCGGGTCCCGGAAGCGGAAAGATGGCGGTTTGCTTAAGTCAGCTCTACAACGAGCAGAAACACGGTTGTGAGGCGGGGTACGCGAAGTTCGAGACTTTCCCTGTATGGAACCTCCCGCTCAAGCATCCGCTCAACGTAGCCTACGAAGCGGCTACTGCTGACCTCAATGACGTGAACATGATCGACCCCTTCCATCTGGAGGCAACAGGCAAGACCGCTGTGAACTACAACCGCGATATAGAGATATTCCCGGTACTCGATGCGCTCTTCAAATCCATCTACGGCGAGAGCCCATATAAGTCGCCGACGGAGATGGGAGTGAATATGGTGGGCTTTTGTATCAGCGATGACGAGGCGGTGCGTGAAGCGTGCAAGCAAGAGATCATCCGCCGTTATTTCCGCGCGCTCTGCCATCTGGCTAATGGCAAGTGTAATGAGTCGGAGATCAAGAAACTGGCGATCCTTCAGCAACAAGTGGGTATTACGACCGCTGAGCGCCGTACGACGGTGGCTGCCCGTGAACGACGCGCTCTCTCTGGCGCTCTGCACGATGGTTCCTTTGCCCACGCAGCGGCTATTGAACTGCCGGATGGAAAAATCATTACTGCGGAGGCAGGACCGCTGTTGGGATCTTCTGCTGCGCTGCTGCTTAATGCGATGAAGGAGTTGGCGGGTATCGACCATTCGGTTCGGCTTATCCCGGAGAAATATATCGGTCCGATTCAGAAGACGAAGATCTCTTTCCTGCACGGCAAGAACCCGAGGCTGCATACGGACGAGGTCTTAGTGGCGCTGTCGGTGCTCTCGCTGCAAGAGGAGAACTGCCGCAAAGCATTAGACACCTTGCCTTTACTGAAGGGATGTCAGGCGCACTCGACCGTGATGCTCAACGAGGTGGATTGGAGAACATTTAAGAAATTAGGAATCGATTTAACAACTGATCCTGCAAAAAAATAAATAACCCTTGTGGTGAATAGCTGATCGCGAGAGAACACGGGTGTAAATCCCGGGCTGACCGGCAACTGTGATGACCTTCGGGTCTAAGCCAGATCGCTTGCGATGAGCCTTAATTGAGAAGTCCTCCTGGAGTAGGACCAACAATGGCAAAAAGAATCTTTTTTATACTGTTTATTGCGCTTGTGGCGCGCTCTGCTTTTGCGATGAGCGAAGCAGAGCAGGACTCTTTATATAACCGCTTCCAAATCTCGGAAGTGGAGGTCACGGCACGCTCGTTAGCCAAAGATGTTATTGTCCCGCAGTCCCTAAAGGGGGACGAACTCCAGCGTCTGAATGCGCTCTCTGTCGCAGATGCCTTGCGCTATTTCTCCGGTGTACAACTCAAGGACTACGGCGGAGTGGGAGGTATCAAGACCATCAATATCCGCTCTATGGGAAGCCAGCACACGGCGGTGTACTATAACGGCGTGCAGCTTGGCAACGCTCAGAACGGGCAGGTGGATCTGGGACGTTTCTCGCTGGATAACCTCGAGGAGATACAGCTCTTTAATGGCCAGAAATCCGATATCTTCCAGTCTGCACGGGAGTTTGGCGCTGCGGGAAACGTGTATCTCACGACCCGTAAACCTTATTTTAAAGAGGGCGAGAAGGTGCACGTACACGGGCAGATGCGTTTTGGCTCTTTCTCGCTTGCGAACCCCAATGTGGGCGTCGATGTCAAGCTGACGGAGAGCCTCTCGCTGACCCTTGATGCCGAGTACGTGTATTCGGATGGCAAGTACCCCTTCCGCTATCGCCGTGTGCTGCCTTCCGGTGAGACGGCGTATGACACCACGGCGGTGCGTCAGAACGGCGATGTAAACGCTGTGCGTACCGAACTCGGTCTGCATCATTATTACCGCACGACGGGCTTCTGGCGCGTACATGTGTATAACTATTATTCCGAGCGAGGCGTACCCGGCGCGATTGTCAATAATGTCTGGCGAAATGGAGAGCGCCTTTGGGATCGCAATACATTTGTGCAAGCCCAGTGGCAGGACGAATGGTTTAATCGGTGGAGTACGCGATTCTTAGCGAAGTACGCGAATGATTTTACCCATTATCAGAACTACGACGAGCGTCTCTTACCCTCCAACAACAAATATACCCAGCAGGAGGCATACCTCTCTTTTGCCAATAAGTTCCGCATCTTTAGTTGGTGGGACCTTTCCCTGGCGTATGATTATCAGTTTAATGCTCTTGCGCGAGAGAACCTGCTCTTGGAGGATGGCGCGGACCATTTTGCACGACATAGCCATTGGCTCTCTGCTGCTACAGCCTTTAATTTCAAGGAATATCTCCGCGCGCAAGCATCAGTTCTGATGACGGCTGTCAGCAATCAGCAGTCTGCAACCGGCGTTCAGCCTAAAGTTACTCCGGGAGTGTTCCTCTCTTTCCGGCCGTACCCTAAGATTGACCTCAGTCTCAACGCCTTCTACAAGCAGAGTTACCGCTATCCGACTTTCAACGACCTCTATTATACAGATTTAGGCAACGCTTCCCTCCGTCCGGAGTTAGCCCGCCAGCACTCGCTGGAGTTGGCCTATACGATTGTAAATCGGTCTTTTAGTCCGAAGGACGGTCTTTCAGGCAAAGCCGGTCTTTCCTCTTTGAGCGTAGCGGTCTCTTATTACTACAACCGCGTCACGGATAAGATTATCGCGTATCCCAAGGGTCAGCAGTTCCGTTGGACGATGCTCAATCTCGGCACGGTGAAAATCAACGGTGTCGATGCCAAAGCCGATTTCTCTTTCTTCCTGCCGCTGCGTTGGGTGCTCCGCACGAGGCTCAACTACACCTATCAGAAGGCAATCGACGTCACGAATACGTCAGACACCTATTATGGTCACCAGATTCCGTACATCCCTTGGCATAGCGGGAGCGCGGTACTCGGACTCGAATGGACCAGCCGCCGCGGAGACCACTACGGTCTCAACTACTCCTTCATCTACGTAGGAGAACGCTACGGACAGCAGGAGAACACCATCTATAACTATGTTCAGCCCTGGTACACGCATGACCTCTCGCTCTACGGAGAGTGGGGGATTACCGTACACCGTACACCATACGCCATACACCCATTATGGCTGAAAGCGAATATAGAACTCAATAACTTGCTCGGGCAGGATTACGAAGTGATCCAAAATTACCCGATGCCTAAACAAAACGTACGATGCACTATAGCCGTAAGATATTAAGAAATCTGTATTTTGTCAGCGTAGCGGTCTGTATTCTGTCTGCGATTGCGGTCTTGTCCTCCTGTCGCGGTGACGAGGTCGTTTATCCGACCATCGGCACGCACGTGACGGACGAGGTGCGCACGGGTGGACTCTATGTCCTTTGCGAGGGAAATATGGGCTCTAACAAAGCTCGCCTGGATTATATCAACTTGGAGAAAGGTGATTATTATGCCAACTGGTATGGTTCGCAGAACCCCCATCAACTCAAGGAATTAGGAGACGTCGGCAACGATATACAGGTTTATGGCGGTCGCCTTTATGCAGTCATTAACTGCTCCCATAAAGTTGAAGTGATGGATCGTAAATCCCGTCATATCAGCCAGATAGAGATACCAAACTGCCGCTACATGGCGTTCCGCGGAGATAAGATGTTCGTCTCTGCCTATGTCGGTTCGGTGGCTGATCCCGAACTCTTAGGATCGGTCTTTGAGGTCGATACAGCGACCCTGCAAATCACCCGCGAAGTGAAGGTGGGACACCAGCCGGACGAACTTTGTATCCTCGGCGACAAACTCTACGTTGTTAACTCCGGTGGATATTTGGTCAACCGCCACGACTCGACCGTCTCCGTCATCGACCTGAACTCCTTCACCGAGATTGAGAAAATCACCGTGGGTCCGAACCCTCAACGCATCCGCCCGGATGACAGTGGAAAACTATGGGTAAGTACGGATAAAGACGTGGTAATCCTAGACCATAGTACTACTATTAAGCATCTGTCGGTGAAGATTAGTAATCTTTCCATTCTTGGCTCTGTGGCGTACATGATAGATAGAGACGCCCACACCCTCCGCGCTTTCTCCACCATCGACTACACCGAGCAAGACCAGCCGATAGATATCTCCGCTTTCGAGCACCCTTACTGTCTCTTGGCGACGACTGATGTGCTCTATATCAGCGACGCAAAGAATTATGTCTCTTCGGGTGTGCTGCATTGCTTCGGGTACGACGGCAAGGAACACTGGTCTGCCCTTACCGGAGATATACCCGGACACCTCTGCCGTGTCAGCGAAGCCTATGATTTATACCCCGATACCGCCTCTTCGAAGCCCGCGAAGTCCTCTCCGTATATATCACGCGTGTATGAGTATGTACCCGCGATGGGGCAGTTTGTGAACGTTCTGCCGAAGTATGAAGAGGGCGATGATGCAGCGGCGATGTGTCGCAAATGTGAGTTGGCGATTGCCAATAATGCCGGCGGACTCGTCTGCCTCGGAGGATGGGGAGGATACATCACCTTCGGCTTTGACCACGCCGTAGAGAACCAAGACGGCTATGACCTCCGCATCCTTGGTAATGCGTTCCGGATGACCGGAAACGAGGCGTACGGTAGTTCTGAGCCGGGTATTGTGATGGTCAGCCGAGACGAGAACGGCAACGGCAAACCCGACGATACTTGGTACGAACTTAAAGGCTCCGAGTACGACAATCCGACGACCGTTCATTCCTATACCAAAACCTACACACGAGAGAGCGATACCATTCGAAATCCTTTCCACCGGCAGCCTTATTACCCGCAGTGGATCAAGGTCTCTTCGATGACCTTTACGGGCTCGCTTCTGGCGCCGCTCACCGAGCAGATAGGCGGACAAAACGTGCAGCGGATATTGGACTACGGATACGCGGATAACAAACCCAATAATGATCTTTCAGGTACCTCATTCGACATATCGTGGGCTGTAGATGCGGATGGAAACTCAGTCAGTCTGCCAACTGTTGACTTCATCCGTATCTACACCGCGGTCGATGAGACCTACAATCAGACCGGCGAACTCAGTACAGAGATCATCGGCGCAATCGATTTACATGTAGAACCATAGTGCAAACAACACTTTTTATAATCAACATTTATTAACAATCAAAAAACAAAACAAATGAAAAAATCAATTCTTTTTGTAGCTGCATTGGTAATGACCTTTACAGCTTGTCAGAAAAACGAGCCGGAAAAAGCGCTCGCAGTAGCTGATTTCGAGAACATCAACCTCGCTTCGGAGAGTGTGTACCACATGACCGAGAGCGGTGTCTTCGAGAGTGGTGACTTCCGTTTCCAACAGGAAGTAAGTGTCTCCGATTGGGGGACCTATTATTATGGTAACATTGTTTCCAGCAAAACCGGCAAAGAGTACAAAGGCGATTATCAAAACGACATGTCCGCTGCAGGAGGCGCACACGCTGGTCAGAAATTCGTTGTTTGGACCGGTTCGTATGTAGGTCAGGATTCTGTTTTCCTCAAAGAGGCTGCTGTTGTTCCGGGATTCTATGTATGTAACACGCCGTGGGTAGTAGATGCAATCCTGAACGGTGACGGAATGTCGGATGACGGAGCTGCCCCGTTTGGAGACAACGACTATTTCACGCTGACTATTCATGGTTCACTGAACGGTAAGGCAGTAAATAGTGAGGTGACTGTAGAGTTGGCAAAAGGCAAGACCTACATTCAGGACTGGACTTATGTGGATCTGAGTTCACTGGGTAAAGTAGATGCTATCACGTTCAGCTTGGCAAGTTCCAAGAAGAACTCATACGGCATGACCACACCGGCATATTTTGCATTTGATGATCTCGGCGCAAAATAATGTCTGATCTCTTTCCAAATACGGTTCAATACCGACGGTCAACCGACGGTCAACCGACGGTCAACGCATACGTAAGGCTTCTGTTGGTTCTTTCTGTCGGGGTGATTTTATCTCTTCTGCTCCCGGGCTGCACCTCGCAGCCTGCGGAGCAGGGGAGTGTGCCGCAGGGCAATAAGTACGCCGAGGGCTTTTCGCTTACCGAGACGGACTCATCGGTCATCGTGGAGGTCTTCCAGCCCTACCAGCGGATAGAGATCACCCGTCCTTTGCAACGCATCGGGACGATGAGTACCGTGCAGGTGGGATTCCTTTATGCCTTAGACGCCATCGATTGTCTGGCTGCTGTCTGCAATCCCGAACTCATCTACACGCCTGTCAAAGGTACGGAGATTGATCTCGGTGATTCGATGAAGCCTTCAGCAGAACGGGTCCTGCAGGCTGGATTGGACATCCTTCTGGCGGTAAACTATGGTCAGTACGACAATCTTGAGGCCATGCGGCTGGAGAAATTAGGTGTGCCGATCATCTTCATTAACGAATGGCAGGAGCACTCGCCCCTGGCGCGTGCGGAATGGATTCGCGTCATCGGGGCGCTTGTCGGCAAGCTACCGCAGGCGGATTCGATTTTCCATGAAGTAGAGAAAAAGTACCTCAGTCTGTCAGGCGAAACGGTCTGTCAGGCGAAGCCGGTCTCTATCATGTCCGGCAATAATTTCCGCGGCACGTGGTATGTACCCTCGGGCAAGAACTATCTGGCGTACCTCTTCAAGGATGCTGGTGCGGCTTATCCTTTCTACAATGATGAGCGCGAGACCTCTATCCCGCTGACCATAGAAGAGACGATTCATTATTTCCATGACGCGGATGTGTGGGTCGGCGCCGGAGGAAACACGTTGGCGGAACTGGCTGAGATAGATGAGAAACACACCTGGTTCAAGGCCTATCAGTCCGGCCGCGTCTATAATTGGCGCAAACAGCGGCTCAAAGGAGGACAGAATAACTTCTGGGAGCGCGGGGTAGTGCACCCCGAGGAAATGTTAGAGGACGTCATTCATATCCTGAATAACGCCCCCGATTCCACTTTGCATTTTGCTAACAGGTTGTACTGATCTCCTCCAGACAAGCCCTACAGAGACAATCCGAATAATGCGCGCGAAGATACTCGCGCGCTTTTTCATTTAGTGGCACTCCCACACACTGACAGAACGCGTCGTGGGTACAGACAAAAGACGCGCCGCATCGCGGACACGTCTTTTTATTTACCATTTGGTCTTTCATCATTTCTTTGTCAGTTTGACAACTACGGTACTTAATCCGGCTACTTTGAATGGTCTTACGAGGCTCACTTTCTTGCCGCTTAACGGATCCGAACCCATCGGGTTGTAGTTTTCCAGAATCTCCCGGTAGTGGCTTACCGGTACTTCGCGATCTTCTTCAGAAGCGTTAGCGAAGACGAATACTGCCTCTTGGTCATTATAACGGAAGAAAGCGTACGTGTTGTCGCGAGATAGGAAATGCAAGGTCTTTCCAAAATGGAGCACCGGCTCTTTCTTCCTCCATTGGAAGAGTTGGCTTTGGAAATCGAACATATCTGCCATCTCTGCGTTCAATTCGCTTTCTTGCGGAAGTGGCATACGCAGGTACGAGTGGTCGTTCGGGTTCTCTTTATTTGATGACATCATCGCATATTCATCTCCGTAAAGTACTTGCGGGATGCCACGCATGGTAGCTAAGAGCACGTAAGCTAACTTCACGCGGCGGACATCTTTGTCCTTGACAGCATCGCGGATACGGCTCATGTCATGGTTGCCGAGGAAAGTCAGCAGGCGATTCACGTCCGCGTACATGTAATCCATCGTGAGTGCGTCATAGACCTTGGTCAGACCGCCGCCCCAATAGTTACCATCGTTCTCCAGAGCTTGACGGATAGCTTCTTCAGTCGGGAAATCCATAACGGTCGGCAGGTAGGAATCAAAGCCGTCGAAATTCTTCGTGCCGCTTTGCCAGTATGCTACCGCCGGTGCCGGTCTTGTCCAGCACTCGCCAACGATATTGATACCGGGATACTCCTCGCGAATCGCTTTCAGCCATTTGCTACCGGGGATCTTCTCGATATACGGATAGGTATCTACGCGCAGACCGTCTAAATCGGCGTACTCGATCCACCAGATAGCCCATTGCTGGAAGTATTTCAGCAGGTCTTTGTTCTCCAAGTTCATGTCTGGCATCGGGTGGTCAAACCATCCGCGGTTGGATAAGTTACGGTCGTATTTCGAGGCGTTAATATCGTAGTTGGCGGTGAAGCAGTTATTGGTGTTGGTAAACTGCGGGAACTGATTGATCCAGTCCTGGTAGGGCAGATCTTTCATCCACCAATGCGAACCGCCGCAGTGGTTAGGAACCATGTCCATCAGAATCTTCAAACCTCTCTTGTGCGCCTCTTGTACCATCTTTGCGTACAGGGAGTTAGAGCCGTAACGAGGGTCGATATGGTAGTAGTCCGAGCATGCATAACCATGGTAACTCCATGCCTCTTCGTCATCTCCTAACATCGGCGTCGGCCAGATAGCGGTGCATCCTAATTTCTCGATATGGTCGAGTGAATTGATAATGCCTTGTATATCACCGCCGAAACGTCCGTTCGGGTTCTTCTTGTCGGCTTTCTCACGGGTGTCGGGAGTGCTGTTATTGCTGGGATCGCCATCTACGAATCGGTCGCTCATAATCAGGTAAACGACATCACTGGCGTCAAAACTCTTACGGTCCCGACTGCCTTTACGGCGGGTAGCAATAACATAGTCATAAGTCGCTTTCTTCTTGCCTTTCTTGAGCGTGATGCGGTACGTACCCGGCTGGAATACACCGAAATCCACAAACAGATAATTGGGGCTCTCGGCGTTGTGCTGGCTGCGCGGCACTAATCCGTGGCATGCGCCGCGAACGACCTTGCCGCCCACTACCTGTTGTACACTCACTTCGGCATCCTTCAGGTCCTGACCATGAAACATCACAGTCAGCGGAGTATGCATCTCCGTCCACCAGCATAGCGGTTCAACTTGCTCAATCTTCGGTGCTGAGAATGCCATTTGAGCGCTCAGAAGCACCATTGCCAAAAAGAAGAATTTGTTTTTCATACGCATTATAATTCGTTTACATATATATTGTCCAATGTAGTATGTCTCTCTTTGAGATTCAGATATTTGTTCCAGAATTCCTGCATCTCCTCCGTCGGTGCTTGCAGGAATTCTTCTGTGCCTTCCGCTTCGATGCGTTTGATGACCATACCAACACTGATCTTATGGCTATCCAAAGCCGGCTGATAGGTTTTCTCCTCCACACCTTCCACATATACCTCGCGCAGTATTCCAGTGTCCACTAATCGTGATAACAGCCTGTTAACCAGGCGGATAGGCAGGTGGTCGCGGACGGCTAATTCATGCGCCGTTAGAGGTGTCTCATCGGCTTCAAAGCGGTGGATAATGACTGATAGCAGGTAGAGCATAACGAAGTCTTTGTAGCGTCTGGACATTCCCTTTAAGTCCTGCTCGTATTCGAACTCCTCGTTGTTCTGGATAGCGAAAGACATCTCTGCACCGATGAGAATCAAGAGGCTGGTATATTGCAACCATGTCATCAGAATAGGTATTGTAGCGAATGCGCCATAGACGATGCTCGTGCGACTCAAGAGGGCGATCAGGTAAACCGACAACATCTGCAGCAACTGGAAAAGGGTGCCCATGATAATGCCCGGAATGAGCGCACTGATGAACCGCACTTTGGTATTCGGTATCGCGATATACATTACGATGAAGAACAGCCAGACGATCACAAACTGGAGGAACTGCACGCCGCTCGTGTGGAAGAAATGATGTAGCACTTCGATATGCACGGTACTCTCTACGGTCGTATGCACGAATATATTGATACCGGCTGAGCAGACGATCAGTACAGGAATGAGCACTACAATAGCGATATAAGTCGTTATCTGGCGGAGGATGGAACGCGATCTCTGAACGTTCCATATCTGGTTAAAAGCTGACTCAACGGACTGAAAGAACGAATAGATCGCCCATAGTAAGATGAGAATACCTATTCCGATGAACACACCGCCTTGCGCAGTCTCAAGGTAGCGATCTACCATTTCCATAATGGTCGGTACCATTCCCGTCTCGCCCAAGAACGATTTATTGAGTTGTGTCTCAATCACGTCCGATACTCCAAACCCCTTGGCTACAGCAACAATCATCGCCAGTATCGGTACGATAGCGAAGATAAGAGAGTAGGTAAGTGCTTTGGCTTTGTCGTTGAGGTTCTTGTTGTTGAAGCCGCGTACTACCAGAACGATGGTACGGATAATGGCATAACCTAATTTCTGAAAGAATCCGTCATATTCGGTAGCGGTCCTACGCCACATATCGTAGCGGACAAATCCTATTATTCGGGAAAATTTCTTCTTCATGGTTCTTTTCTTCTTCCGAATGTGAGAAGCAAACCTATAAGCCGGGTTCTGTACCCTTGCGGGCGTCTATCATTAATCTCGAGGTACATGTCGCCATGCCCTTCTCTCGCTTCCTACCCTCCGACTCACGCGAGCAGCGCTCAAATGCCGGTTTACTTGGAATTGCAGCCCACAATGTGCTCGTTTCACTTCGCTCGTCTCTGTAGCAGGGATCAAACATTTCTGCCTGACGGCCGTTAACCGCTGTGGTGCTCTGTGCTGCCCGGACTTTCCTCACCTTGCGGCGCGATAGACCGGTTTGCTCTTCTCATTCGTAAGCTTTCGCTTTTTGCCGACGCAACTGAGCGGTGTACGGGAATCGAACCCGCCTCCTCGGCTTGGGAAGCCGATGCACTACCGATGTGCTAACACCGCAGGATGAAAAACGATGCAAAAGTACTACTTTTTTTTGATATATGCAAGTATTTGTGTATTTTTCACGAAAAAAACGGCTATCGGTACTTACTCTCGTCGCAGTCGCCGAGGAGCGACAGATAGGATTCATAGCGGCTTTCGGCAATCTCGCCACGTATGACTGCTTCTTGCACGGCGCAGCCGGGTTCGTTAGTATGCGTGCAGTTACCGAAACGACATTCCCGTGCAATGCGGAAGATCTCAGGAAAGAAATGGCTGACTTCTTCCCGCTCAAAATCGATCGTGCCAAATCCCTTGATACCCGGAGTGTCAATCACAGCGCCGTCTTCCAGAAAATACATCTCGCTGAACGTGGTGGTATGCATTCCTTTGTCATGGGCGTCCGATATCTTGCCTGTTCGGGTGACCTCACGTCCGAAAAGCGCATTGAGCAGGGTAGATTTGCCTACTCCGGAGTTACCGGAAAGAAGGGTTACTTTCCCTGTCAGCAACGGAAGGATTTCTGAGGGCTGCATGCTGATGGCGGAAAGCTCCACTGTCTTGTAGCCGATCGATTGATAGAGCGCACGCAGGTCGGCCAATTGCGCTAACTCATCTTCCGTCAGCAGGTCTATCTTGTTAAATATAAGGAGCGCGGGTACGCGATAAGCCTCGCAGGTGGCGAGGAAGCGGTCGATGAAAGTAGTCGAAGTCACAGGGTGATTGACCGTCACGATAAGGGCGACTTGGTCAATATTCGATGCCAGTATGTGGCTCTCTTTGCTGAGATTAGTAGATCGGCGGATGATATAATTGCGCCGATCTTTTATCTCCGTAATCCAGAAACCGGTATCGGAGCCTTCTACTTTTGACTTTTGACTCTCGATTTCTACGTAGTCGCCTACGGCTACAGGGTTGGTACTACGAATGCCACGAATGCGGAAATTGCCTTTGATATGGCATTCCACATTCGTACCATCCTCTATCTGAACGATGTAGCTGCTTCCCGTTGATTTAATGACTAATCCTCTCATAATTGGGGCCCCCGACGGGTGCTAACGTAGTGCACCCGAACGCGACTATACCGTCATGATTTCTTTTTCCTTAGCAGCATAGAGGGCTTCCACTTTAGTCACGTACTTGTCGTGAACTTTCTGGATATCATCTTCCGCATCCTTCTCGATATCCTCACTCAGACCGTTCTTGACGAGTTTCTTAAACTCCTCAATGGCATCGCGGCGGGCATTACGGATGGACATCTTCGCGTTCTCTGATTCGGCTTTACATTGCTTGCAGAGCTCACGACGGCGTTCCTCGGTCAGCGGCGGAAGAATCAGACGGATTGTCTCGCCGTTGTTAGAAGGAGCCAGACCGATGTTGGAGTTGATGATCGCGCGCTCAATCTCGCTGATGAGCTTTTTCTCCCACGGCGTGATAGCTATGGTACGTGCGTCAGGAGTAGTGATTGTAGCGCAGTTGGCTAAGGGTGACATTGCTCCGTAATAATCAATCTTGATCGGATCCAAGATACGCGGGTTGGCTTTTCCGGCACGGATGTGCTGGAGAGTGTCGTCCAAGTGAGCGACAGCGGCCTGCATTTGCTCTTCGGCTGCAGACTCGTAGAGGCTTAATTCGTCTTCCATATTATTTAGGGTTTTACTAATGTTCCTATTTGTTCGCCGTTAATGACTTTCTGTAAATTGCCGAGTTGGTCCATATTGAAGACATAGATCGGCAGCCCGTTCTCTTTCGCCATAGCGGTGGCGGTGAGGTCCATGACCTTCAGACCGCGGCGGATGACTTCGTCATAGGTGATCTCGTCGAACTTGGTAGCCGTCGGATCTTTCTCCGGATCGGCGGTATAGATGCCATCTACACGGGTACCTTTGAGCATGACGTCGGCTTTGATCTCCAGCGCGCGGAGCGACGAACCGGTGTCGGTTGTGAAATAGGGTGCTCCGGTACCGCCGGCAAGAATAACTACGTTGCCCTTTTCCAACAAGCGAATAGCTTTAGCCGGGCTGTAGAAATCGCCTATAGGTTCCATGCGGATTGCGGTTAACACCCGTACCGGTTGACCGATGGCTTCCAACGCAGAAGCTAACGCAAGCGCGTTGATGACGGTAGCTAACATACCCATCTGGTCTCCTTTCACGCGGTCAAAACCTTTTTGGGAACCGCTCAGACCACGGAAGATATTTCCACCACCGATGACGATTCCTATTTGTACGCCTTTCTGAGCAATCGCTTTGATCTGCTCGGCGTACTCTGCCAGGTGTTGAGGATCGATACCTTGTTTATTGGTTCCTGCCAGGCTCTCTCCTGAGAGTTTTAATAAAATTCTGTTAAACATAATTGTCATTCTTTATACCACGAAGCGTACATGGCGTAGTTATTGGCGATGGTTTTGTTTATCTCTTCGGTCTGCGCCGGATCGGCTTTCTTGATAAATTTAGCCGGCACGCCTCCCCATATCTCGTGAGGCCCGATCTGTGTACCTTTGAGTACCAGCGCTCCGGCAGCCACGATGGCTCCTTCGCCTACATGGGCTCCGTCGAGTAGGGTAGCACCCATTCCGATTAACGCGTAGTCATCTACATCGGCGCCGTGAATGGTGACATTATGTCCCACAGACACGTAGTCGCCAAGAGTGATGGTGGATTTCTTATAAAGCGTGTGCAGCACTGCGCCGTCCTGTATGTTGCAATGCTTACCGATGGTGATGGTATTCACATCGCCTCGGAGTACGGAGTTGAACCAGAGGCTCGAACCTTCACCCACCGTCACATCGCCGACAACCGTGGCATTCTCTGCCATGAACACGTCGTCAGCAATGTGCGGGGTTAGGATCTCTCCGTTTCTATTGATGGTCTTAATAAGTCCCATAGTCCGAATGGCTGGCTTGATCCGGTTCTAAACCGGTTAGCGAGCTGCGATGATAGCTAAGAATTTCTCTGCTACGAGGGCAGCGCCACCGATGAGGCCACCGTCGATATCCGGGCAAGCGAAGAGCTCTGCTGCGTTCTTCTCGTTGCAGCTGCCGCCGTAAAGGATCGTCGTGTCCTCTGCTGCCTCTTTGCCGTATTTCTCAGCTACGAGGGAGCGGATATATGCGTGGATCTCCTCTGCCTGAGCCGGAGTAGCAGTCAGACCGGTACCGATAGCCCAAACGGGTTCGTAAGCCAGGGTGATGTTCTTCCACTCCTCTGCGCTCAGACCGAATACAGAACCCTCGAGTTGTGCTTTCACTACCTCGTTCTGCTTGCCTGCCTCACGCTCTTCTTTCACTTCGCCGATGCAGAAGATAACCTTCAGACCGTTAGCGAGAGCCAGACGTACCTTTTCTGCCAACATCTCATAGCTCTCAGCGTAATACTGACGACGCTCGGAGTGACCGAGGATGACGTACTCTGCGCCGGTGGATTTTACCATCTCAGCACTTACCTCTCCGGTGTAAGCACCTTTCTCGTGATCTGCGCAATTCTCAGCAGCCACTTTGATTGCAGAGCCTTTGAGGAGTTCCGCTACGGTAGCTAAGTGAATAAACGGCGTGCCGATCGGGTTCTTTACTGCTTCTTTTAACTCGGTAGCCAGAGCTACACCTTCCTGCAGGTTCTTGTTCATTTTCCAGTTACCTGCAACCATTTTTGTTCTCATATGAATATCTGTTTATTGAATTTTTTGTCCCATTAAGTCATATAATATATTATCGCGCACGATTACTACCATACCATTGTAAATGGTCTTCTGAGCCGAAGTGGTAGTCTCGATATTCTCGATAGCCTCCGGCTCTTGCCGATCGGGCTCAATACCGATCAACACATCTTGATCTTCGCTAAAGCTATAGCTGCCACCACCTGCACCACCGCTTCCGGGGTTGAGGTTAGATAGCGAAAAATAGCCATCTCCATCGCCGGACCAACCCCAGTTGAAGTGGAAGTAATCCATACTGTTGTAACCATCGCAGATGAAACTATGGCCACCTTCAGCGCTGGCACCGCCGTACATGATCGGTCGTTGTTGATCCAGCTCCTCTTTCACCATCGCAGTCCAATCGGCATCGGTCCATTTCTTATAATAGGTGTATCCCTCGTATTTCATACCATCGCGTACGTGTCCGGTGGGTTTCTTATATTTAAAGTACATGTAGAATGCGTTCTGCGCGTTGTCATTGGTATCCCATTCTTGATAGTTAAGCGTGTACGTACCCGATCCGCCGTCTGCATCGTTGCCGTACATCATCTCGGTGGCTACACCGCAGTGGTACATCAGCGTCGCTACTGCCGTTTTTTGAGCACTGTTATACGATCCTGAATAGTCATTTAACATGTTCTCCCAATCGTAGGTGGTAGTCTCAAAATTGGCTGAGAGAGTAGAATTGTATCGTTGTGAGTAGTTGGGCTCGCCGGTCCACTCATCGTAAGGCTCGTTGACATCCAGCGGTTTGTAACTATGGCTGCCGGTTCCATTAATCGGCCATTCCCAGTATTTCATCACTTGCGCCATGGCGGTAGCAACACAGCCGGTATAGGCTTTATTGGAACCATAACCGGGGCAGAAGTTGTTAAAAGGTGTATCCTGATCCCATTTGGTTTTGATCAGCGGACCTACCACTACTGCTGCCTGAGCACGACGGATATCCTGGCGCAACTCGTCCCATAGAGCCTGCGTCTCTTCGCTCGCTTCAACGTTGTCGGTCTCAATACGACTGATGAATGAATCGTATTTGCCCATCCATTTGCGGAGGTTGGACGGCATGTTTTCGATTGGGAAATGGCCTGTCTCGGAATACGCTAAGATAGGTCGTACAGCATCGTTGGCGGAGATGATAACCCATCCTTCGCCGTTCTCGTTCTCGTAAACGTAGTATTGGTTCTCCGTTTGTGCGGAGGTCTGTTTGAGCACCATTCGTTTGGCAGGTGCAATGCGTTTTACGCCATCAGCAGACGAAGGCGCAGCTACGTTCATAAAATGGTTTGCTACGAGCGAAGCGTCCTCACGACTGACTCGCTCGGCCATTAGTGTCATCGACGACACCAATAATGCAAAAATACTTACAACAATTTTCCTCATTTTGTTTGTTTTTTAGTGATTTGTTAATTGTTTTTCAGGTTATATTTATCAATAATTGTGCCATTTTGCACCACAAACACACCCGGGTTGGCACGAACTATTGTTTTTAAGGTGACAGGATCAATGGTGCAGAATGCCTGCTCGTCAATGCCATGCTCCATGCAGAATGTCTCAATCTCCTCTTCGCCGGAACCGGTTAACAGGTAGCAGGGTTGGTTATGCTCCAAGAGTTCCTTTACTTTGTCGATCTGCTTGAGGTCGGTCTTCTTGAGGTCATACATAGCGATGAGTGTCACGGCTTCTTCACTCTCCAGAATATCGTAGGTGATGTCCTCAAAATCCATCGTCATAATCTCGAAATCATGGATGGGCGCCTCAAATCCTTTCTTGACGAGTACGGATTTCTGATCCACGAAATGCCAGGTGCTGTCGCCTTTGGGGTAGTTCTCCAAGGTAAACTCCTGCTGTTTGCCGTCTTTTTCATAGATGAGTGTCGTCTCATAGACGTCCGGCTCAGCGTCCTCGGGAATCTCCATCAGGGTAGGGATGTGATTGCCGATCTTATACGGACGGAAATCCATCGGCGGCAGGTGGTTATAGCTGTAGCACATGACGCTGACGAGCGCACCTAAACCGATGCCGGCGATAACTATCTCTGCCCACCACGAGAAAGTCTGTGGGATGGCTTTGCGGCATACTAACAGCACGATCACCAGACTCAAGAAGACCACATTCTTCCAGAAGGTCTGCCAGTTGGTCAGCACGAGTGCATCGCCAAAGCAACCACAGTCGCTAACAGGGTTCGTCAGCGCAATCCAGAGTGTCAGAGGCGTCATCATCAGGTAGAACGCCAAACTGATCCAACTCGTCCATTGGGTACGGATGTTGGCGAACATACATATACCCAGCAGCCATTCCACGGCAATCAGACACACAGCGGCAACACCTGCTAATGGCAGCAGATCCGTAAAGAACCCGCCGAAAGCCTTCAGGTAGTCTTCTATCTTATATACCGTGCCCAGCGGATCGACGGCTTTGACGAAACCCGAGAAAAGGAAGGTGATTGCCAGAAGTGTCCGGGCTATGGAGCCGATAATATGTTTAGCCTTCATAATGTATCAAATCAAATATCGCGTAGTTGATAATATCGAAATAGTTGCCTTCCACGCCTTCGGAGGCGATGGTCTTGCCGTTGTTGGTAAGGATATTTTTGATGCGGATGATTTTCGCGAGGATCATATCTACAATACCTTCCTTACTCATCTCGCGCCATGCCTCGCCGTAGTCGTGGTTCTTGCGTATCATCAGTTCTTTGGCTTCTTGCAGCACTTTGTCGTATAGCTTCGTTGCTTCTTCACTACTCATATCGGTCGCGTCGGCATAACCGTTGCGCTCCTGAATGATTGCCATAACGCCGTAATTGACTATCGCGCGCAGGTTTCCTTCTATATCGTCGCCTACAAGGCTCACGCCGGTCTCCTGCCGCTGACGGATGTTGCAGGCCTTGATATACAGCTGGTCTGTGATGCCGTACAGACGGAAGATTCGCCACGATGGACCGTAATCCTTCATCTTGTCGATAAATATCTGACGGCATTTTGTCGTCGCTTGATCAAACTGTTTGTTTGTATCTGCCATTTTAATTAGTTTACTATTTTTAAGATTTTATCCGATAAGACTCAAGTAACACCCAAGTAAGAGTTTAGTAAGACTCAAGTAAGACTTTTATTCGACTGATTTAGCGGGCAAAAAATGTACTATTTTTAAGATTTTCCAAATCAACCAACTGCTGCTCGCCGGTGGTCATGTTCTTGAGCATCACTTTGTTCTGCGCCATCTCGTCGCCGCCGACGATGGCTACAAACGGAATACCTTTAGCGTCCGCGTAGCCCATCTGTTTCTTCATCTTCGTCGGTTCGGGATAGACCTCTACCGCTATTCCGGCAGCGCGTAACTCTTTTGCCCAACGGAGTGCATAATGCAATTCTTCTGTGCCAAAGGTCGCGAAGAGTATTTGTGTTGCAGTTAGCAGCTCCTTCGGGAATAAATCCAACTCCGTCAGTACATCATAGATGCGGTCGGCACCAAACGAGATTCCGACGCCGGAGACACCCGGAAGACCGAAGATTCCCGTCAGGTTGTCGTAACGACCGCCGCCGGTGATGGAGCCGATCTGAGCGTCCAGAGCCTTCACCTCGAAGATGGCACCCGTATAATAATTGAGTCCGCGCGCGAGACAGAGATCGAGTTCTATAGAGAAATGACTTTGAGCGGAGAGGTCTTTTGACTTTTGACTTTCTACTAAATCAAAGACCTCTTCCATCTCAGCCACACCCTTGAGACCGATCTCGCTGGACGCCAAGTACGTACGCAATTCTGCGAGTTTGGCTTTGGCATCATTCTCCTTTCCTTCAGGGAGCGTCTGGGTAGGCTTTAAAATAGGCTGCAAAGCCTCAACTGCTTCATTAGTCAGGCCGCGTTCCTTCAGTTCTGCGTTGACAGCATCCACACCGATCTTATCCAGTTTGTCGATAGCTACAGTGATATCCACAATCTTATCCGGCGCACCGATAACTTCGGCGATACCGGCAAGGATCTTACGGTTGTTGATATGCAGGCAGACGTTGATGCCCAAGCGGCGATAGACCTCCTCCACAATCTGAATGAGTTCCAACTCACCGATCAGGCTGTCCGAACCTATCACATCCACATCGCATTGGTAGAACTCGCGGTAACGACCTTTCTGCGGTCGGTCAGCACGCCAGACGGGCTGAATCTGAAAACGTTTGAACGGAAAACTCAACTCCTCACGATGCTGTACCACGTACCGCGCAAACGGAACGGTGAGGTCATATCGTAATCCTTTCTCCGGCGCCAATGCCGCTTTCTCTCCGCTGTTCTGCACGCGGAAGAGCAGTTTGTCGCCTTCTTCGCCGTACTTGCCCATCAGCGTGCCGATATTCTCCATAGCCGGCGTCTCTATCTGTTGGAAGCCGTACAAGGCGAACACGCTTTTGATGGTGTCAAAGATATAATTGCGACGCGCCATCTCGATTGCTCCGAAGTCTCGCGTCCCTTTGGGTATGCTTGGTTTTTGTGCCATATCTCTAATCTCTAAACTCTAATCTTTAAACTTTAAACTTTAAACTCTAAACTCTAAACTTTCAACTAAAAATTTTCTTATATATTTTTTCCGTAGCGCCAAGCTCGGATTGTACATATGCAGCAGACTTGGCGCCAATCTCTTGATATTGATCCAAAGCGGTATTCAGCGCCGCTTCCAATTCGCTATAGTTGCTAATACTCCGCGCTGCACCTGCGTCAATAAGTCCCTGCGCCTCGCGGAAATGATGGTAGTTCGGTCCAAACAGCACCGGCAGACCATATACGGCCGCCTCGATGGTATTATGAATGCCGACTCCGAAACCTCCGCCGATATAGGCTGCATGACCAAAGCCGTAAATGGAAGACAGGAGACCCATCCGGTCGATTACCATTACGTTTGCATGGATCATGGCCGTCTCGGTAGTTCGCGAGTAGCGCACGAAGCGTCCGAGGAAGAGGTTGAAGATATAATGCAGGTGCTTCTCGTCAATCTCGTGCGGCACCAGGATCAGTTTGGTATCCGGATATTGCTCGATGTATCTCGCCAGCAGTTCTTCATCCTGAGGCCATGTGCTACCTGCTACGATGACGCGGGGACATCCCTCTGTGAAGGCATGGATGAGCCGCAAGCGAGGGTCGGTATCTCTCTTCTGAGCAATCAGGCAGGATATCTTACTCACGCGGTCGAAGCGCGTGTCGCCGGCTACGGAGGCATCTTGGATGCCATGAGCAGTAAGCAGCTGCAAGGACTGCTCGTCCTGCACGAAGATATGCGTGAAGCATTTCAATAATCCCAATGCCGCTTTGCCGTACCAGTGGAAGAACCGCTGGGTAGGACGGAAGATAGCGGAGATGCTATAGGTCGGTATGCCGCGTTTCTTGAGAGCCTTGAGATAAGCCGGCCAGAACTCGTACTTCACGAATATCGCCATCTGAGGCTGCAAAGCCTCCAAGAAACGCTTGGCATTACGTCGCGTAGCGAAAGGCAGATACAGCACGGCATCCACCTTATCGTAGTCCTTGCGCATCTCGTATCCGGATGGGCTGAAGAACGTCAGGACGATGCGTCTATGGGGCTGCTCCTCCCGAAGCTGCTCTATCAGCGGTCTTGCTTGCTCAAACTCTCCTACAGAGGCTGCATGAATCCACACGCAGCCCTGCAGGCTTTTCATCTGCGCTATATGCTCCTTGTCCAAGGTCGCACGCTGACCACGAACCAAGGCACGTGCCTTGGTATGCCCGAAGAAGGCGGCAATCCGTACTATTAAGAAATAGAAAAACACGTCTCTTGATTAAAATCTGTAACGAACGGCAAATGCCAATTTCCAATCGAAGAAACTTGCGTTAGCTCCATCATTGAACATCAGGCCGTAACCCGGACGGAAATCCAAAGCTAATACAATCGGAGCTGCCTGAATGTCGTACGATACACCTGCATCTGCATTCACACCGAATTTACCATTGAGGATAGAAGTAGTGCCGCCATAACCGTAACCGTAGCTATAAGTGATCAGCGGGCTACACATACCGATGTTCACACCGCCACCGACATAAACCTTGAAGTTTTGCGGTAATTGAAAATGGTACAGGAAATTCGGATTCAGCGTGAAGTCCCACATAGGACCACTGCCGCCATCAGTAGCTGCCTCCGTCAGACCTACAGCCAAGTCTGCTTGCAATGCCATTGCATTGTTGAACCAATACTTGTAACTCGCACCATTCAGACCGCCAACGATGGCACCGATCTCATGTTGTGCTTTGACTGTTGTAACTGCCAGCAGGGCAACCACGCAAAGCGTAAAGATTTTTTTCATATTGAATATTTATTAATATTTTTTAATGTTAGTAATAAGTTACTTCAAAAAAAGCGCACAAAGGTACAAAAATTAATTGATATATGCAAATTTATTTGCACATTTGCGGAAAAAGTAGTAATTTTGCAGCGAAATTTGTATGAAGATGGAAAAGAAGACAGTAATATTGGCGATTGAATCCAGTTGCGACGACACCTCTGCAGCAGTCATCGTAGATGGTATCTTGCGCAGTAATGTGATTGCGAGTCAGAAGGTGCATGAGGAGTTCGGCGGAGTAGTGCCGGAGTTGGCAAGTCGTGCCCATCAGCAGAATATCCTGCCGGTGGTAGATACGGCATTGAAGCGCGCGGGGGTGGAGAAGAGTGAGCTCTCTGCGATAGCCTTTACCCGTGGCCCGGGACTCTTGGGCTCATTGCTCGTTGGTACGTCTTTTGCCAAAGGTCTGGCGCTGGCGTTGGGTATTCCGCTCATTGATGTCAACCACTTGCAGGGGCATGTACTCGCGCATTTCGTAGAAGATGGTACCGGACTCCGCCATCCCTCTTTTCCATTCCTCTGTCTTTTAGTCTCCGGAGGTAACAGCCAAATTGTGCTTGTCAAAGCTTATAACAACATGGAGATTATTGGTCAGACGATTGATGACGCAGCAGGAGAAGCTTTTGATAAATGTGCCAAAGTATTAGGTCTTCCTTATCCCGGCGGACCGTGGATAGACAAGCTCGCCAAAGAAGGGGACGCAACGAAGTATCCGTTTGCGAAGCCCAATATTGCAGGTTATGACTACTCCTTCTCAGGTCTCAAAACCTCATTCTTGTATACTTTACGAGATATGATGAAAGAGCAGGGAGTAGAGACGGTAGAGGCGCTGGCGGAGTGTATTCCGAATCTCAAAGAGGACATGTGCGCGTCTATTCAGGCGACGGTTGTTGATGTGCTGATGCGGAAACTGAAGAAGGCGGCGCAGGACCTGAAAGTGACGCAGGTGGCGGTAGCCGGCGGCGTGAGCGCCAATAGTGCGCTTCGACAGGCGTTTGTCGATTATGGCAAACGCTACCACTGGGAGGTCTTTATTCCGCCGTTCTCCTTCACGACGGACAATGCCGCCATGGTATGTCAGGCGGGCTATTTCAAGTATCTGGATCAAGATTTTTGCGCCATAGATGAAGTACCGTACGCAAAAACCACCATATGAAATCTCAAATCTCAAATCTTAAATCTCAAATACGTCCTTATAAGGACGTCATTGTCTTTATCATCACGCTTCTGGTAGCCAACTATGCCTGGAAATGGACGATGGTAGGTGATGAGAACGGGGATGCGGTAATGTGGCTGGGATGGGACATCACGGCGCCGTTTGAGTTCATGGCATGCCATGTAACGGACGCCGTCTATTGGATCGTAGGATTGTTTCGGGATACGGTGTATAAGGTAGGCGATCATGTGATCCGTTTCGACAACGGAGTGGGGACCTCGATCATCTGGGGATGTACGGGTTTGAAGCAGAGCTTCATCTTCATGTGCCTCATCCTCACCGTGCTGCCCTATAAAACCATAAATCATAAATCACAAATCATAAATAGTTTGTGGTTTCACAAACTCTGGTTCATTCCAATCGGATGGGTTTGCTGCTACGCCTTTAATATCGCGCGTATAGCGGCAATCACGTTACTGATCGAGTTTCATCCGGATTGGTTCCATTTTCTGCATGACTACCTCTTCAAGTACCTGTTCTACGCCATGCTTTTCGGCTTATGGGTTATCTTTGTTGAAAAGATAAGACCGCGCGTTTTATCGCGCTAACGATCTTCCATGTCCTGCTGGCTTGTGTGTTATCGCCTGTCAGCAGATCCGGCACCGCGGCACCGGTCTCTTGCTCCGGATAAACGACCATCCAGCTATGTTCCTTGAAGAACCGCTCCAAAACATCAGGGACGGTGTCGAAGAGGGGGTTATAACTCGGTGTGCTGGGGCGGGCATTGATGAGCACAATCATGTCGTCCGGCGCCATCTGTTTGGCGATCATCAGCACGTCTTCCCAGTCCTCCATCTCCCGGTACGAAGCGCGCAGGAACTTACCCTTGCGTCGGCAGAAAGCCTGTAGGGTACGCTGGGTGTGCTGGTTGGTATAGAAGATGACGCGGGCGCCTATCTGGCTGCTGAGACGCCTGATGAGACCGAAGCAGGTAATGAAATCATGCTCTTTCTCCGCGTATCGCGGTACAGCCACGAGGAGCCGGTTGATGGTGTTGATAGGCTGATTCGGATGGTAGATGATAGCCGCCTTGCGCTGATTATTAATCAGTTCCCGGGCTTCGTTCCAGTCCTCTTCGTTGGCTAAATCGGGGTCTGGCAGTTCGCCCAGTTCGCTCAGTTCTTTCAGCTCGTAGTGCCGGTTCTCGGCGATGGTCATCAGCTGCCAACTGTTATCGGTCTTGTCCGCCTCGAGACGTGCTTCTTCCTGTAGCGCCAACTCTTTGGCTGCATGCTCCGTGACGAATGAAGCGGAGGTACAGAGGACGAGGATCATCACTACGGCGGCGTTGAGGATCTCGGGATCAAAGATCCCGATCTCATACCCGATGGTGACGATAGCGAGCGTACCGGCGGCGGTAGCGTGGGTCAGACCGAACATCAGTTCGCGCTCCACGCGCTGCATGCTGAAGTTCTTCTGCGCCACCCAAGCGGCAATCCATTTGCCTGCCAGTTTGGTACCGATCATCGTAATGGCGATGAGGATCGTAGTCCATCCGCTCCAAAGGACGCGCACGTCGATCATCATGCCAACACCGATGAGGAAGAGCGGCACGAAGAGGTTGTTTCCCACAAAATTGATACGCTGCATGACGGGGCTAAGGTTCGGCACGAAGCGGTTCAGAGCCACGCCGCAGATGAAGGCGCCCAAGATACCTTCCAGTCCTGCCCAGTCGGCTAAGAGAGCCGAGACAACCATCATTGTCATCACGATCAGAAATCCTCCGCGGGCATCGGTCCAGCGTTTGAAGAAGCGTTGTGCAATCCACGGGAAGACGCCGATGATGAGCACCAAGGTCAGTACGATGCGTCCTGCAAGCGCCCATGCCGAGAGACTGGCAGTAGAGGCGAGATGCGATTTGAGGATAGCCAAAACCAAAAGGGAGAGGGTGATCGTCAGCATCGTGCCGCCGATAGCGACGTTAGCGGCTCTGTTCTTCTGCACTCCGTAGCGACCAAGGATGGGGTATGTCATGAGCGTGTGGCTGCCGTACATGGCACCTAAAAGCGCACTCGTCACCCATCCGTAACCGATGAGGCGGCTGGTCAGAAGACCCAAGAGAAAGGGGAAGATAAACGAATATAGACCGAATAGCATGGCATGGTTACGCTGCTGACGGAAGTCATTGATATCCACCTCGATACCGGCTTGGAGCATGATATAGAGCATGCCGATCTTACCGAGCGTCTGAATGGTATGAACGCTGGGCAGGATTTTAAACCCCCAGGGACCCATGATGATTCCAGCAATGATGAATCCCACAATGCTGGGGATGCGAATCTTCCTGCAGATCATCGGCACCAGGAGGATGACCGTTAGGATAAGGGCAATAATGGCTAATGGATTAGTGATCATGGCATGAGAACTCGCAGCCGCAATAGAGCTGGTTATAGAAGTTATACTGTTTTAACAATTCGTTTCGTCTGTCCTGCAACCCGTCCTTGCGCCAGTTCTGCGCCCAAAAGGAGGGGGTAGGGATTAGAGGATTATGGATTAGGGTTTCGCAGGCCTTTTGGCCTGCAGCGTTGACCTGGTCGATGTTCTTCCATCGGGACGAGGCCAAGGTCGTGGCGAAGAAGGGGATGCCTAATTCGGCGGCTTTCTCGGCGGTAGCTTTGAGACGATGGTAGAAACAAACCGAGCATCTGTTTCCCCGTTCGGGTTCGTTCTCCAGGCCCTTGATGTCCCTGAGCCATGCCTCGTGGTCGTAGGACCCTTCGATCCACTCGATACCCAAGGACTCGGCATGGCGTTTGCTCTCCGCCTTGCGAATCTCGTACTCCGATTCGGGGTAGATATTGGGGTTATAGTAGTAGATCACAGGCTGGATGTCATGCGCCTGGAGCCATTCCACGATGGCAGAGGAGCATGGCGCACAGCAGGCGTGTAGCAACACCCGCTGGCATCCTTGAGGTACTATGATGGCGCTGAATAACTTTTTCATGCTATTTGACAAGCGTGATTTAACGATGCATAAACCTTTGCGGGTGCAAAGGTACAACAAAAAATTGAGATATGCAAGAATCTCCGTGTTTTTTTCTATTTTGACGGTAAAATCGGCGGAATGTCAAGTAAAGTTAGCAAAATAAAAATTGTGGGATTTTGTTGCGAAAAAACTTGCGTAATTCGAAAAAAAATGCTACCTTTGCACTCGATTTCTGATACTGCTTTCGAAAGGAAGTATAAACGTTAAAAATCGCATGAGTCTGTTAGGAAAAATACGAATACCCGGTTTCGTGGATATGCATGTGCATTTCCGTGAGCCGGGTTTCGCGTATAAAGAGACAATTCTCACGGGGAGTGAGGCAGCGGCACGTGCGGGTTATAGTGATGTGTTCACTATGCCTAATGTGAACCCTGCGCCCGATACGATGGATCATCTGCGCGCTCAGATGGATATCATTGCGCGCGATAGCCGCATTGGCGTCCATCCGTATGCAAGTATCACCCTCGGCCAGAAAGGCGAGGGTGAACTCGTTAATATAGAGGAATTGAGCGCGCACGTAGCAGGGTTCTCGGATGACGGAAGAGGTATTCAGGATGAGGGGCTGATGCGCGAAGCGATGCGGCGGATTGCGGCGGTGGACAGTATGATCGTGGAGCATTGTGAGGTGAACAGCCTGCTGCGCGGCGGATATATCCACGACGGCGAGTATGCCCGCAAGCATGGTCATCGGGGTATCTGCTCGGAGAGCGAATGGCGGGAGATAGAGCGGAATATACGTCTGAGTGCGGAGACCGGATGCCGGCTGCATATATGTCATATATCCACCAAAGAAAGCGTACAACTCATCCGTGACGCGAAAGCGGACGGTATTCCTG
>ONIM01000027.1 GCA_900317885.1 uncultured Bacteroidales bacterium | reverse complement strand
CACCAGGTAAATATCTTCGTTATTGGTATGCATAAAATAATGTTCGCGCGCGTAACGCTCCAAACTGTCGGGATGCTGAAGAATCTGAATCTCTCGCTGTGCTTGCTCCGTAGCCGAACGATACATATCCCGCTGCTCTTCCAGATGCCGGATCTCACGACCACGACGCACAAAATGAATCAAACTCTGGTCGCCGATAAACAGAAACACCACGAGAAACACAAGTAGCGTGATCACATACTTGCCCCATTTACGAATCTTAATTGCTGTCCAAAATTCCGAAAAAGTCATGATATTTTCAAATTCCGCTGCAAAGTTACGAAAAAACTTGCATATATGCAAAAAAATGTGTAAATTTGCGGCGTTTTTATAAAAATAGTTCATGAAAACTCGTATTACACTGCTATGGATAGCTCTGTTGCTAAGCCCGATAGCCTACACACAAGTACATATCACTATTGACAATCCTGACACATGGTCCGGCGAGGCATTGCGTCCATACATAGGGCAGACCGTCATCTTCGACGTGCCGATTGTAGTATGCGACAATAAGAACGGGAACTACACCGTTTCGCCTTTCCGTAGGTTCCAGCCGGAGAGCCATGGATTCTCCGGCACAACAGAATATCTCTCGACCGTCCGTATCAACAACACCTGCATGTTTAAACTTGCGGGCGTGAGCGATTACCATCGATGCGGAGAGAAGATCATCGGTCTCAAAGCGCGTGTCAACGGTACCGCCAGCCTGAGTATGGAAGGCGGTCAATGGTCGGGAAACACCCGTGCGGATTTGGAAGCCGGCATTCCGGATTTAGGCGACTACCGGCTGTTGGTTTGCGGCTTTAACCTCGAGAACTACTACATGACGCTCAATGAGATGGGGGCACGTACAGAGCAGGAGAGACAGCGTCAGCGAGCTAAAGTGCGCAAAGCACTGAAAAAGATCAACGCGGATATATTCGGTCTCGTAGAGCTGCAGCAAGGCAACGAAGCAATCACGGAGATTGTAAATGACCTCAACAAGGCACTTCCGGAAAGAAATTATGATTTCTTCCATGATTCGGAAGCAGGTACATACCAGAAAGTGGATTTCGTCTATGACAAGAATAAAGTAGAAGCTATTAACACACCGGTAGAGACCGAGGTGGAGACCCAGAACAGAAAGAAGATGATCTGCTTCCGAGAGAAAGAAACCGGAGAGAAATTCATCTACTCCATCAACCACTTCAAATCCATGAATACCGGCGGAGAAGACCGACGTGTGAACGAGGCAAAAGCAGTCATCAAACTCTATAACTCCTACCGCCAGAACGGAAATATCCGGGAGAAAGATGTGCTCTTTATGGGCGATATGAACTGCTATGCCTTTACCGAACCGATTAAGGTTTTTACCGAGAACGGCATGATTGATCTCCATCGCGCTTTCCACGCGGACAGCAGTTACAGCTATATGTTCGGAGGAATGGCAAGCTATATTGACCACGCTATCAGCAACGGTACCATGTACCGCCAGGTAACCGGAATGAGCGCCTTTCATATCAACTCCGATGAGGACGACAAATATAACTACCAGCGTTCGGCTGACGAAACGATGTTCCGGTGCTCCGACCATGATCCGGTATTAGTCGGACTGAAATTAGACAGTACACTCGTTTATGACCCCACTCCGCAAATCAATTCAGGAGACATCTTCTTCGGAGAAAACAAACGCCTGGTAATCCAAAATGCCTTCACGGAAGGCAAACAAAGTTTCTACGCTATTCATACCATCAACGGATGGCTCGTAGAAATCAACAGCATCACTTCTCCTTTATACGAAGTGGAACTGCCTAATCCGACAGGAGTATATATCGTTACCGTCTATTATGACGGACAAATCTACCAACGGAAGATGATTGTGAGATGATGGATTTATTCAGCGAAATAGAAGAGCCCGAGCGCGAAGAGTTGAAGCGCTTACGCAAAGAATTGGAGGAGGCGAACTATAAGTACTATGTACTGAACATGCCAACTCTGTCGGACCGTGAATTTGACGAAAAGATGCATCGTCTGCAAGCGCTCGAAGCACAATTCCCGGATCTGTTTGACCCGAAATCTCCGACACAACATGTAGGGTCGGACTTAGGCAAAAAAGGCTTTGAGACCGTGCGCCATAAATATCCGATGTTATCGCTGGCGAATAGTTATTCGCGCGAAGAAATCGAAGACTGGGTGCGCAAACTACCTCCGAATGCGGAGATTGTTTGCGAACTAAAGTTCGACGGTCTCTCTATTTCTCTTTGGTACGAGCACGGGGTACTTGTCAAAGCGCTCACGCGAGGCGATGGTGTGCAGGGCGATGATGTCATAGCGAACATCAAAACCATTCCTTCTATTCCGTGGCGAATTGATAGAGCAGATATTCCTGATTTCTTTGAGTTACGCGGCGAAGTGCTACTGCCGTGGGAACGATTTGAGGCGCTCAATAAAGAACGCGAGGAACAGGAAGAACCGCTGTTCGCCAACCCGCGTAACGCCGCGTCCGGAACACTCAAGCTGCAGGATCCGAAAGAAGTAGCGCGTCGCGGACTCGAGGCGTACCTCTATTACATGCTCGGCGATAATCTGCCGGGTACAACTCATTACGAACGGCTTGAGACCGCCAAAGAATGGGGATTTCATATCTCTGATGCCATCAAAGTGTGCAAGAATGTAGATGAAGTGATGGCGTATATCGCTTATTGGGACACAGAGCGCAAGAACCTGCCGGTTGCAACCGATGGTATCGTACTCAAAGTCAACAACTTAGCCCAGCAGGAAGAACTCGGTTTTACTGCAAAAACACCACGCTGGGCAATCGCCTATAAGTTCCCGGCGGAGAAACAGTTGACGCTCCTCAAAGAGATCACTTATCAAGTTGGCAGAACAGGTGTGGTAACACCGGTCGCTAACCTCGAACCCGTGCAACTGAGCGGCACGATCGTGCAGCGCGCGACCCTCCATAACGAGGATTTTATCAAGTCGCTGGATATCCGTCCGGGTGACCGCGTGTGGGTAGAGAAAGGCGGAGAGATTATACCGAAGATCGTCGGTCGTGCCGACCGAAATGATGAAATGAGCGCGACTCCGTCGCTCAATGATGGAATGATGTATTCTTTCCCGGATGTTTGTCCGGAATGCGGCACGCCTCTTGTGCGCGTGGAAGGTGAAGCGGCTTGGAGATGTCCGAACGAAGCAGGATGCCCGCCGCAAATCAAAGGCAAGAT
This sequence comes from uncultured Bacteroidales bacterium, assembly GCA_900317885.1. Taxonomy (GTDB): domain Bacteria; phylum Bacteroidota; class Bacteroidia; order Bacteroidales; family Paludibacteraceae; genus Colicola. The sequence goes on along the minus strand of ONIM01000027.1, from coordinate 20,646 downwards.
TGAGCATTTCGTGAGCCGCAAAGCGATGAACATTGACGGTTTGGGTGAAGAGACCATTGACTTGTTCTACCAGAAAGGCTTGTTGCATAACATCGCAGACATCTATGATATGAAACTCGAAGACATCGCTGCGCAGGAACGACTTGGTGAAAAGTCCGCACAGAACATATTAGCCGGTATCGAAGCCTCCAAACAAGTACCGTGGGCACGAGTTCTCTTTGCGCTCGGTATCCGCATGGTCGGAGAGACGACGGCAAAGAAAATCGCACGCGTCTATAACACCATAGATACTCTCCAATGGGCTACCGTCGAGCAACTTTGCGCAATCGAAGATGTCGGTCCGCAGATTGCGGAAAACATCGTGGCGTACTTCAACGACATGCGTAATCTGGAGATTCTTGAACGTCTCCGACAAGCCGGACTTCAGTTCGAAGGCGAAGCAGCCGAAGGTCCGCAATCCGACAAGTTAGCAGGGATGTCAATCGTCATTAGTGGTACTTTTGCTCATCACAGCCGCGACGAGTACAAAGCGATGATTGAAGCCAACGGAGGAAAGAATGTCGGTTCCGTGAGCAAGAAAACCTCATTCATCCTTGCCGGAGAGAACATGGGACCGGAAAAACGAAAGAAAGCCGAAGACTTAGGAATTCCTCTCAAGACAGAGGAGGAATTCCTTGAAATGATGAATTGATAAAATGATGAAATGATGAAATGATGAAATGATGAAACTGAAACAATATATCTTTGATTACCTGCGTAAGAAAATGCCGGAGCGCAATCCGCGTTTTCCGCATTTAGACCAGCCGCTGAAGGTAATGATCGTCTATGAGAGCGATCTATTGGAGCGAAATGATGCTATCAAATCGATTCGTCAAGACCTCTTGCGCCGCCAGATGGACGTGACGATGTGGGGATATGTTGAGAAAAAAGAAATCAACACGCTCATTCTGCCTCAAAGTCGCATTCTCGGTGTGGGAGATTATAATTTCTTCGGCAAACCGCGCGACTACGTATTGGAAGACCTGCAAGCAGAGCAATACGACCTGCTGATTGATCTCACAACAAAACCATGTTTGCCGCTTCGCTATATTACCCTGTACGCCAAAGCGGATTTCAAAGTGGGTCTGAATATGGGTGAAGGAATACACGACATGCTCATTTCTCTGCCGGACTTGACGCCGGAACAGGGAGAGAACGTAAATATAGAAGCCTCATGGCTCTATGACCAGATTATGGGATTTATTACCACTATTAAAAGCAATGATTAAAGGACTCGGAACGGCGCTTATTACGCCCTTTGATAAAAACGGCAAAGTGGATTATGACTCCCTCGCACGGCTTTTAGACACACAGTTAACCGGTTTTGTGGACTACATTGTAGTTCTCGGCACAACCGGCGAGGCTGCTACGATGACCGCAGAGGAGAAGAAAGAAGTACGGCAGTTTATAGCGGAACATGTCAAACTTGCCGCTTTTAAACGTCATTACCCAGCGATGGATGACCCCGACATCTGCGCCGCGATCAGACCCGTTCCGATACCATTGGTATTGGGAGTTGGCGGAAACAATACTGCGGCGGTGTGTGCAGAGTTAGACGCCATGCGTGACGAACTCTCGGAAAACTACGCCGCTATCCTTTCCGTCTGCCCGTATTACAACAAACCGAACCAAGAGGGGTTGTACCAACATTTCTGCAAAGTAGCGGAGGCAAGTCCTATTCCTGTTATATTATATAATGTACCCGGGCGCACGGGTGTGAACCTGCTGCCGGAGACCGTCATGCGAATTTATGAGGCGCACCCCGACAAGATCATCGGCATCAAAGAAGCAAGCGGCAATATCGCTCAAATCAAAGATTTGATCGCTTTGAGTCAAGAGTCAAGAGTCAAGAGTCAAGAGCCCCTTCTTGTCATCAGCGGCGACGACGGTATTGCCTGCGAAGTCATGCAAGCCGGCGGAGCAGGACTGATTAGTGTTGCTTCGAACGCCTTCCCGGAAGACTTTTGGCACATCGTGCATGACAAAGATGCAGCTTTGCAAGCCAAGTACGCCCGGATGGTGAAACTGCTCTTTGCGGAAGGTAATCCGGTAGGCATCAAAGCCGTCTTGGCGCAGAAAGGAATTATTCAAAATTATCTAAGACTACCGCTTGTTCCCGCAAGCGAGGAGCTAAAAGAGAGGATAAAAAAAGAGCTCGCATGACTGCGAGCCTTTTTTGTTTGTAAGAACTGTCGCGTTCGGCAACAAGTGTGCAGTAGTTTATACCGCTCCGCTAAATAAACGGGCAACTTGTGCCTCCGCTCTCCCCAAAAATTAAAATTTTCGGGGTCCCCATTGGGGAATTACTTAGCAGCTTTCTTCTTCGCCTGGTCAACGACTGCTTTGAAGGCAGCGGGTTGATTCATAGCGAGGTCAGCAAGCGCTTTGCGGTTGATGACGATTCCAGCTTTCTTGAGGCAACCCATCAGTTGGCTGTAGCTCAGACCTTCGAGGCGAGCGGCAGCGTTGATACGCTGAATCCAGAGAGCGCGGAAAGTACGTTTTTTGTTCTTACGATCGCGGTAAGCATACTGCAAACCTTTCTCCCATGTGTTCTTTGCTACGGTCCATACATTAGCACGACCACCAAACATGTTCGTCTGATCAACAATAGCAACATGAGTCAAGTTGCGTTTTTGCTTTTTAGTCTTCTTCGTCAGAATGTGACTTTTGTAAGCGTGCTTACGCTTGATTTTACCGGTTCCGGTAAGCGCGAAACGCTTTTTTGCACCGGAGTTCGTTTTTACCTTTGGCATTTTGTTTTGAATTTAAAATATTAATACTAAAGTCTCGGGCAGCCACGCGTACTCAGACGCGATAAAAAGGTAGGCCCTACGACTTGTTTTTGGGCATTGCATCATCCCGACGTTGGCTTTGACCGTCGGTTGACCGTCGGTTGACCGTCGGGATTGGACCGATTTTTGTCCTATTTTTGTCCTATTTTTGTCCTACTTCTGGCTCTTGGGGCTAAGGAACATAATCATCCTTTTTCCCTCAAGGGTCGGCACGTTGTCCGCCTTGCCGAATTCTTCGAGATCAGCCGCGAACCGTGCGAGGAGGAGTTCGCCTTGCTCCTTGAAGACGATGGACCGTCCCCGGAAGAAGACATAGGCTTTCACTTTGTTGCCTTCCTTGAGGAACTCCTGGGCATGCTTGAGCTTGAAGTTGTAATCGTGGTCATCGGTCTGCGGTCCGAAACGAATCTCCTTCACCTCTTGCTTCTTCTGGTTCGCCTTTGCCTCTTTTTGCTTTTTCTTCTGGGCGTAGAGGAATTTCTGGTAGTCAATAACTCGGCAGACAGGCGGGTTAGCAGTAGCCGCGATCTCGACCAGATCGAGGTTGAGGTCATCAGCAATCTTCATTGCCTGCTGGAAGGAATAGATACCTTGCTCTACGTTGTCGCCGATGAGGCGCACTTGCTGGACACCGCGAATCTTGTCGTTAATACGATGCGGGTCCTCTTTGATAACTCGGCCACCGCGTGGCCGTTGAGGAATAGTTGCTATAGTTTTAGCCTTTAGTAGAAAGTAGAAAGTAGAAAGACCGCTTCGCTCAAAGTCGAAAGTCGAAAGACCGCTTCGCTCAAAGTCAAAAGTCGAAAGCCCCTCAGCTACCACTTTCCGGATTAAACCTAATGCTTTCCGCGCGGGCACAAATTGCCCTACCATCGAAAAAGCGCACAAAATTACAACAATTTTCTGACATGTGCAAGAAAAGTGCGATTTTTTTCACTTTTTTTTATAAATGTTTGCGCGCGTGAAATATTTTTTGTAATTTTGTAGCCGATTTTGATATTTAACGCTTAATCTGGTATCACAAAAACGAATAGTATATGAAAAAGAGTATTTTATTACTGACCGCAGCGGTCGCGATGGTATTGTTTGGTTGCAAGGAGAATCCTTACATCAATGCCCCGGGCGAGAACTCCAAGAATCTGGATTCGATTCCGGAGATGGCTTATCCGGATCCGACTCCCGATCCAGAGGGAGTGGTATTGCCGGAAGGTTGCGTTAATGTATATGAGGCTCGTCGCATCTGCCGCGATTTATATGCAGGTCAGGTAACGAAGGAGAAATATTATGTCAAGGGCTGGGTGACCGAGATTCATGCGGATCACCAAGACGCGGTATATGAGTACGGCAACGGCACTTTCTTTATCTCCGCGACGAACGACGGCAAGACCAACAAATACTCCATTGAGGCATATCAGGTATATGGCAAAGACGGACAGAAGTTGTTGATTCCGGAGCAAGTGCAGATCGGCGATTTCGTCATCATTTACGGCACGCTGACCAATTATGACAACCGCGTCTATGAGACGGAGGGCAAGGGCTCTGCGCATATTTACTACTCGACCAACGAGCAGTTCGACCTGCAGCCGGATCCGACGAATGTTTCTCCGGACCCGGAAGGAGTAGAGATTCCGGAAGGCTGTCTGAACGTCTATGAGGCGATTCATATATGCGACTCGATCGGCAGCGGCAAGGCTACTGCGGATGAGTATTACGTGAAAGGCTGGATCTTCCGTCTGGGTTCCAAGACTACGGATGAGGATATCAAGCAATACGGCAACGCCACCTTCTTCATCACCGCAGCGAACGACGGAACGGCAAACGGATTCCGGTTTGAGGCATATCAGGTGAAGGGTAAGAACAAAGCACGCTTGACCGGTATTGATCAGGTTCGTATAGGCGACTTTGTGATTCTAAGATGCAAGCTGAAGAATTACAGCGGAACTCCTGAGACGGATAACGGAGGATATATCTATTACTCCACCAATGAGAATATCAAATAGCAAACGAAAATAATAATTAATAAATACAAAAAATGGCAAGTTTACAAAGAATTAGAAATCATGGCGCATTGTTGATCGCGATTGTCGGTCTGGCCATGTTGGCATTTATCCTCGGAGACTTTTTGAACTCCGGTAGCAGTTTTTTCAACCGTAGCCGCGAGAATGTAGGCGTTATTGAAGGTCAGAAAGTACACTACACGGAGTACGAGGCAGCAAAAGAACAATTAACCGAAGTGTACAAGATCGAAACCGGTCGTTCGGATTTTGACGAAGACATGCACGCCCAGATCCGTAACCAGGTATGGAACATGTTCGTTATGGACTACACGATGCGTGCTCAGGCAAAGAAGATCGGCATGGACATCACCGCAGACGAGTTAACGGAATTATGCGTTGGTGAGAACGTTCACCAGATTTTACGCGGCCGTCGCGCTTTCTACGGTGAGGACGGTCAGTACAGCCGCGAGATTGTGAAGAACCTGATCTCCGCCATCAACGAAGGCAGCGAGGACGCAGAGCAGAACGCAAACCTGCAGCAGGCCAAGACGTACTGGATGTACTGGGAGAAAGCCGTTCGCATGAGTTACATGCAGGAGAAATACACTTCTCTGCTGCAACACCTGCTGAAGGCAAACTCTCTGGACGCAGAGTACGCTTTTGACGCTCGTCAGAAAGGTGTGAGCGCAGAGTACGTTATGCAGCCTTACTTCACTGTAGCAGACAGCCTGGTAAAGGTGAGCGACCGCGATATCAAGAAACTGTATGCACAGCACAAAGAGCAATACAAGCAGACTCCGAACCGCGCAATCAAATACATTGCATTTGACATCGTACCGAGTGAGGATGATTTCAAGGCAGCTGAGAACCTGCTGAAGAGCCTTCAGGAGGAGTTCAAGACCACGGAGGATGTGAGCCTGGTAGTTAACACCAATTCGGATATCATGTACGACGGTCGCGACTACTCTGAGGAGACCGTTCCGGCTCAGTTCAAGGAGTTTGCGTTCGCCAAGGGTGCTAAAGCCGGCGATTGCACGGAGATTCTCTTTGAGAACAACACCTATGCGATGGCTCGTATCATGCAGGCCGGCTATTCGCTGCCGGATTCCGTAGAGCTGAAAGCTATCGTTGAGGACGGCGAGGATCAGGAGTTAGGTTGGTTCAAGGCAACTGATCTGCCTAAGAACATCGCAGAGCCGGCTCTGGCAGGCAAACGCGGCGAGAAATTCACCGTAGCACAGGGCATGGGCGAGCAGACCTACGAGATCATGGAGATCGGCAAACCGACTCCGAAAGTGAAGTTGGCTATCCTTGCACGCGAGGTTACTCCGTCGAGCAAAACCTATTCGATCATTTATAACAACGCAAAACAGTTCATCGTGAACAACAACAATGCCGAGGCATTGGAGGCAGCAGCTCAGGAAGCAGGCATGACCGTAGTACCGCAGTTCAACCTGACCGCTACGACCGACAAGGTAGGTCAGTTGGCAGCCAGCCGTCCTATCGTTCGCTGGGCATTTGAGGCGAAAGAAGGTCAAGTGAGCGATGTATTCGAGTGCGGCCAGCAGTTTGTAGTAGCAGCACTGACCGAAGTAAACGACGGTGAGTATCGTTCGTTGGAGGCTGTTCGTGCAGAGTTGAGTTACGAGGCAACGAATAACGCGAAAGCAGAATATATCAAGAAAGAGCTGAAAGGCGTAGAGAGCCTGGAGGCAGCGGCTCAGATTATGGGTCAGAAAGTACAGAGCGTAGAGCGCGTCAGTTTGGCAGACAGCCGTTTTGGCAATGCCGGCATGGAGCCTGCAGTCATCGGCGCCGCTATCGCACAAGGCGAGAATGCTCTGAGCGAGCCGATTCAAGGCAACATGGGTGTATTCGTCATTAAGACCGGAGCAGCCAACAACGCAGAGGGTACTTTCAACGCCGAGAGCGAGAAAGCCCAGCTGTCCAGCCGCTTCGCTTATCTGCCGTATCAGGCAATCCAACTGCTGGAGGACAAGGCTGATATCACGGACAACCGCGCAAATTTCCAATAAGCAATATACGTCCGCGCACGCGTACGCAATATAATAAGGAGATAGAAGGCGAAAGGTGAAAGATAAAAAGCAGATATCACCGTGGGTATGGGTTCCGACCCTATACTTCACAGAAGGAATCCCGTATTTTTTGGTAAACAGCATCTCCGTGATGCTGTTTGCTAAAATGGGTGTTCCGAACGATCAGTTGGCGTTTTTTACTACCCTTCTCTATTTCCCGTGGTTTCTAAAAGGCCTGTGGGGACCATTTGTAGATGTGTTCCGGACGAAGCGATGGTGGATCATAGCGATGCAAGCGCTGATGACGGCGTTGTGTATCTTACTGACCTTCACGCTACCTCATCCGGAGGCGGAGATGATTGCGACGAAAAGTACTTCAGTAGGTCTTTTCCGCTGGACTTTGGTATTCTTCATCATCGCTGCTTTTGCTTCTGCGACACATGATATCGCGGCGGACGGGTTCTACATGCTGGCGCATGATACCAAGAGCCAGGCAGCATTCATCGGAATCCGCTCTACGTTCTACCGCATCGCGTCGGTGTTCTCGCAAGGCGTGCTGGTCTATATCGCCGGTCAGATAGAGAACCGGACGGGTAACATCCCGCTCTCATGGCAGGTGACCATAGGCGTGACAAGCGTGCTGATGCTGTGTATCACGCTATACCATTGTTTTGCGCTTCCTCATCCGGAAGAGGATCGGCCGCGCGAAGTGAAGGATTACCAAGGTGCCATTGATGAGTTGAAGGAGTCTTTCAAGACTTTCTTTACCAAACCCGGCGTGGGATTAGCGATTGCCTTTATGCTGCTATACCGGCTGAGCGAAGGATTTTTGGTAAAACTATGTCAACCATTCCTGGTCGACAGCCGTGCTACGATGCTGCGAGACGGTCAGATCATCGGCGGCGGACTGGAGTTGAGTACCGACACCGTGGGACTGCTATATGGCACAATCGGCGTAGCTTGTCTGCTGTTAGGCGGCATCTTAGGAGGTATCTATATCTCGCGTCACGGTCTGAAGAGATCCCTGTGGCTGATGGCTTCCGCATTGACTTTACCAAGTTTTGTATATGTCTATCTGAGTATGGCGCAACCGGAATCGTTATGGATTATCGGCAGCGCAATCAGTTTTGAGAATTTCGGCTATGGATTTGGTTTCACGGCGTATATGATGTACATGATGCATTTCTCGGAAGGCAAATACAAGACCTCACATTACGCCATCTGCACGGCATTCATGGCGCTGAGTATGATGATTCCGGGATTTATCGCAGGTTCGCTGGAACTCGCCGTAGGCTACTCCACCTTCTTCTGGATTGCGAATGCATGCAGCATAACGACATTCTTAATCACGTATTTTGTATATAAAAGACTATGAATAAGCGAATTATCCCCGACACCATAACGAGTTGCAATCTCCTTTGCGGCAGTATAGCTGTATTCTTGGCAACCCAAGGAGCTTTTGTATGGGCATTTGTGTTTATCTTAGCCGGAGCATTCTTCGATTTCTTCGATGGATTGAGCGCGCGGCTCCTGAAGGCACCGAGTCCTATTGGCGTGGAGTTAGACTCGTTGGCAGATGACATCACCTTCGGTCTTGCGCCGGCGATGATGGTATTCTGCTGGCTGAAGCCGATCTTGGGTTGGTGGGCAGGAATAGCGCTGCTGATGGCGGCATTCTCGGCGCTCAGGTTGGCGAAATTCAATGTGGATGAGCGTCAGCACGACTCATTTATCGGTCTGGCGACTCCGGCAAACGCTATCTTCTGGGGAGGTATATGCTGCATGCCATACGCGATGCTGGCTTACGATTGGATGGGCTGGTGTGTGTTAGGGTTATCGCTGGTGAGTTGCTATCTGCTGAACGCAGAGATTCCGTTCTTCAGTTTCAAGGGCTGGGCAAAAGAGAAGACGGTGATCATCAGTTTTCTTCTCGGTTGCGTGATACTAATCGGCTATTGCGTGACGAAAGCTATTCTGAATCACCATCCGGAGTTCGCGCTCTTTAGCGGAACGGCTTGTATCCTTTGGTACGTGACGCTGAATCTACTGTTGGCGTGTACACGAAAGAAATAATTGAGTTACCAGTATGAAACGCACCTCCATTTTTATTGCAGCAATCCTCTTCTCCGTCGGAATGATGGCGGAAGATATTCCTGCGGGTTATTACGATGCCATCAACGGAAAGCAAGACTCAGCGCTCAAGTCGACGCTGAGCCTCATAGTACGTGGAGGAGAGCGGTATGAGTATGGCACGAATCAATATCATAGCACGAGTAACCCGCCTGAGTGGGAGAAAGGCGATTTCAAGGCTTATGGCACCTGGCAAGCCTTGCCGTACACGGATCGCAAAGAAGGAGGAGTGGTTTGGGATATGTACTCCAATTGCGTACGCTACTATCCTAATAAACCAGGCGATTCGGGCTGTTCGCTCAATATCGAGCATTGCCTTCCGAAGAGCTGGTGGGGATGGAATAAAGATTTAGCTTCCAGCGACCCTGCCTGGATAGCCTATAAAGACCTGTACAACCTCAACCCGTCGGATCAGCGCGCCAACAGCCAGAAGAGCAATTACGCCCCGGGGCATGTGAAGAAAGGAGACAAGTTCAATAACGGTTCGTTTAAAATGGACGCCGCCAAGAGCTCGGGATACGGATATATCTGTTGGGAACCGGCGGAGGAATACCGGGGTGATTTTGCCCGCGCGTACTTTTATATAGCTACCGCGTACGAGTACTTAACGTGGACGGCGTACCCGCAGTATATCAGCAATGCGAGCTATCTCATGTTCTCTGACAGTATTCAGAAAGTGCTGTTGGACTGGCACAGAGCCGATCCGGTGAGCGATAAAGAGCGATGCCGAATGGACCAGATCTCAGATATTCAATGCAACCGAAATCCGTTTATCGACTACCCGGAATTGGTGGAATATATCTGGGGCGACAAGAAAGGTCAAGCGGTTGATTTATCGGAACTTACATGTGCTTTCATCCCGGGAACTTGTCCGGATGATCCCGTTACGCCGGCTCCGCAACTCTATGATACGCTGATTAACCTGCCGGCTATTACCGCAGCCTTGGTCAATGCGGTGAGCCACGATGGTATTCAAGGCTCCGCCAACAGCGGTATTCAGTCCAACGGCAATGCCTCTATCACGATGGGCAAAAGCAGTACGGACGGCGAAATCTCATTTTCCGGATTAAATCTTTCGGATACGGCTGTATTGGCCTTTAGAGCTTCGCCGTATAATAGCGCCACGAGTATGCAATTAGATGTATATGCCGGCGACAATCTCCTGCAATCGATCCAAGTGACGGTAGAAGAGGAGACCCGCAACGAGATTCTCTATCGAATCACTATTCCTGCCGGCACACAGACCATCAAACTGCGCTCCGAGGGAGGAAGTACGTCCAAACGGGCATGCATGCAGGAACTATATCTACTAAGTCCGAAGAAGGAGACCGGAGTCTGTAATACCCCGGCAGAAAAAATCCCGGCGCGCAAAGAAATCCGCAACGGTCAAGTAGTTATTCGACGAAATTCGGCAATTTACACCACTTTAGGTCAGCAGATACGGTAAGTGTGTCAATTTTTACACATTTTCCGTGAATATCTGCACGCGCGCGTAAAGAAAAAGCAGTAACTTTGCACCCGAATTGACACGAAATCATTTAACACAAAAAATCATATGAAAAAACAACTATTCAAAGCGCTGCTCTTCTGCTTGCTGGCAATGCCGGCAATGAGTATCCGGGCAGATGTAATCGATGAAGGTCAATCGACCGAAGGTAAAGATTTCTGGGTTACGTTCATGCAGGCGGATCAGAACGATCATAGCGATGCATCAGACAAAGCTATCACATTGGCATTGACCGTCTCTGCCAAAGAAGAGTGTGACGTTACGTTCAAAAATCCCATCACAGGAGAATTTATAAATAGACATCTGACAGCAGGTGCTATCGCGGAAGTCCCCTTCTACACAGGTGACGGAAGCGAAACAGCACGTACTCGTACCGATGGTCAGAAAGCCGCTGTTACTTGCTATACTATTTATCCGGACTCCGTTGACCATAGTGCGCTTCATGTGGAGTCCACAGGAATCATCTCGCTATTCGCCAGCAATAGACGTTCAAAATCGTTTGACGCAACGAATGTTCTACCGACACCTTCTTTGTTGGACGAATATCTAATCCAAACGATCGCTCCTTCTGATCATGGAAATAGTCCGCAAGGTACGCATTTCTGTATTATCGCTACAGAAGATAATACGATTGTAGATTACTGCCCGACAGTAGAATTGCAGTGCGTTAAAGCAGCAAAAAGCAAGAAGGAATGGTTGGGTCCAGCAGCAGAATCCGAAATGACACCGGAAGAATTGGCTTTAGCGAATTGGGTATTGGGTGATACTCTACACACTCCCGTTTTAAACGAAGGCCAGGTTTATTACGTATGGACCGGAAAATCCTCTGGAAACGACGCAGATTTAAGTGGTACATGGCTCAAGGCTCGTGAGGGTAAAAAAATAGCAGTATTCCAAGGAGCTCCGCATACTAACCTGCCGGATAAGGTTCGCGACCGCGATCACCTGTTCTCTCAGGCAATGCCGGTTTCCTATTGGGGCAACACATTCGCTATTACAGCATCCCTGACTCGCGGACGTGATATTATCCGTATTATGGCTCGTGAGGATGGTACAGAGGTCTTCATCAATGGAGAATTGAAACACACTTTCAACTTTGCTAACAACCCTAAACGTACGTTTGAGTTTGAAATAGGTGAAAATGATGTATATTGCTCTGATAAGGACCATAAAGGCAATCTGCCTTATCCGTTGGTAGCTGATACCAGTTGTTTTATCACCACTTCATGCCCGGCAGCAACGCACCTCTTCATGGTTAGTAACACGTATGACAACAAGATTAATGGCGTTGAATCCACCGGCAAAGGAGACCCCGCAATGGTATGGGTAAACCCGATTGAGCAACAAATCAATGATATCACTTTTGCTACGTATGGTTCGTCCAACACCCACTATTTCAATGTAGTAACGGACGCAGAAGGAGTAGCATCCATGAAACTGGACGGAGATAATATTTCTGGGGATTTTCGTCCTGTAAGCGGAAGTAATAACAAGTGGTTTTTTGCTCGCAAGAGTATCACTTATGATACCCACCATTTGACAGGCGACAATGGATTCATCGCACATGTTTACGGCTATGGAGACAAAGAGTCCTATGGTTACTCTGCCGGAGGCGCTACTGTACCGCTCTCGCAGTCGATTTACATCAACGGAGAAGAATTCTCGCCCGATAAGGAGAATAACCTCTGCGGAAAAGATACCGTAAAATTCGAATGCAAGCCGGACTTCATGCCTGACAGCGTGATTTGGCATTTCGGAGATGGAACACCGGATGTAGTACTTATTCAGGATACAACGACCATTGTAAAGCACTATTTCAACGGCACGCAAGACTTCCAAGCTTCCTGCTCGATTTACCGTAACAGCAGCAATGTATGCGTTGGACAATCTGCCGTAACGGTGATTCCTATTACAGTTAGAATCGGTCGTTATTCCTTCTCTATCGGACAGCCGAATATCCCCTGTCCTGAGAATGGCGTACAGGCACCGGGTAAGATTCCTTATACGAGTACCATTGACCTTACTGGAAAGAATGTAACGGTGGACTTTGATGATGCAGCTAAAGCTGCGGGATTTGTAAAAACCGACCTGACCATCAAACCAAGTCACTTCGAGTTGCATATTCCTTCCACCGCAGAGCCCGGCGTTCTTTACGGTATTCAGATTGATATTCAGTCCGACTGCGGCGACACGACTGCTGTCCTGCCTTTCCGTCTTCCGGTTGGCAACGACGTGATTGCACAGCGTTATAACAATGTATTGGGTCTATTGAAAGACCACCCGCAGTTCAAGGGCCTGACGCTGAGTGACTTCCAGTGGTTCCGAGTAAGTGATAGTACGGCTATTGAAGGTCAAGTAAGTTCGAATCTGAACATGTATGACCTGCCCAAAGACAGTTACAAGAACGAGTCGTTCTACGTTTGCTACTATATCAACAAAGGACTTGCGGACGAGACCTACACCTGCGCTTGCGCTAAGATGTTCGGAGAGGACGCCTCGCAGCATAGTTTTGAGGTGAATCCGGATAGCCTGATCATCACAGCTAATTACGACTTGAGAGAGGAAAAGATCTTCGTCAACGCTAATTACAGAGGCGAGAAAGATATTGAGTGCTATGCGCAATGGATCACCTCAAGCGGAAATATCTATGGAGATCTGAAGTTCAATATTCCGGACGGAGGATGCACTATTCCTACGCCGAATGAGAATGGTCTGTACCTGCTGCGCGTAGTAACAGACGGCAAGACTCGTAGTTTCAAATTTGTCATCAATAAATAATCTAATATAGGAGAACACGGAAATGAAAAATATCTTTAGAAATATCCTGATTGCAAGTGTTGTTCTTAGTTTGAACTGCGCTCCGATAGTAGCGTATGCAATGCCGGAACCGGCTCCTGCCGCACAAAACGACAAGGCGAAAGCTGCTGCGCAGAAGAAGAAAGAAGCGGAGAAACGCAAGAAAGCAGCCGAGAAAGCCAAGGCTCAACGTGAGAAACAAAAAGCCGCAGAGGCCAAGAGACGCGAAGCAGACAAGAAGAAAGCCGCTGCTGCAAAGGAGAATGCCAAGAAACAGGCAGAGCGCGACAAAGCTGCTGAAGAACGTGCCAAAGCCGCTGAAGAGCGCGCTGAAGCACAGGCAAAGAAAGAGGCAGAGCAGAAGGCTAAAGAGGAGAAAGCCATCCGCGATTATGAGAAATACCAGGAGCGTCTGGAAAACCCGCGTACAGAGGTGATCTCGTACTTCAACTTAGGCCTGCGTCTTGGTTACGCCGCCATGATGGATAAGATCAACGGCTCGTATATGGGCGCCGGAACGCTGAATCAGAGCAATGCGCTCCAGCAACTCAAAGGCGGCCCCGGAGCAGGTCTGGACGTTACGTATAACTTGGAGTACGGACATTTCCTCTTCGAGACAGGTCTGGACTTCCGTTTCCTGAATTCTGCCTCCACGTATGGCTTCCAGGCTACGCGTCTGGACCGAACCTACAACGCAGAATACACCTATCTCTTTGACAACCTGCGCGAGACGCGTAACATGCTGGAGATCGGTCTGCCGGTGATGTTCGGTGCGCAATTCAGCCGCTACTATTTCTTAGTGGGAGCGAAAGTGCACTATGGTCTGCCGATGGGTTACAGCCAGAAAGGACAATACGATATCACCGTCAAAGATCCGGCATTCATCGATCCTTACGGAATGGGTATTTACGATCTTAACGGTCAGACCGATCAGAAGATGGTCTTCCGTCAGCCGGATGTCAGCGTAGCTGCTGAGATTGGCCTGGATCTTGACGAATGGCTGCAGGCTCAACCGGATCCGAAGGCTAAGAAAGCCAAAGTCAAACCCGGCCAGCGGCTTCCTTTCGGACGTCAGCATATCCACTACCGCGTGGCGCTTTTTGCCGAATACGGCGTGCTGAATACTAACGGCACCCCGAAAGCCAATCCTGTTGATTTTGACGCGAATGCAGTAGAAGTAAAGAACGGAAACACCCTTCTGGCAATGAATGGTGACACAAAACTCAACAATCTCTTTGTCGGAGCCAAGTTTGCTATCCAGTTTGAGGTTCCCGGAAAGAAAGAACGCCCCGTTCCGCCTCCCCCTGCTTATGCAATTTATAGCGTCGTAGATGCAGTGACCAACCAGCCGCTGGAGAAAGCGTTTGTTGAGACTCGCGGAACCGAAAGCGGTAAGATTGCCATGCGCGAGAAACAGATTGGTCCGAAAGGATTCCGTCAGAAACACGCACTGGGTAATTTCACCGTGGATGTCAAGGCAGAGAACTACTACCCTGCAACCCAGACCTTTGAGATTGAGAAAGTGGGTACGACCGAATATGTCACCATCGCAATGCGTCCGCGTCCTGTTCTTCGCGTGCGCGTAACTAATAAGGAGACAGGTCTTGCAGTCCCGGCTACGGTACAGATTCTCCGCGCCGGTGTTACGGAGCCCGCCTATAACTTAGCTACTGATTCCGCTTCCGGCTCTACAAAGCAGATGCTGGAGGAAGGTCCGAAATACAGTATCCATATCGCGCAGATGGGTTACGACACCTTGGATATGGCGATTGCGAACATCGGCGACTCGCTTAATATCCAACTCGTGCCGGTTAAGAAGGGCGAGGTCTTCATCGTAAGAAACCTCTTCTTCGCGACCAACAAGACCCGTATCCTCTCTCGTTCGGAAGAGGCACTCAACGACCTGTATATGTATCTGGCGCGTAACCCGCAGGTACGTATCAAGATCGTAGGTCACACGGATAGCGTGGGTAAAGACGAGGCGAACCAGAAACTTTCTGACGGCCGTGCTAACGAGGTTATGAAAGACCTGATTGAACGCGGTATTTCTGCAGATCGTCTGCAAGCGGAAGGTCGTGGTGAGACCCAACCGATTGACACCAACGACACCGACGAAGGACGTCAGAATAACCGTCGTGTAGAGATCGAGATTCAGTAATATGAAGAAATAATAAATCGATATGAAAAAACAATTAAAGTCACTATTGCTTGTAGCGATTTTCGCGTGCACTACCCTCCCCGCATGGAGCCAAGCCTCCACGCAAGGCAAGGAGTTCTGGGTTAGTTCTACCCTGGTATGCTCGCCTGACAAGGCTACCCCTGCGCCCTACATCGCTATCTCGGCAGAGAAAGCATGTACGGTCAATATCCAGGGTGGGCTGAACAATGCCATCAACATCACCCAGCAGGTGGCAGCCGGTTCATGGAACGAGTTCGGCAATGGTACTACGTCTCAGACGAATCCTAACCAAGGTATGATAAAAGTGCCAATGGATGCCAGCAAGTGGTATCCTACCGCGATGAGCAATGCCAACAATGTGTCCACGCTGGCAGGACAGAAAAACATGTACGGACTCCACATCACGGCGACCGAGAATATATCTGTCTATGTCATCCTGAGTTCGCTCCACTCCATGGACGCCAGCAACATACTGCCTCTTACCGCCCTCGGTAGCGAGTACTACACCCAGGACTACTGGTCAAAGGTGAAGAGCGACTTCGCAGACGCTGTAGGCCTGACCACCATTCTTGGTACGGAGGACAACACTACCATCGACATCATTCCTAATGGAGACACCTTCGACGGACATCTGAACGGACAACTCTACACCATCACCCTCAACCAGGGAGAGACCTACTATATGGTCACCAAGAAGGGCGATCGTCTGGCCGGTACCCATATCACAGCGCGTCAGGACAAGAAGATAGCCGTTTACTGCGGTGTACCTATCACCAACATACCTACCGGTATCGCAGCCCGTGACTGTTTGTTCGAGCAGCCTATGCCCGTGGAGTATTGGGGTACCCAGTTTATCGTTACGCGCTCGCTGGAGAAGAATGGAAACCTCATCGGTATCACCGCTACCCAACGCGGTACCGAGATCAAAGTGGACGGCTACACCCAAGCTACTATCAACGAAGGTGAGACATACTACATTATGCTCCAGAGCGCCGGTGATCCTAACGGCAACAAACCCGGCGAAAGCCCCATCGACCTGGTTGTAACGGCTGACGCCGCCTATATCGAGACCAGTTGTCCGTGTGCCGTGTATAACTACGATACCGGTAACTCCTACAAGGGTAAGACCACCGATGAGATCGTAGGCGGCAAGGGCGACCCGTCCTCTGTATGGGTATCGCCTATCCAGCAGAAGATCAACAAGATCACTTTCGGTACCTGCTATACCGACAAGACAAAGGATCACTTCCTCAATGTCGTAACCGAAACGGCTACGTGCCAAAACACCAAACTCATCGCGCTCTATGGAGCTACCCAACTAGACAAGACCAACTTGCTCGTTTGGACGCCCGTACCCGGCAACCCGACCTACTCCTACGCTCGCGCGCAAATAGGCAATGAAGCAAGTAAGAACTACAGCGTCTTCCGGCTGGAGAACAGCAAGGGTTTCACAGCTACCGTATATGGTAACGGCGAAGATGAGTCCTATGCTTACTCAGCCGGTTCGGCGGCTGTTGAGCAAGGTGTGAACGTGAACGGAATGACCTTCACCAACGGCTATCGCAGCGATAGCAAATTCTGCTTCGGCGATGTCATTGATTTTGACGCGAATGTCGGAACCGACGAGATTACCCGAGTGGATTGGTATTTCGGCGATGGAACGACGGAATATTACGGTCAGGCACAAACCCAACACACCTATACCTCTCCGGGATGGTATGACGTCACGGCTGATTTGTATGGCCATCAGGTTTGTACCAACGAAGATGAAATAGGATTAGGTCAAGTAACCTTCTCTTTCCTTGTTTATCGACCGGACACCATGATTGGTTCGGTTCGGCCTACGGATTGTGTCAGCCTGGAGGATTATAAATCCAATCCGACATATTGGGACGAGAAGATTCTCCATGGCGATATCGATACCGTACAGGAAAACTGCTACGACGATGTCGTGCTGGATTTCGTCACTTATGCGGCGGAGAAAGAAGACATCCGGCCTGACCTCGTTGGACAGGATCTGGTACAAGGTTATAACGGCAAATGGTATGATGTGTCCACCGATGTGATTGATACAATTCCGGATCCCTACTCCGGCTGTAATATCTACCGCAAATACCATGTTGAGGTCATCACATGTCTGAATCTTGAGGTTCTCAATGCACCGGCTATGCAGACTGTTTGCCCGGGTGAGACCTTCAATATCTCTTATACCAAGCATAAGGGAAATATAGATGGTGATGCTACTTTCCGCGTACCGGGATATCCTGATCAGACGATTATTCTGGATGATAACGTGACGAATGGCTCCTTTACGGTTCCTGTCGGCGATATCACCAAGCCTGGATATTATTCCGGCGAACTGCTGGTGAACGACCTCTATTGTCCCGATCGCAATCCGTTGAAATATACGATTGATTTCACGGTTTACTATCCGGAGGATATCTTCAAATACAAGTACAACAACGTGCTGGCTGTCTATAAACCCGGTCAAGGCGGTAACGAGGGCTATGAGTTCACAGCTTATCAATGGTTCCGCAACGGTGCACCGATTGAGGGAGCTACTTCTTCTATCCTATATTTAGGACAAGGTGTTACCTTTGAATCCGGAGATATCGTTTATGTCATGCTGACCGACAAAGACGGCATGGTTCTGCCCTCTTGCTCGCAGGTCATTGAAGATGTGAAAGATTTCAATCCGGAACCGCAGAATGCACCGGCTTACAAGGAACTGATTAATCGCAGCATCGTGATTCAGAAGGGCGAGCATAGCTATAATATCTATGGTCAGCGCATAAAATAGTGGATAATTAACAGTAGATTGTTGTAATTGAAAAAACTATTTCAACAAAATATCGTCTTTATAGTACTAAGCCTGATACTTCTCGGAGTATTGGGCTTAGCCCTTTTGTATATCCCTCAAGGCGAGTTGCACCTGCTGCTTTGCGACCGACACACGCCCGCGCGCGATATTTTTTATATGTATTACACGCAGGTGGCGGAATGGTTTCCATATGTAGTGTGCGTAATATTACTGCTTTTCAGCCGCATCGGAGATGGCGTTTTTGCGTCGGCAGCGATGATTCTCTCTGCACTGACAACCCAACTCTTCAAGAACATCATCAATGCCCCTCGCCCTATCAAGTGGTTTGAACTAAACATGCCGGATGTACAACTTCCGCTTACTCCGGGAGTAGAGGTTCATAGCTGGTTTTCTTTCCCATCGGGACACACGACCAGTTTTTTTGCATTAGCTTTTGTACTGTGTATCATTTATAATAGGACATCCAGGGCTCATAGGGCTTATAATTACCTCTTCCAGACTGCGCTGTTTTTCCTTGCGGCCTTAGGCGGTTATAGCCGTATTTATCTCAGCCAGCATTTCGCACGAGATGTTTATGCGGGCATTTTAGTAGGAGTGATTGTCACTGGTGTTTGTTACGCAGTTTTTAGTAGCAAGGAACACAAAAAATGGTATAATTACCGCGTCTTTGCCACCAAAAAACAGTAAAAAGCAAAAATATCAACAAACAGTAAAAACAGCAGCAGACAGAAAAAATAGCAACAGACAGTAAAAACAGCAGACAGGAAACAGAAGAAAAGAACGGGCAGTCTAAGCGGGAGCAGACAGATGAACCTGGTCACATACCATATTCTTTCAGGAGTTCCAGCGCG
Source organism: uncultured Bacteroidales bacterium (assembly GCA_900317885.1). Lineage (GTDB taxonomy): Bacteria > Bacteroidota > Bacteroidia > Bacteroidales > Paludibacteraceae > Colicola. Next base: position 1,495 of record ONIM01000027.1, on the reverse strand, counting down.
GTCTGGTAGGCCTTTTCCGCGGCGGCATTCCCGGTCATCTGCTTCCGGCATATTTCATCCTGCAGGGCGCTCATGGATCCGGCAATATGCCTGGCGGCGGATTTATCCTTCCTGGCGATATGTTCCAGAGCGGTAGAAACCCAGTAGAAGGAATTGTGCCAGCCTTCAGGATAGATTCCCCATAAGCCGTATTCCGTTGCGTAATACAGGCCCTCTGCCGGCTTTTCCTCCGCATATTCGGGCATCTCTGTACCGGCCCGGTATGGAGCGGAGACGTCGGTTGTCAGCATAGGCAGGTAGGGAACAAAGGCACTGTACAGGGGATCGCCCATGGAGATCCATTCCACGGTATCGTCCTTCCCGGCCCCTTTGATCTGGAACAGGTGGGTCTCGAGACTGCGGTGTCTGCTGATGGGCGGCCGCCTGAAAAGCTCCATTGCGTCCCGTATACTCAGCTTTCTATCCGCCACGATCCCGGTATAGGGAGGGACGGTGTTCCCCTTTGCGTCGACATTGGAAATCCTGAAATCCCTGCTGTCAATATCCCCTGCCTTCATATTTGCCGGCCAGGCGGCCTCAGAAGACAGAAAGTTCAATGCGGCAGAAAGACGGGAATAGTTCGAATCATAGGGATCTTCATAAGAGGCTGCAAGATCGATAATTCGGGCGTCCGCATCGCCTTTGAAGGTTCCTGCCCTGACAGCTGTTTCAATCAGTTTGTCCGAAGCGAGGATGTTTTCCGTGTCATCCAGATCAACCAGACCGATGATCGAGATGTTCGGACAGACAAACAGAAGATCCTCATTCAGCTTTACAGCGGCGTACTGGGTTCCGCTCAGGCTCTCAATATACCAGGTTTCCTCGGCATCTCCCACGATCACACTGCCGGCGCTGCAGCCTCCTGTCGTAGACAAAATCTCTGTGAGGAGCTCTATTGCCTCCCTGGCTGTGGCCGCCTCGCTCAGCAGGATCGTCGGAATTTCGGCTTCTTCAATGCCTGATTCGGTATTGAACGGATCGACAGATACAATACTTTCTTTGCTTTCAAGAGTTTCAGTGGCCGAAACACTCAGGCCTTTTTCGTTTGTCCCTGCCGCCTGATAAGGCGTATGTTCATGAGTACCTTCGCAGTCCGGGCACACACCCTGCGAGTTGTCGTCGCAGAAGGCAGTATAGCTGTAGCTGTCATGCGTGAAGGTCCATTTGAAACCGTAGCAGCCCAGATATTTTTCTCCGGCTTTGTGGACTCCGGAGGGAACTGCATCAAAAAGCTTTGGCATGCCCATGTCGGAATAGTATTCCTCCAGGCGTCCGAAAACAGTACTCCCATCGTCGGTCAGATGAGAACCGATATAGATTTCCGTGCAGGCAAAAGCACGGACCGGGTTAAGGAAAACAGCCAAAACAGCCAGGACTGTCAGGAATTTCTTTATGTTTATTTTTAAATCTGTTTTCGAATTAATTTTTGAATTAATTTTTGAATTTGTTTTTGAAC
>ONIM01000049.1 GCA_900317885.1 uncultured Bacteroidales bacterium | reverse complement strand
ATTTACTTTCGGCGTTTTATCCTCTTCTGTGGTTTCTACTACAAAGGGAGCTTCGCTGTCTGTAGCAGTACGGTTTTGGTCGTCGTAGAATACGCATTTGGTGATGGTGTATCCCTCGGCAACATTGACGGTGGCCGACCAACCGTATCCCCACCAGCCCCAGTTAGCTAAGTATGCTGAGGATCCATATGCAGTATAACTGAATGAAACGGTTGCCACGTTCGCCGTACTGTAGTTTGCCTGCTCTTTTGCAGTTGCCGTAATTAGAATGGAAAATAGTTTAATTTTCTTCATTGTTTTGTTGTTTTGAAATTGTTAATTATTTGGTTATTATATATAAACCCTAGAAATTTTTAGACATATGACATAGACATAAAAAAGCGTGCGCTTTCGCTGCTTCCATTTGATTTGTTGAAGGTCCTAGACTTACCTTTTGTATCTTCAAATTTATGCACAGAAAACTCACGCTGAACGTGAGCGTACATAAAACCATGCTTGAAGATACAATTGATTTTGTTTAAAACTTGTCTAGGGTTTCCAACAAATCAAGACTTGGCTTTTTACGCTATATTTTATGTATGTTGTTTGTCTGTTGTTTTATGCCATAGGGTTGTGTTTGTTTCTATATTTGTCTTTCTTCTTTCCCGGAGTGCTCGGAAGCACCGCTCGGAGAAGGACGGTTATTTTATGCTTTTATAAATTCTACTTCCGTTGTTAATTGGCGAACACCACCAAGTTTCAATTCGGGCGTATTGATGCGGATGTCGCAGTCAATTACAAACACATTGCCGTTGACGGACTTAATCACATTCTCATCGTGCAAGTCGCTCAGATAAATCTCCGGCGTGGTATAGGTCCAGTTACGCGGATTGCGGAGTTCAAAACCCATTCGTTCTGCAAACTGCTGAATTTCCTCGTCCGTCATTTGTTCGCCTTGGATGTGAGGTTGCTCTACAAGGACTTGAAAATCTCCCTCGCTTGTGCGGCCAAAGCCTAATACATTAAGGCGTGTTTCCGGGAAATAAGCGTTGTGCAAACTGATGCGATCCAATGCCAAAACAGGCAGGATATAATAATCCAAACCGATTGATTTGACGAGTGTGTTGCCTTTATAGTACACATGTGCTTCGCCTCCTTCGGCAATCTGTTCGCCTAAAAGAGAAGGAAGACTTTTGTCCACATCGTCCATCCAACAGCCGACAATCTTTGCCCACTGCTCTATACGGTTTGCCTGCGTCTCTGCGCATTCGCGCTCTCTTTGGAAACTGCCTTCCGGCGCAGAGAGGCTACTTGGGTCAATACCTGCTCCCGCGAGTAAGGATGCAATGACATGATTGCTACCTCCCGCTGCGCAGCCATGCTGTTCGAGCGGTGAAAATCGTTGATAAACAAGCCGCCCTGAGATAAATAGTTCTGCATATTCCTCTAGTTGTTTAAGCCCGTGAGCATCGAACCCTTGGGCAATGATAGTATCTATATGTTTCCAAAAATCGTTATTGGTCATAAACGTCTTTGCAACTTCCGGCAATTATGTCTTTATTTGACTGCCTTGAAGCTCATGTCAAGGCTCTTGTAGCTGTGCGTCAGCGCACCGACAGAAACGAAGTCCACACCTTGCTCTGCGTACGAACGGATGGTGTCAATCGTAATACCACCCGAAGACTCGATCTCCATGTGACGTCCTGCCTTCTTCTCCCACGCACGGATAGCATCCACTGCCTCTTTCGTCTTCTCCGGCGTGAAGTTATCGAGCATGATACGATCAGGAATACCGGTCGCGAGCGCCTCGTTGATCTCGTCGAAATTACGTACCTCAATCTCTATCTTCATATTCAGGAAACGCTCTTTCTGCCCCTCTTCTGCTTTCCTTTTTAAATAATCGCGTGCACGCGTGAGCGCGTTGGTGATTCCGCCGGCGAAATCCACGTGATTGTCCTTGAGAAGGATCATATCGAAGAGCCCGATACGGTGGTTCATACCGCCGCCAAGCGCTACTGCCTCTTTCTCCAAGTACCGCAAGCCCGGCGTGGTCTTACGGGTATCGAGCACATGGCAACCGGTGTCCTCAATCAAACTCTGATACTTATACGCGGTCGTCGCTACGCCCGACATGCGCTGCATGATATTGAGCATCGTGCGCTCGATCTGCAGAAGACTCAGCTCCTTGCCATAGACCTTAAACGCCACATCGCCCGGCTTCACATGATCGCCGTCGTGGAGGTACTGCTCTACCCGGCATTCGGGGTCAAAATAATCGATAATCTCTTTCGCCACCTCTACACCTGCGAGCACGCCGGTGTCCTTAATAATGAGTTGTTGACAGCCCATTTGGGTCGGAGGGATACAACTGAGCGAAGTATGATCACCATCGCGGATATCTTCCTCAAACCAGATAGCAATCAGTTTACGAAGTTCTTGCTTTTCCATAATTTTTACGATTTATGGCGCAAAATTACTATTTTTTTTGCACATATGCAAATTTTTCAGTAATTTTGCAGCGTGAAAGTACGAAATTACATTATTATTTTTCTTTGCGGGCTGAGCATGACGGCCTTGGCAGAGACCAAATGGGATCATGTGAACCGCCGTAATGAAATCCGCATCGGTTGGGGCGATCAGTTGTTCGAGAGCCTCGTTTGGCATAATCCTACCTCTATCACGACCACCATGCCAGAGCAGACTACCTACCAATACAAGGAGCGGTACCGACATAACCAGCATATCTGGGTGGAATACCAGTACCGGTTCAAGCACTGGTTCTCACTCGGAGCTATGGTCGATATGAGCGAAGTGGGATGGGATCTCGTGACCCGGAACGGTCAAGGGACGGAGCTCGCGAGAGACAAGAAAAACTATTTCTACAACCTCGTGATCATGCCGACCATCCGCTTCACCTATTTCCACCACCCGAACGTCAATATCTACTCGGGGCTGGGCATCGGAATGGATATCAACGGCGGTACGGAGGTCGATGGCAAAGGTCGTCATACTGTCCTCGGCGCAGCGGTCAATTTCACCCTCGTGGGCGTCTCCGCCAACTACGACCGGTGGTTCTGCGCGTTTGACCTCGGCGGCATGTACGCCCTCAAAAACGCCAACGCCATCTATATGGCTTCTTCACGAATCATGAACGTAAGTATAGGAGCGAGATTCTAATGAAAAAATTCCGATATACACTATTACTCCTCCTCGTCGTAGCGATGAGCGCGTGTCAGTTCCGTGACGACGAGTATGTGGATTTCGCCAATATCGAAGCCGCCAAAGGCTTGAAGTTCCGCGTCATCGGACAGCATGAGACGGATCTGTCGGAGGGTCTGCCGTACAACTGCTTCCTGCCCGATGGTACCCCCGCGAATGAGTATAATGATGCCAATGAAACAAATGAGGCGAGAGCTATCCGACGCACGACAGGCGCTACCGGCGCAGGAATATTGCAGGAACTGCTAAAATGGGGCAACCAGAATAAGATCATCGAGATCGTCGGCACCTACCCAAGCATCGACATCGAGGGCAACCCAATCACCCTTTCGGGCAAAGTAATGCTTCCCAAGAAAGGTGTCCCAAAGCGAATGATCCTCGTGAGCCATTATACGGTTTGCTCCAACGCCGAAGCTCCGAGTAATTGCTTCTCGTTGGAGGGCGTGTTGGTCAACTCCGGTTACGGGCTCATCATCCCCGATTACATCGGCTACGGCGTGACCGCCAAAGAGGTACATCCGTACCTTGTGATGGACGTAACGGCGCACAACGTAGTGGATATGTACTTGGCCGTACGTCCGTGGTTGGAGGCTGTGGACCGCATCCCCGACGACCCCAGTCTGGATCTCATGGGCTACAGTCAGGGCGGCGCTACCACCATGGCGGTTCAGTACCTGATAGAAACCGATTTCAGCAACGCGGACAGCATGGATCATATCATGCTCCACCGCGTGTTTGCCGGCGGCGGTCCATATGACGTAAAGGCGACCTACGAGCGGTTCGTCACTACCGACACTGCCGGCTATCCGGTCGCCGTACCGCTGGTGCTGCAAGGCATGATCAAAGGCAACAAACTGAACATGCAGCTATCGGATATGATGAAACCCTTCCTTTGCGACAATATGGATGCATGGATCAACAGCAAACGTTTCACCTCCGCGCAGATCAACCAACTGATCGGGACCAAAGTGACCCACGAGCTGCTGACCGACGAGGCGATGGAGCAGAAGTCGGAAAAAGTGGCGGAGCTGTACAAAGCCATGACCCTGAACTCTATTACCGCCTACGACTGGGATCCCCAAACATCGGTCTATATGATGCACTCTATAGACGACGAGACGGTGCCGTACACCAACGCTACACATGCCCGGTCGCATTGGAAGGATGCCAACATTACCTATAATTTCGGGCACTACGGCGGTCATGTGATGACGTGTCTCAGGTTTATCTATACCGTACAAGAACTGTTAGCCAAAGAAGAGGAAGAAAGGAAGAAATATGAGAACTAAAGACCTCTACGCTCAAAGACAAAAGACTGCGGCTGTGTCGCTCATCTTGGTTCTTGGTTTGCTGCTCATAGTTCCCTCGTGCAATACGGAGGCGAACTACGAGACGAAAGATGTGGAAGTAAACATGAATATCATGAATGTGTCCTCGGGCTTCATTGAGTGTGAGTACTCAACCAACAAGGATGCTTATTACCTCATTGCTATCTGCGAGCCGTGGGAGGACTATAACCCAATAACCAACTCCAAGCAATTCATGCAACTGGCGCTGGACAGCGCATACGCCGAGTACCTCGTCTGGCGTAACGACCTACTTCGTAACAAAGAGTTCAACGTAGCGCCCTTTGCCAGCCACTCGCTCCAATATGGCCAGACAACCCATTTCTTTACGGGGCTGACACCCTACTCTGACTACTGGGTATTTGCTTTCCCCGTTGACCCGGAAACAATGCGACCTGTCGGCAAACTGGTTCTGGAGAATATCCAGACTTCCATAACATCCACCGTAGAGGTTCGTTTTGAATACCGTGTGAGGGGCATGTGGGACTATATCTACCCTGTGGACACGCTCGGTCATATCAACTCACGCTATCCCTTCATCACTCTCACCAAAGACAGTCTCGAACTCACCTCGGAAATTGCGGAATGGGGAACTCCGCTTCCCTTCTTCTACAACTGGGAAGAGGATATGTTCGAATATCCCCAAATGGCCGATGTCTTTTACGGCGTGAAAGCAACCGAGAATGACGGCATCCATTCTACCTGCGAGTTTGAGGAAGGGCACACCTATTATACCGGCATCACAGGCTTTGACGGGCTGTTCAAACACATGGCGATCTACAAGTTCACGTGGCACAAAGACTGCGTGTACTATTTCCAAGACACCGACTCCACCAACTTATATAAAAAAGACCAGGATAAACTATTATAACCGGTGTCATGAAAATCTCCCTTCTTGTAATCGGCAAAACGACGGACGGGCGGCTGGTCTCACTCATCGACGACTACCGGCAACGGCTCAGCCATTATGTGCCGTTTGAATGGATCGTCATCCCTGATATCAAGAATGCCAAGGCACTGAGCCAAGAACAGTTAAAGCGCGCAGAAGGAGAAGCTATTCTTCGTTTTCTAACCCCCTCCATGGACGTCTTCCTGCTCGATGAACACGGCCGCGAGTTCCGCTCCATTGAGTTTGCGGGTTTCCTGCAAAAGAAAATGAGCACGGGCAAAGACTTGGTCCTCGTCATCGGCGGCGCGTACGGTTTCAGTCCGGCTGTCTATGAGCGGGCTAACGGCAAACTCTCCCTCTCGCAAATGACGTTCTCCCACCAGATGATACGAATAATGGCCATCGAGCAGATCTACCGCGCGATGACCATTCTCAGGGGTGAGCCCTACCACCACGAATAATTATCTTACCCGTATCTTCTGCCCAATCTGGAGGACTTTCGTCTCCTTGATTTTATTCAACTGGCATAGTTTCCTAACGGTCGTACCGTACTTGCGGGCGATGCCGGAGAGCGTGTCGCCGGAGCGAACCTTGTGGTACTTCATCGCGGCTTGCTCGGCGCGCGCCTGTTTCATGGCTTTGATGCCGATGACGTACTCCTCTTTGTTACGCAACTCTCCCGTCGCAAAATCTATGAAGTTAGCGGGGTTCATCGCTTCGCCGAGGTATCGTATCTCGAAATGCAGATGGCTGCCTGTCGAGCGTCCTGTGTTACCGCCCAGACCGATGACGTCGCCTGCTTTGATACGCTCGTACTCGTCAGAGATCGGTCGGCTGAGGTGGCCGTAGATAGTCTCCAGACCATTGTCATGACGGATGACGACATAGTAGCCGTATCCGCGCGGGTCCCAGCCTACGATACGTACCTGACCGTCCCAAGCTGCACGGATGGAGTCGCCTACCTGTACCTTGAGATCCGTACCCTTGTGCATCCTATACCGCCGCCAGCCGTACGGACTCGTCACGTAGCCCGGAGCCGGCAGACGGAAACCTGCCATGGGGATATGTACGTCCTCGCGGAGGCTGTCAAAGAGATTTCCGTAAGGGTTCACCCTCTCATCCGTCCATATATGCCGATAGACGCTGTCCGCAGGGTGGTGCGTGAGGAGTGTGCTGTCGCCCAGCATGAACTGCGGTGCCAATTTATACACCACGTCGCCGTCCTTCGTGCGGACGATGATCTTATTGGGCAACAACTCCATGTCGCAGCCTAAGATCAAGGTGTCGTGGGCAAAAAGCCCTGCCAGGCACTCCGGCAACTGGGACGAACGGGCATCCAGATCGTCCAATTCCTCTAACTCGTCGCCCTCGCTATCTGCAGCGAGCGTATCGAGCGGTAACTCCTCAACGGCTGTGTTCTGCGCATTTAATGGAAGCAGAAACAGCAGAAGCAGAAGCCACAAAGATGCAGAATAACGCATAAACAAACTAATACCAATAATGTTATACCTATACCGATGCACCATCTCTTTGCGGTGCTCATCTCGCCTTTGATCTTCGGCGCTTTGACAATCGGGAAATTTACCTGCTCGGTCAATGTACGGCCGAAGAGGACAGAGATCAGGGTGTCTGCGTTGACAGCCCAGCCGTTTGCGTTCAGTACCGGAGCGAGGTTACGACGGCGCAGCTTGAGCCATGCCATGATCATACTCGGGCCGCTGATGAGCAGAAGGATAGCGACGAAGACGAGTATCTGTTGCCACCACGTGAGCGTCACCCATCCTTTCGCTACGCTCACTAACATCGTACCGATCATGCCTAATGCCATACCGATGGCTGCGAAGATTCCGGCGAACTTAGCGATGTCGAACGCAGGTTTCGGTGCCTCTGCAGGAGCGCCTTCCACTTTCGTGGTCTCGACCTTCGTCTTCATGTCGTCAAAAGCCTTGGCGTCTTTCTCGGCGGCGGACTTGTTGATCTTCTCCTCGATCCAGTTGCCGAACTTACGGTACGGCGTCCAGAACGCCTGGCGGATAGAGATCGGGTTATCGATGATCTTCGTTACCGTAGCGTCGTAGTCGTTACCGTCATTGTCATAGAACACACCGTTCTTGCCCACGCTCAGGTTCTTTATATCGCCTTGCGTCATGGCAGCAACGATCGCCATGGACTTACCGAGTTTCTTGCTCTCGCAGTTGCAGTACAGCAGGTAGATGCCGCTCAGCGGGGCTTGTGCATCGTGCTTGGCGGGATCGTTCACACGCATGCAGAGGTGGCATGCGCGCTGGTCGATGATGAGCGTTCCTGCCTCAAACGAGGCGATGGTCTTCTTATCGTAGTCGTAGAAGTCCTCGAAGGTCACGAAGTTGCGCAGCAGGCGGTAGAAATCGCGGTGGAGGAGTAACAACTTGCGCAGCGGCATAAACTCCGCTTTGGCAGCCGCCAGAGCATCGGCGTTCGCCGTCTCTGCAGCTGCTTTGGCTGCCTCCCACTCTGCTATCTGCGCACCCATCTCTAAGAACTTCTTCTCCGTCATGCCGGGTTTCGGGGTCTCCTCGGGAATAACCGCCAAACCGAGTTTCTGCAGTTTCTCCTGCTCGAAATACGCAGCGTACTCGGCGCTCTTCTCCTTGTATGCAGCGATCACGTCTGCCTCTAACGGCGCTGCAGGTACAGCCTGCTCCTCGATCTTCACTGCGTCAATCGCCGCCTGAACCTCCGCCAGAGAGATACTCTCGGCTCCGGGGTCTTGGCTCTTAGCTATCTTCTCCGCTACCGCTTTAACCGCATCATCGGCGATGTTCTCTATGGCAATCGTGTCGCTCTGTTCGAAGAGCGTCTTCGGGTCTTTCAATGCGCCGCAGAGGTAGTCCGCCGTAGCGATCACCTCCTTCACACGCAGCTTGCCGTCGCCATCGATGTCCATCAGACTCAACGAGTCGCTGCTGATCTCCAAACCATTGACCGGGCAGGACAGAACGGTCCACATCTTCTTGTCCAACTCACCGAGATGACGGATGTCCTCTGCCGATTGAATGCGTACGCGCGTCACACCGCCCACGTTCGCAAAACTCCATTTGTATTTTGCCATTTCTCTATGAAATTTAAGTGATACGTTCCTAAAACGGCTGCAAATTTACTGCTTTTTTTTGACATATGCAAGAAAAATCAGAGATTTTTAGTCGAAACTATATTTCTATATCATATTTTCACCGGCATCGGATGCCGGTGTTCTTCCCTCCCCATAGGGGAGTTTAGGTAGGGTCTTGTCTTCCCTTTTAGCCTCTTCCACCGTTCGCATCTCGTTCGCATTACGGACATCTACGTCCCGTCCTTTCTT
>ONIM01000035.1 GCA_900317885.1 uncultured Bacteroidales bacterium | reverse complement strand
CCTGCCGGCGGCGTTGAAGTTCACCGCGCAAGAGCTGACGCTCACGGCGGAGATGGTGGATTATCATTTCGCAAACATCAACCGCCTGACGCAATACACGGACGAAAACCCCTCGGCCATCCTATATCTCGCGCGAGCGATAGAGTTCGCCATCATCAAGGATTACGCCAGCGCCGTGGACGACTGTACGCGTGCGCTGCTGCTGGCAAACAGCCAACTGGAGCCCATCATCGTCTTCTGCCGCGCCAACTGGCGGTACCGTATGATAGACGGCGATAACGAACTGATACTCAGGGATTACGACCATGTGCTGACCCTGCAGCCGGACTTCTCTTTTGCGCTGTATAACAAAGCCAATATCCTCTGCGCGCGGAAGGATTATCAGGAGGCTATCCGGTACTACACGAAGGCCATCGAGGCGGATAACGACTTTGCGGAAGCCTATTTCAACAGGGGGCTGACGTATGTCTTTACCGGCGAGAACGAGAAAGGCCTCGCGGACCTGAGCAAGGCCGGAGAGTTAGGCATTTATCAGGCGTATAACCTCATCACGAGATTTAAATAGTTGAAAATTGAGAATTTTTAGATACATAGTAGTCTTTACTCTTTGCTCCATTAGCGAAGCGTTCCTGGCTCCTGCGCAAGCGCAGGTGCTCTATGAGATCAGCGGCAAAGGTACCCGGTCCAAGTCCTATATCCTGGCCACGAACCGGTACGTGGAGATGCAGTTTATCGACACCATTCCTAACGTCTTCAAGTGCTTCTCGCGGTGCAACAAAGTAATCACCGAATTTGCCATGCAGGACTACGAAGCCATCGCCGCTTTGCGTCAGGCAGCCCTTCTGCCGGATTCTGTCAAACTGACGAATTTCTACAGCGAAAGGACAACGCTCTTCGTATCAGTTTGGGTATGGGTTTGGATCAGTTATGCCGGATGAAACCGTCGTACCTGACGGAGATGTTTCGGACGGAATTGATGAAGCAATGGTTGGGGTATGACGACCAGAAATCGATGGAGAATTTCTTCGAATCCGTGGCGCTGGAGAGGAATATCCCGATTGTGGGGCTGGACAATATCGGCGAAACGATGTACATGCTTTTTGACCGCGAGCCCTTCCACTGGCAATGCAAGGAGTTGCTGAAAGTCATCGAGTACCCGGAGAACGAGGTCAAGCAGGAACGCGCCATTCGGGACATGTACCGCGACGGGCGGTTGACAGACTTGGCGTATCAGGTGGAGGGCCCGAACAACACCACCTCCATCTCCTTCTCGGATTACAAGGTTTATTGCGCCCGGAACCAACAATGGGTCAAACGCCTCCAACCCTATCTGGCGGAAGGCGGAGCGTTCATCACACTCAATGCCCTTTATTTAGGGGGCGAGAAAGGCTTGTTGCAACTGCTGCGGGCTGCCGGATACCGCGTCCGGCCGGTCAACAGAGGTCTCAGAGCAAAAGAAAAACAATAAATAACAAATTACAAATAAAACAATGAGAAAGGTATTTTCTGTATTCGTAGCGCTGGTAATGGCGCTGAGTTTGAATGCTGCCGAGCGCGGCAAATTCATCCATGTCGATGCAAGTGTTAACAAGAACCTCAAGCCGCAGTTCGCCTTTGCGCAGGAGCATAAGGACGGCGCGGACGTGACGACCATCATCCTCAAGACGGTCAACACCAATGAGTACAATGAGTTCACAGACGCATCGCGTATCCTCATCAAGTTCGCAGACGGCAAGAACGTCCGCCTCAACCGCGTGGCAGGCAGCGAGGTGAAGAAAAACAAAGTGACAGAGAAAGTGGCACGGGCTACCATTACCAAGTACTGGACCGAGACGATCTATGAGGTCTCGCCGGAGGTGATCAGCAAACTCGAAGGTGGATCTGCTATTACCAAGATCCGTGTTGTCTTCAAGGAGAACGACGCTAAGGATTATGACATCGCAGAGGGCTATCAGGAGAAGATGGCTTCGGATTGGCTTAAGTCTTACCAGGAGGCTGCGCTCAAGAATAAAAAAGCCAACAGCGATCTGAGCGATGAAGATTTTTGATTTATCAAAAATAATTGCTCTTGCCCTCCTCTTGGCTCTTGGCTCTCCCCTCTCCTATGCCCAGATAGGCATGCGTGAGTTGGGCGATTCGCTGATGGCGTACACGGGCTTCTCACGTCTCTGGAGCCCTTCCGTGCGGGTCAAGCAACTTCGCGTGAGCGGCGATAACGTCTCCGTCAGAACCAACCAGACGCTCCATGACTTCCGTTGGACGGATCAGAACCTCGATTCGCTCTGCCGCAAGGTCAGCCTCTGGACGCTGGGCCATGAGAACGGTAAAGTCACTATCTATGCCGGCTCGACGGATATACGCACGCTCATTACCGACTGCGCGCGAGGTATCTCTTCCTCACCCAGTAAAGCGAAGGACCTCACCGAGCGTAACATCGTCCTCTACCCCAGCCACGGTCTTTATTTCAACCGCGACCGGGCGGAGTGGATATGGCAACGCGCAACGCTCTGGACAACCGTAGAGGACCTTTATAGCCAGGAGTACGTGCGGTATATCACCCGTATGTTGGAGAACGCCGGAGCGAACGTCCTCTCGCCTCGTGCGGGTTTGGACGAGCGCCATCCGGGGCTCTCCGGCATGCCACGATGGACCGAAGGCGCACGCTACTGGCTCATGCATCAGCAGGCAGATTCGACCCTCTGGGATCTCTACGACGGTAACGAGTACAAGGACGACATGAAGTCCCGCGGACTATGGGTCAACTCCCTGGAGACGGACGTAGACCTCTGCGTGGCGCTCCATACCGACGGACTCGACAGCGGAGATGACTCCACCATCGTCGGCACCCTCGTCATTTATACGGCGAAGGACGACGACGGCAATACTGTCCTTAGGGACGGCAAGGATCGCGAGAAAGCGAACCGTAACTTAGGCGACTGGATTCAGACCCAGATCACCGAGGACCTGCGTACACTGGCGCCCGAATGGACACGCCGCCAACTCAAAGAAGCTAACTACTGTGAGAGCCGCGTCCCCGTCGTACCGAGTATCATCCTCGAACTCCTGAGTCATAAGAACATGGCGGACATGCGCTACGGACTCGACCCCGCTTTCCGTTTTGCGGCATGCCGCGCGGTCTATAAAGGCATCCTCCGCTACCTCAACGGCAAAGAGGCGGTCGTCCAACCCCTGCCGGTACATGAGATGGCGATTGCCCCCGATGGTACCATCCGTTGGACCGCGCCTATAGACAGTCTCGAGCCATCCGCCACGCCTACCTATTATATGGTATATGTGCGTGCGGACGAGGGCGAATGGGATGTCCAGCAGGTAGAGAAAAAGACCGAACTGAAGCTCAACCTCCAGCGAGGCGTGCAGTATGACTGCTATGTCGTAGCGGGAAACGACGGCGGACTGAGTATGCCGGGGCCGATGGTCAGCGCCTACCTTGCGCCGGATGAGAAAGCCCCGATGGCGTTGATCGTGGATGCTTTCGACGATGTCTATGGACCCGATTGGTTCGCGGATAGCACCTTCGCGGGTATCGTCCCGGGTACGTACGCCTGCGAGAGCGATTTCTCCTGCGCCTATATAGGTGAGCAATGGGACTACCGCCGCGCGAGCCTCTGGACCAATGACGACAACTGCGGTTGGGGTGCCTGCTATCGCGATCATGCGGGGCAACTGACCGTTGGAAACACACGCGACTGGGCCATGCGCCATGGCCGTGCCTTACGACAAATGAAGATCAGTTATGTCTCCACGACCGCAGGCCTCATGACCGAACCCGACGAGCGCTTCAAGATGGTCGATTATATCTGCGGTCGCCAGCGCCGGCCCATAGGAGAGACCCAGAAAGAGATGCTCGCTGCCTATCTCGCGAAAGGCGGACGGCTGCTTCTCTCCACCGACCATTTCAGCGCCATCGATCCCAAATGGGCGGTTCAGAACCTCCATGCCTCTTTCTATGCCGCACGAGCGACACGCTCCGGCAGAATCGTCGGCAAGAGGCATTACCAACTGCTGCTGACCCCGAACGAGGAGCAGCTCTTCACCTGTACGCCGGAGGGATTAAAAATCGCGGAAGGCGCCGCTGTCATGGCTACCTACCGCGATATGCGTTGTCCCGCCGCTGTGGGATTCAAGGGACCGAAGAACAAGACCCTCGTCTTTGGTTTTCCGCTTGAAGCGGTGACGGATTTTGATAAGATCTATACTTCTTCAATTCAATGGCTGAACGAGCAATAAGCACTATTTATCGTGCTTATGCTCGTACACAGCCTCTTCTACGTTGATGATATAATCGCCCATCTTCTCGAGCTCGAGAATGATATCCATGTAGTTCACGCCGGTGGAGTAGTCGTACTCCTTCTCGGTGATGTGCTGCATGTTCTGCGCTTTCAGTTCGTCGCGGAAGTTATTGATCTCGTTCTCCATGTTGGTCATCTCTAAGAACTCGTCCTCCGTGATATTCACGTGCTCGAGCGCCTGAACCATCTTCGCTTCTGCGCCGTTGAGCAGATACATCATCATCTCTACGTTCTTGTCCTGATACTCCGTAAAACGGATATGTGAGTCGTGCTTGTGGCGGATATAACGCGAGAGGTTGTAGTTCGCGTCACCCACAGACTCCAACTCACTCACGATACGCAGCATCTTGTGTACCTCGTGTTTGGATTGGTCGGAGAGCCTACCGTCCGCTACCTGGTTCAGGTAGTTCGCTATCTCGTATTCCATTCGGTCGCATATACCCTCGTATTTCTCCACGCGGGAGAAGATCTTCGTGAACTGCGTATCGTCGTCTTCTTTGTACAGGTCGTGGATCATACCTACCATGCGCTGGGTACGGATGGCGAAGACATGCACCTCTTTCCATGCCTGCAGGATCGAGAGCTCGGAGGTGGACATCAGGCCGCCGGAGATGAACCGCAACTGGCTGTCCGTATCTTTCTGCTCCGGCTTCGACGGGATGATCGCCGTCACTACTTTCTCCAATACCGGGATGAACCAGATCAGGATACAGGTGTTCGTCACGTTAAACGCCGTGTGGAAGGTCGCCAGAACGGCATTCAGCTTGTCCGGAGACACATCGCTCGGCAGACCCGGCGTGAAATCGACGCCCCATAACTCACATACACCGCCTACGAACCAACGGAACACAACCAGCACCCATACCACGCCGAAGAGGTTGAATGCCAAGTGCGCCAGAGCCGCTCTACGTGCCTGTACGGACGCCGACAGAGCTACGATATTCGACGTGATTGTCGTACCGATATTCTCTCCTAAGACCAGCGATATACCCATATCGATCGGTAGCACGTGCGTCGAGCAAAGGGTCATCGTGATTGCCATGATCGCCGCCGACGACTGGACAGCAAACGTCAATATACCGCCTACTAACAAGTACAGGAAATAGCTCCCGTATCCCCAACTGGACGTCGCGATAAAGAAGTTCCTCACCGGCGTCATCTGGTCCAGATGCATATCCGTAGCGTTGATTTTCAGGGTTGTCAGACCGAGCAGCATCAGCGACAGACCGATCAGGAAATCGCCTAAGTTCGCATTTCGCTTCGTGTAGATCAGTGCTACTGCCAGCACAATCGTCGCATACACTACTAACCGCAGGTCAAACGAACCGCCGCCTAACACCATAATCCACGCCGTGAACGTCGTTCCAATGTTCGCGCCCATGATCACGGAGATTGCTTGCGCCAGAGAGAGGATGCCTGCCGAGACGAAACTCACCGTCATCACCGTCGTCGCCGTGGAGGACTGAACCGCCGCCGTAATGAACGCACCCGTCAACACACCTGTCACGCGGTTGGTAGTCATCGTGCCCAGCACGTTGCTCAACTTGCTACCCGCCATCTTCTGCAGGCCTTCACTCATCACCTTCATTCCGTACATCAGCATCGCCACGGAACCGATGAGCGTGATAATCTGTAGTAAAAGTGTCATCGTTTAAGAAAAACTCGAATTTGGCTGCAAATTTACTGCTTTTTTCTGATATATGCAAATTTATTTGCAATTATCAATTATTTTCTATTAAGTATATCTATCAATCTTTTTCGCGGAACTGCATGACAAACTTGCATAAAGTGGACAATTTGTCACGAAAAATGGACAAATTGGCAGAGATTTAGGACTTGGCACATTTATTGCCACTATTAGGGTGTAAACGCAAGGTACGCGAAAGCAACGCACACTACGCTACAAATTGTTAAACTTAATTTAGGAGGATTAAATTATGAAACCTGCAATGTATCGTAGAAACAGTTGGCTGCCGACAAACGGATGGTTTCCGACAGTATTTGATGAGTTTTTGAACAATGACATGCTGAACACGGCAAGCAATGTAGCGCCTTCGGTTAACGTCAAAGAGACCGCAAACGCTTACGAGGTTGAGTTGGCTGCTCCGGGCGTTAAGAAAGAGTACTGCAGAGTACACGTCGATGAGGAACACAACCTCTGTGTTGCCATCGAAAACAAGTACGAACACAAGGAAGAGGACAAACATGCGCACTACTTGAGACGCGAGTTTGCATACACGAACTTTGAGCAGAAGTACACCCTGCCGGACAATGTCGATGAGGAAAAGATTAGCGCTAAGGTCGAAGATGGTATCTTGACCATCGAGTTGCCGAAGATCCAACGCGAAGAAGGCAAGACCGGACGCCAAATCGCCATCTCATAACAAAACATGTTTTACAAAAACGGGGCACTCCAGAGCGAGTGCTCTTTTTTTTTTAATCACTACCCCTACAAATCTTCGTTTTTATTTGCATATATCAAAAAAAATCACTACCTTTGCACTCGCAAATATATTAAAAATTATGAAAGTATTGTTAGTTAATGGTTCGCCGCGCAAGAACGGGAACACGTTTACCGCGCTGAGCGAGATTGCCAAGACCCTTCAGGCGGAGGGTATCGAATCAGAAATCGTTTGGATAGGCAACAAGCCTGTTCGCGGCTGTATCGCTTGCGGTACTTGCAAGGCAAAAGGCGACGGCAAGTGTGTCTTTGACGACGATGTATGCAACTCCATCTCTACGAAATTCGCGGAGTCAGACGGTTTCGTTTTTGCTTCGCCGGTGTATTACGGTCAGCCGAACGGAGCACTCCTGGCGATTATGCAACGTGCTTTCTTCTCGAACGGTGCGAACCTGCAGAACAAACCGGGAGCAGCGGTAACGATCTGCCGCCGTGGAGGTGCAACAGCCGCATTTGAGGCACTTCAGATGCCGATGCAGATGATGAACATGCCGCTCGCTACTTCGCAGTACTGGAATATCGCGTATGGTCGCGAGGAAGGGCAGGCCGCACAAGATACGGAAGGTATGCAGACCATGCGTACGCTCGCTCATAACTTGGCTTGGATGATTCGCGGACTACGCGGAGAGAAGGCACCCGAATTGCCCGAACGCGAGCCGTGGCAACCGATGCATTTCATTCGGTAAAACATCATTAGGACGCGTGCCCGCGCATATACTCCCCGGGAGTGATGCCGGTTTTGTTCTTGAACATGCGGGTGAAATGATGCGGGTAATCGAAGCCGAGCATGTACGCCGTTTCGCTGATACTTCGGCCGCTCATGAGGATGTTTTTTGCGATTCGGATGATGTACGACTGGATATATTCCTTGGCGGAAGAACCTGTCGCTTGCTTCACCAAATCCCCGAAATAACCCGCTGAATACGCCATCTCCGAGGCACAATACGCTACTGTCGGCAAGCCCATTTCGGCTTGTCGGCCTTCGTAGTAATACTTGTCCAGCAAGGCATGAAAACGTTTCAGTACATCCGGCTCCGAAGCCGTAATCCGTGCATTCTGCCGCCAATAAGCCCGCTGGCAATAATCCAAGATCAGCCGCAGATACCCGACCACTATATTCCGCAACGCCGAACTATCTTTGTGCGTTTGTAGCTCTTCGCGCAAACCGCTCACCAACATCTCAATCGCGTCCCATTCCCGCGGCTCCAAAGGCAGCGAATCGGTAAAGAAATACGAGAAGAAATTATACTCCGCGATATGCGCCTCGAGATCCGTTTTGCTCATCAACTCCGGCGACCATAACACAGCCCATCCGTTCAGAAAGAGCGGATTACCGTCATCCTCTCTGCCGCCTATCTGTCCCGGCGCGACAGCAATAACCGACCATTCGCTCACTTGCACAGGTCGCACGCCGTAAGACAAGTTCTGTGGAAACTCCCGCTGGATAAATAACCCATAAACCCCGTAACTGTTCATACTTGTCCTGACTCCCTTCTCTAATTCGTCAAAATGAACCACACTAATCAGCGGATGTAGAACCTCCGCCTCCAAATGCCGCGCATACACATTCGGCTCGCGTATATTCAGAACTTTTTTCATAACGGCTGTAATTTGATGCAAAGGTATAACAAATCTTCGAAATATGCAAAAATGGCAGCCCAAAAAATGATGTTTTTCTGCGTTTTCTGCGTTTTTGGTAGTTATTCGAGTGATTTGTGTTATTCTATATCCGCCAAAAGCAGTAACTTTGCAGTCGAAATGAGAAAATGTAAAATTAAGAAAATGAAACGATTGTTTATACTTTTTTTTGCGCTGAACACAATGACCCTTATGGCACAAACACCGATTAACATCTTCATCGGCTCAAAGACCTTTACCGCCACGCTTGCAGACTCCGAAACAGGCGAAGCCTTTGCTGCATTGTTACCCTTGACCGTCACGATGAACGAACTGAACGGCAATGAGAAATACCATTACCTCAGTTCCTCTCTTCCCACCGCCGCATACCAGCCCGGCACAATCCACGCCGGCGATTTGATGCTCTACGGCAACAACTGTGTCGTCCTTTTCTATGAGACCTTCAACACCTCGTATTCCTATACCCGCATCGGCGCAATAGACAACCCTTCCGGTTTAGCAGAGGCGCTTGGAGTTGGTAATGTGTCCGTGCGGTTTGAGAATGGCCACACTACAGACCTCACCCCAAATGTACAAAGTGACAAAGTACCAAGTACCAAGGTTCTCCGTGACGGACAACTCTATATAAGGAACAATGGAACAACATATAATGTACAAGGGGTAAAGGTAAAATAGTTCTTTTTCTGCCCGACTTTTTTGTATTGAAAATGTGTAAATGTGAAAATAATATAAAATTATAAGCTATGCAAAACTTTGATTATCAGACACCGACACGTCTTATTTTTGGTGAAGGCGTAGTAGAGAAACTGCAGAAAGTGATGAGCGGTTTCGGCAAGAAAATCCTCCTGACTTACGGAGGAGGAAGTATAAAGAAAATACCGGCTTTCAGAGGTAAAGCAGGCAGCCTTTATGATTATGTGCGGGAGACGCTGAAGGATTTTGAGGTGGTGGAACTGAGCGGTATTCAGCCGAATCCGAAATATGATCCTTCGGTTTTGGAAGGTGTGCGGCTGTGCAAAGAGCACAAGGTAGATGTGATCCTTTCGGTCGGCGGAGGAAGTGTGCTGGATTGCTCGAAGGCGATTGCTGCAGGTGCTTGTTATGAAGGAGATCCGTGGGATTTGATTTCGTACAAAGTGAAAGCGCAGGCCGCTCTGCCGATTGTGGATATTATCACGTTAGCGGCTACGGGAAGTGAGTACGACTGCGGCGGAGTTATTTCCAGAACGGAGACGAACGACAAAATCGGTTATATGGATCGGCACTTGTTCCCTGCCGTTTCGTTCCTGGACCCGACTTATACGTTCTCAGTTAGCCGGAAACAGACGGCCGCCGGTATTGCGGACGCGATGAACCACACCATGGAGCAGTATTTTGTGGAGGACGCGACGCTGCTGAATGACGGTTTCTGCGAGTCGATGTTGCGTAGCCTTATGGCGAACGGACGCAAGTGTATTGAGAACCCGGAGGATTACACGGCACGTGCGGAGATGATGCTCGCTTGTACATATGGTTGTAACGGCATTTTGGCGCTCGGTAACAGCGAGAGCGGATGGCCTTGCCACGGCATCGAGCACGCTTTGAGTGCGTACTACGATATTACGCACGGCGAGGGTTTGGCGATTATCACGCCGCGTTGGATGAAGCACATTCTGAATGAGCACACTTTGCCGCGGTTTGTGAAATACGGCGTGAATGTGTTCGGAATTGACGCTTCGCTGAACGAGTGGACGATTGCGAACAAGGCGATTGAGGCGACTTATGCATTCTTTGAGTCGATCGGTATTCCGATGCACCTGCGCGAAGTGGGTATTGACGACAGCCGCCTCGACGAAATGGCACATCATATCGCTGTGAATGAGGGACTTGAGAACGCTTATGCTCCCCTGACTGAAAAAGACATCAAAGAGATTTTGGTGGCAAGTTTGTAAGATGAGAAAGATTTTAATATTTGCCTTTGCGGCGGTTATGTTGGCGGCTTGCACAAAACCCAATAATAAGATGACAGAAAATTTAATTGTCCGCATCGCGGAGATCGAGGTGAATGAGGGATATTTGGAGGAGTATCTCGCGGCGGCACATAATGTGGGTACGAAGTCTGTGGAGATTGAGCCGGGTGTGATCAGTATCTTCCCGATGCAGGTCAAGGACTCGCCGAACACGATTCGCATTTTGGAGATTTACCGCAACGATGAGGCTTATCAGGCACATTTGCAGACGGCGCATTTCCTCGAATACAAACAAGGCACGCTGCACATGGTCAAGTCGCTGCAACTCGTAGCCACAGAGCCGCTTGCACCGGAGGCTATGCCGCTGATTTTTAAGAAACTATGAGAAAAATTATGACCCTTGCTTTGGCTGTATTGCTGGTCGCATGCAGTCCAAAGCAACAGACAGAAACAAAAGATATGAATCAACTTTCGTTTACAACGGATCAAGCAGCGTGGATGAGTGCTATCGCTTGCGATGAGGCAAAGGGCGATTTGGTGGCATTGGAGTCGGCTATTCATAATGGTTTGGAGGCGGAATTGACGGTTAGTCAGATCAAGGAAGCCCTCTCGCAACTTTATGCCTATACGGGTTTTCCGCGGAGTCTGAATGCGCTGGGTGTTTTGCAACGTGTTATTGGTGACCGTCAGGCGAAAGGAGTCAAGGTTATTATGGGTGAGGATGCAAGTCCGCTTGGCGAGGATTACGATGCACTTAAAGAAGGTACGCGCGTGCAGACGCAGTTGGTGGGTAAGGCTTTCAAGTATGAGTTTGCGGAAGCGACGGATTATTACCTTAAGGCGCATTTGTTCGGAGATATTTTTGCCCGCGATAATATGACTTATGCCGACCGCGAGTTGGTGACCGTCTCTGCGCTGAGCGGTCTCGAAGGCGTGGAGCCGCAACTGAAAGCACACATCGCCGGTGCACGCAATATGGGTGTGACCGAAGAGCAGTTGCAAGGCATCGTAGTTGCTCTCGCGGCGAATGGTCTTTTGAACGAAGCAGGACGCTTGGCAGGATTGCTTCAAACGGAGTGGCTGCAAGGCAAACCAAATGACGCTTACGCGCAGTATTTCACAGGGCAGAGTTATCTGCAACCGTATTTCGGCGGTGTGGCGAATGTGACATTCGAACCGCGTTGCCGCAATAACTGGCATGTTCACCACGGTGCAGTTCAAGTGCTGATCTGCGTGAGCGGCAAGGGTTGGTATCAGGAATGGAACAAACCAGCTGTTCCGCTTACTCCGGGAACCGTGATTGCTATTCCTGATGGCGTCAAACACTGGCATGGAGCCGCGGCGGACTCGTGGATGCAACACTTGGCAATTCATACCCAAGAGCAACCGGGCGCTACGAATGAATGGCTCGAACCAGTTAGCGATACGCAATATAATTCTATATAATAATGAGTAAGTTTTTAACCCTTATGCTCGCAGTCCTTACCTTTGCTGCTTGCACAAATTCAAATGACAAAATGAAGAATTGTGATGACACATGGGACAAAGTCTTCCCGCTTAGTGAGAAAGTAAATCATAAGAAGGTATCCTTCGAGACCCAGTACGGCTTCACGTTAGTGGCTGATCTATACACGCCGAAGGCAAATGACAAATCTCAAATGTCAAATCACAAATTCGCCGCTTTAGCGGTTTCCGGTCCTTTTGGCGCAACCAAAGAGCAAAGTTCGGGTCTGTATGCCATGAAGATGGCGGAGCGCGGGTTTATTGCGCTGGCTTTTGATCCGTCTTTTACGGGTGAGAGTTCGGGTGAACCGCGTCGTACGGCTTCGCCGGACATCAATACCGAGGACTTCATGGCGGCAGTCGATTTCCTTTCCAAACTGCCCGAAGTGGATGCAGAGCGAATCGGTATTATTGGTATCTGCGGCTGGGGAGGTATTGCCCTCAATGCGGCTGCAGCAGATACACGCATCAAAGCGACGGTCGCTTCGACGATGTACGACATGACCCGCGTCAGCGGTAACGGTTATTTCGATTCCGCTGACACCGAAGAGGTGCGTCACGAAGCGCGTGTGGCACTCGCCGCGCAACGTCTTGCAGACCCTGCTGCTATGGCAGGAGGCGTGATAGACCCACTGCCGGACGATGCACCGCAGTTCGTCAAGGACTACTACGACTACTACAAGACCCCGCGTGGCTACCATGCCCGCAGCTGTAATTCGAATGACGGTTGGCGTGTCATCGGCACGCAGGCTTATGCCAACAGCCGTTTCCTCTATTACATCAACGAGATCCGCTCGGCGGTTCTGGTCATGCACGGTGAAAATGCGCACAGCCGTTATTTCGGCGAAGCGGCGTACCATTACATGGTGGACGGCAAGGCAGAAGGCTACAAGACCGTCGTGGCTCCGAATCCTTGTCCCGAGAACAAAGAGCTCCTCATCATTCCTGACGCATCTCATTGCGACCTCTATGATGGCGGCTATACCGAGCCGGCAGGCCAAGGCGAACCCAAGAACCTCATCCCGTGGGACAAACTAGCTGAGTTCTTTAACAAGAATCTAAAGTAAGATATCTCAAATCTCAAATTTCAAATGTCAAATAAAAAAGTAGTTGTATTATCTACCTCTCTCCGCGGAGGATCGAACAGCCACGCGCTTGCGGAGAAGTTTGCGGAAGGTGCCAAGAGTGCCGGACATGAAGTGGAATTGATTTCGCTGCGGGGCAAAGAGATTAAGTTCTGTATCGGATGTCTCAAATGTCAGGAGACAGGCGCGTGCGTGTTCAAGGACGATGTGCCGGCAATCATGGAGAGCGTGCTCAACGCAGATGTCGTTTGCTGGGCAACGCCGATTTATTACTATGAGATGTCGGGCCAGATGAAGACCCTCATCGACCGAATGAACGCTATGTATCCGAAGGATTACAAGTTCCGCGACATCTACCTGCTGACCACAGCAGCCGAGGACGAGGAGTTCACGCCCAAACGTGCCGAGAGCGGTCTGCAAGGATGGATTGACTGCTACGAGAAGTGCAGCCTCAAAGCGCATCTTTTCTGCGGCGGCGTGAATGACCCGAAAGAGATTGCAGGTCACTCCAAGCTCCAAGAGGCTTATGAATTAGGCAAAAATATCTGATAATAGTGCCGAACTAAAGCAAAAATCCTGCATATATTTGCGTATGTGGGATTTTTTTTGTACCTTTGCGCCGAAATAATTGAACACTGAATCAGGAAAAGATAAAATGAACTCTATGAAAAGTAACAAAGTCATTCTCCTTACCGGAGCCAGTAGCGGCATCGGCTATGACACCGCGGTTGCGCTGGCTCACCAGGGACACAAAGTGTATGCGGCAGCCCGCCGTGTGGAGCGCATGGAGCCGCTTCGTCAGTACGGCATCGTGCCGCTGAAGATGGATGTGACCGATGAAGCATCGATGCAGGAGGGCGTGAAGACGCTTCTGGATGCAGAAGGACGCATCGATGTGCTTATCAATAACGCCGGTTACGGATATTTTGGAGCAGTAGAGAATGTGCCGATGGATGATGCCCGTAATCAGTTAGAAGTCAATGTGTTTGGTCTCGCTCGCCTTTGTCAGTTAGTGTTGCCGACGATGCGCGCCCAACATAGTGGACGTATCATCAATACGGCTTCGGTGGCAGGCAGGGCGGTCTTCTATTACGGCGGTTGGTATCATGTGTCCAAGTATGCCGTGGAGTCGCTTAGTGATGCGATGCGGATGGAACTCAAGCCGTTTGGCATCGATGTGGTCATCATTGAACCGGGCGCTATCAAAACCAATTGGGGCATCATTGCTGCCGATCACCTGATTGAGTCCTCGAAAGGAACAGCCTATGAACAGACAGGTACGATGATGGCGAACAATCTGCGGAATATGTACCTCTCCAATACGATCTCCGATCCGGCTGTGGTACGCAAAGCGATTGTTCGTGCGGTCAATGCACGTCGTCCTTGTACCCGTTACCGTATAGGCCGAATGGCAAACGCAATCGTTTTCTTCCATTGGCTGCTTCCGACACGTTGGTGGGACGCCTTCCTTCGCCTCATGGGAAAACGTAAATTGATGTAAATCCCCGAGCAGTTACTTCTTAAAACTTGCTGGTAATTTTAGCGTCTATGCGTCGCGTATCCATGCGCGCCTTCCTTCCAATCCCTAACGCGGGAAAAGCTTACACCTCGAACTGCTGACGATGCTCCATGATCGTCGGCAAGTTCTTGGATGCCCATTCAGTCAATTCCTGCACAATAGGCACCAGTTCCTTGCCCATCGGCGAGAGGCTGTACTCCACGCGAGGAGGAATCTCCGGATAAACTTTGCGGACGATGAGGTCATCCGCTTCGAGCGTGCGCAACGTACTACTTAATACGCGCGTGCTGATATCAGGAATGACGCGATGCAGTTCATTGAAACGGATCGTGCCGTGCTCATTGATATCCAACAGCACAAGGAATCCCCATTTGTTACCAAATCGTGCGATGACATTTCGCACCGGGCACATCTCAAACATTGAGTTCTTGTTGTCTTTCTTTTGCATAATATATTTTCGTTTGCGAGTGCAAAGGTACTATAAAATACTGAAATACACAATAGTTTCAAAAAAAAAGTAAGTTTTTTATAAAAATTTATTTTCATAATGTGCTGTATTTGCAAAAATAGACAAAAAGGTTACTATGTCACCTATTTATAACCTCTTGCACATGTCGAAAAAATGTAGTACCTTTGCACTCGATTTTGAAACACAAACACAAAATTATACGATTATGAAACAGATTGAGACGATTAAGAGCGGCAAAAATTTTACCGCCGTAACAGCAGGTTCTTTTGCTGAGATTATTGAACACGAACTGCCGATGGGTCCCGATTTCACCCTCAAAGGCAAAGTCTTTTTAGGCCAGGCTTTGGGTGCTACCGGAGCAGAGTTGTCTTACCAGACACTTGTTCCCGGACAAGACAGCGGTTTCCTTCACACGCACAAAACGCACGAGGAGTTGTATTTCATTCTTCGTGGCGAAGGTACGTACCAAGTAGACGGCGAGCAATTCCCTGTTAAGGAGGGAGCTGTGGTACGTGTGGCACCGGAAGGCAAACGTGCGTTGAAGAACACCGGCAAAGAGAACCTGACGATGCTTTGTATCCAGTACAAAGCGAATGCGTTCACCGATGCAGACAGCCCCATGACGGATGGTAATATCCTGAATGAGCCGCTGAATTGGTAATTGAACTTGTCGTGATTATCAAAAGAATAATATGAGTGAAATACTTATTTCCGAGAAGCAAGTGCAGAGTGTGATGACCAAGTCGTTCGTCACTGCCCGTGGGCGGTTACTCGGTGAACCCGTATGTGGGGTGTACACACGCTTGCAAATATTGCTATGCTTCGTTCATGAAACGCTTTACTGGACATACAGAGCCGTGGGGGACGTTTCTGGATGTGAAGAACTGGGAACCTATAAAAGACCCTCACAAATTCGATGGGCAACGTATTGTAATCGGCTCAGTGACAGACGGCTACAATCCGCAAGAAGAGCACTACCGTCGCACACGCCGGCTATTAGAGGAGTTGCAGGGCGCACAGGCGGAGATTCTTGTCACTACCAAATCTGATCTCGTGCTGCGCGATTTGGATGTACTGAGTACATTCCCAAAAGTAACCGTATCATGGTCAATCAACACGCTCGACGAGCAGTTCAAAAATGATATGGATGAAGCAGTCAGTATTGAGCGTCGGCTAGCTGCTATGAAGCAGGTCTACGACAAAGGTATCCGCACTGTATGTTTTATCTCGCCTATCTTCCCTGGTATAACAGATGTTTGGAGTATCATGGAGAGGGTGCGCGAACAGTGCGACCTCATTTGGCTGGAGAACCTGAATCTGCGCGGACAATTCAAACCCGTAATCATGCGTTACATTGCAGAAAAATATCCGCATCTTATGCCACTGTACGATGAAATTTACAACAAAGGCAAACGCAATTGGTGGCATCGTCTGGAGGAAGACGTGCAACGCTTTGCTACCGAGCATGAAATGCCGTATTTACGCAATGATCTGCCATATGGGCGAGCCGAAAAAGGAAAGCCGATACTGGTCAATTACCTTTATCATGAGGAGATCCGGTTAAATAACAATAAATAGCAAAAAATTGCAACTGTTGCCAAGCTAAAGGCACTTCCTTTACATTGTGCTTGCAACCCAAGTACGGATTGTGTAAGACTGCTGACTCATAACAAGCCGGCAGTTTTCTTTTATACCTACCTACGGTCTACCTCTTTCTGTCTCGTTTGTTCGCCCTGACCAAGCAGCTGCGCCCTTCTAAATCCTAACGCGGGTGAAAGTTGTTATAGGTGAACCCTTCGAAAGTCAGTTAAAAATCCTGCAAATGGCAAATTTATGTAAAAAAATTTGCCCATTTCGAAAAAAAGTAGTAACTTTGTGCCAAGTTTCGGGAATTACGCAAGCGATGGATATAAAACGATTTAAGGACATAGTGGTGACCAGTGACCTGAATGACCTTCTGTTAGAAAACGGTTCGGCGTTCGGGCGGTCGTATATGTGGCAATGTCTTGCTGGAGAGATCACTTTTGAGTATGCCGGAACCACATATTCCATGCAACCAAACGACCTGCTTTTCAGCCCTGCCAACCGTTTGCCGCGGGTTCTCTCGCAGTCGCCGGACTACCGCTGTGTGATCTTTGCGCTGGACGGAAAGAAAGTAGAAGACATATTGTACGCTTGTCTGCGCGATGAAGACGACTGGATTGAGAAACTGCATTTTATCCTGCGGCATCCTATTATCCATCTCTCGCCACGGCAATTAAAACTCATCACAGCATACCGTGGTCTTGTGCCGCTTTACTCGGAGGAGACAGGACGTTACCGCCGGCGCGTTGCCTTCCTGCAAGGACAATCGATTATTTACGAATTATTATCGTGGGTGGACGAGGTAATGCGTCCTTCCGGGGATTCTCATACCATCGTCTCGTCCCGGATGAATCAACTGTATGTGGCCTTTCTGAAACTGCTGGATGAGAACGGCGGTACACAGCGGCAAGTGAGTTGGTACGCCGCACAATTACAGATTTCCTCCGCCTATCTGAACCAAGTCTGCCGCACTTGTATCGGCAAGTCGCCGCAAGCGATGATTCAAGATATCTTGTGCAAGGAAAGCAAACGCTTGCTACTCTCCACCGACTTCAATATCAAGCAAATAGCATACCGCTTGCAGTTTGCCACGGAGGCTGCTTTCTGCAAGTTCTTCCGCAAGCAGACAGGTCTTTCACCTGCCCAATTCCGCAACAATAAATAGTTATCCAAATCACAACAAACATTTTCCATGTTTTAAATAGATTTGGACTATTCCAAAAGATTTTGTACCTTTGCACCCGATTTGATTTCGGATGTAAAATGGAGCCCATTACTCAATACAAACACTATGTGGAAATAGCAGATGTAGATGCTTCGCTGCACTTGCGTCTGCCGGATTTGCTGAACTATATGCTTCATGCGAGTGCTCAAGGCGAGGACGAGTTGGGAACCGGTGTTGAATTCATGCGCAAGGCGTACGGAGCCGGATGGGTCTTGGAACGCTTTGCGGTTCAGATAGACCGTCTGCCGCTCTATCACGACACCTTGGTAATACAGACATGGCCAACCACCGTAGCGCATAACATGGTCTTTCGCGCGTACGAGTTGTCAATAGAACATGCAGGCGGGTTGCAGCCTATAGGTCAAGCAACCGGCATATGGACAATCATTGACTTGCAGACGCGCGGTATTGCTGCTTTACCGTTTGCGGACAGCTATCTATGGATGAACCATACTTCCGACCGGACGGTCTCGCTCGCCCGTTTACGGCATCCCACAGCGATAGAGCGCGTCACGCACTGCCTGACGCATAAGATTCATTATACCGACCTTGACCTGAACAACCACTGCAATTCCGCCAAATACCTGCAGTTCATGCTCAATGCCTGCGATGTGCTAACCGGCGTTGCGCCGATACAGATAGACTTGCGGTATGCACATGAATTAGGTCCCGAGGACACGATTACCGTGGAAGCCGAGGCTACGGACAGGCAGGTCTGTTATATCCTCAAAACAGCAGACGGTCAGCTATCCTGTACCGCCGTTATGAAGGCATAGTAATCAATCTCGAATCATACTATGGCAATACCAACCAAACACATGTTTTCGTACATCAACCGCTCTATCCGGGAGGGTTGGAACAATCCCGCATTGACCAACTACGGGGAATTGTTCACTTACACATACGGTGCGATGGCAACCGAAATGGCGCGGTTGCATCTTTTTTATGAGCAACTCGGGCTTCATGAGGGGGATAAGATTGCGCTCTGCGGGGCTAACTCCGCTCGTTGGGCAATCGCGCTAATGAGTGCTTTCTCCTATGGGGCGGTCGCCGTCAGTATTCTGCCGGATTTCACGGGAGCAGATATTGAGCGGCTGGTCAACCATTCCGACGCACAAGTGCTGTTTGTCGGTCCGGCGGTGGAGCAGAAAGTCAACCCGGCTAATATGCCGGCTCTCAAAGCTGTGATTTCTACGGTGGATTTTCATCCGGTCTATACTGCCGATCCTGCTTATCGCAGGGAATATGAGCAGCTGAATACCTCTTTTAAGGAACGCTACCCGAAAGGCTTCCGACCGGAAGATGTGCACTACCGCGAAGACAATCTTGACGACCTCGCTTTGATTAACTACTCGTCCGGCACAACAGGAAACCCCAAAGGTGTTATGCTTTCTTATCGTGCCTTGTCTTCCAACGTGCAGTATTCAATAGATAACATGGAATGTCACCCCGGTGTCAATCTCGTTTCCATGCTGCCTCTGGCGCACATGTTCGGTATGATGATAGAGTTGATTTACCAGATAGCCGGAGGATCGCATGTATATTTTGTGACACGCCTGACTACGCCGACGCTGATGAAGGCATTCCGCGAATGTCAACCGCTAATTATTCTCGTCGTGCCCATGGTCTTGGAAAAGATTTATGAGAAGAAGATTCGTCCTGTTGTCAGCAAACCGATTGTCCGGTTGCTATGGAATACACCCATTGCAGGCAGGCTTGTCCGAAACCGTATTCGTCAGGGACTGATGGACGCTTTCGGCGGCAAACTCAAAAGCCTCATCTCCGGTGGAGCGGCCCTCAATCCCGAAGTGGAGAAATGCCTTATGGACATCCGTTTTCCCTATCTGTCAGGTTATGGTATGACAGAGTGCGGACCGCTCGTTTCGTATGTGCCGTGGCAGCAGTTCAAGGCGCACAGCTGCGGACGACTCGTCGATCGGATGGAGATACGCATAGACTCGTCCGACCCGGCTACTGTTCCCGGAGAGATTTTGCTCCGCGGAGACCATGTCATGTTGGGCTATTATAAGAATCCTGAAGCAACGCGAGAGGCTTTTACCGCCGACGGTTGGATGCGCACGGGCGATATGGGTACGATAGATGCAGAAGGGAATATCTTCCTGCGCGGGCGGTGCAAAACGATGATTCTCGGACCTTCCGGTCAGAATATCTATCCCGAGGAGATTGAGTCACTGCTGAATGCCCAGCCGGCGATAGACGAAGCACTGGTGGTGAGCCGCGACAACAAACTCCACGCACTCATCTATCTGACCGACGAGCATGTGGAACAGATGCGGGAGGAAGGCATGAATCTTCAAGAAGCGGTTTTGCAGGCAGTGGATGATGTCAATCGGCAATTACCGCCTTATAGCCATATCGTGAACTACGAATTTATGTTCAAGGAGTTCGAGAAAACGCCAAAGCGCTCTATCAAGCGCTATTTATATAAATAAGTGAGTAAGTAGATAGTTTCCTTCTATGGAAACGAAGCAAAAGTCCGACTGGGAAGCCGGACTTTGTTTTTTTGTGCCACTTTTTCTAAAAAAATCTCTCTTTTATTTGCATAATTGCCCAAAAAGCTGTAAATTTGCAGTCGCATTAGAAAGGGTTATCCCGAAGTGCCGCCGAGAGTTGAGTACAGCCTCACCGCCCGCGGTCAGTCCCTTATGCCCCATGTCTCCGCCCTTATCGGCTGGGCTCTGGAGCATTTTGAGGAGATAACAAAATAAGGGCAGTAGCGTCTTTGGCACATGATTTGTTACATGTATAGAAACTTCTGTTTCACCCTCAAAGGCAAAGTCTTTTTAGGCCAGGCTTTGGGTGCTACCGGAGCAGAGTTGTCTTACCAGACACTTGTTCCCGGACAGGACAGCGGTTTCCTTCACACGCACAAAACGCATGAAGAACTCTATTTCATCCTTCGTGGTGAAGGCACGTACCAAGTGGACGGCGAGCAATTCCCTGTTAAGGAAGGAGCTGTGGTACGTGTTGCACCGGAAGGCAAACGTGCATTGAAGAACACCGGCAAAGAGAACCTGACTATGCTTTGCATCCAATACAAAGCGAATGCTTTCACCGATGCAGACAGCCCCATGACGGATGGCAACATCCTCAATGAGCCGCTGAACTGGTAATTGAACTTGTCGTGATTATCAAAAGAATAATATGAGTGAAATACTTATTTCCGAGAAGCAAGTGCAGAGTGTGATGACCAAATCGTCACTGCCCGTGGGCGGTTACTCGGTGAACCCGTATGTGGGGTGTACACACGCTTGCAAATATTGCTATGCTTCGTTCATGAAACGCTTTACTGGA
>ONIM01000043.1 GCA_900317885.1 uncultured Bacteroidales bacterium | reverse complement strand
TAGATATTGTTGATACACCTATTAGTCCAGAGTTGATTCCAGCAGATGAACAAGGCAATATCAAACAGAAGACTGAGGATCTTGTTGGACCATACGAATTGCACGATTTCTTCTTGTATTATTTTATGCGCTTTGGTTTTACCCGCGAAAAGATAAAATACATGGCATGTCAGGCCTTCGAAGACCAATACGACGAAGCCACGATTGACAAATGGCTCAATGTGTTCATGCGCCGTTTCTGCACCCAGCAGTTCAAGCGCTCTGCGATGCCGGATGGGCCCAAAGTAGTTAGTGTTTCACTGTCCCCACGGGGCGATTGGAGAATGCCGAGCGATGCGTGCTGTATATGAGACCGCTTCGCTCAAAGTAAAAAGACTAAAATGACGATAAAAGAAAATTTCTCATTGCTGCCATATAACACCTTCGGCATCGATGCCAAGGCACGGCTGTTCATCGAGTATTACTCGCTGGACGAATTGCGCGAAGTGCTGAAAGCGCATAAAGGCGAGCAGATCTTACATATCGGGCAGGGTTCAAACCTGCTCTTCACGAAAGATTACGACGGCGTAATCCTGCATTCCGGGATGGCTCGTGCGCGATTCCTGGACGACGAGACGGTCGAGGCGCAGAACGGCTTGCGTCTCGACGATATGATTGCCCAACTGACCGATATGGGCTATAGCGGATTAGAGAAACTGAGTCTCATTCCCGGCGAAGTGGGTGCATCGGCGGTACAGAACGTCGGCGCGTACGGCGTGGAAGCCAAAGATGTGATCCTGCGGGTGTACACCATCGATGTGGAGACCCTTGAGGAACGCGTGTTCAGCAATGAGGAATGCCGGTTCGGTTATCGCGATAGTGCTTTCAAACACGAACTAAAAGGCAGATATATCGTCACGTCGGTGGTCTATAAGGTCAAACCCGGTGATGCGGTTAAGACTCGCGAAGAGATTATCCAGACGCGCATGGCAAAGCTGCCGACGGTAGGCGAAGTGGGTTCAGCAGGTTCGTTCTTTATGAATCCGTTCGTGCCCGAAGAAAAGGCCAACGAGCTGTTGGCACAATATCCCGATATGCCAAATTTCCCTTCCCCTCAGGGAGGGAATATGGGTAGGCTTGTTAAGATCCCTGCGGCTTGGCTCATCGAGCAATGCGGATGGAAAGGCAAGACACTCGGCGGCGCGCAGGTGTGGCCCAAACAACCGCTGGTCATCGTTAATGCCAATCACGCCACGCCGGACGACATCATCGCCCTTGCTGCCGCTGTCAGCCAAAGCGTCAAAGAGAAATTCGGCATCGATATTCATCCTGAAGTAAACTATATCTAATATGGCAACATTTGTAATAGAAGGCGGACATAAACTCCATGGCGCTATCACCCCGCAAGGCGCAAAAAACGAGGCGTTGCAGGTACTTTGTGCCGTGCTCCTGACCAAAGAGACGGTCGTGATAGACAACCTGCCGAATATCCTGGACGTCAATAATCTCATTGACCTGCTCGGCTCTATCGGCGTGACCGTGGAGAAGTTAGCGAAAGGCAAGTTTGCCTTCACGGCTGCTAATCTCGATACGGCGTATCTAAGGAGTGCGGATTTTCTCAAGAAATGCAACAAACTTCGCGGTTCGGTGATGCTCATTGGTCCGCTTTTGGCGCGATTAGGCGAAGTGACGTACGCCAAGCCCGGTGGAGACAAGATAGGTCGTAGGCGGTTGGATACGCATTTTCAGGGCATGGTGAATCTCGGCGCGACCTTTGAATACGACCAAGAACTGCTGGCATACCGTTTTGAGGGCAAGCATCTGAAAGGTAGCTATATGCTGCTCGACGAAGCGTCTGTGACCGGAACGGCGAATATAATCATGGCGTCTGTATTGGCCGAAGGAACTACCACCATCTATAATGCCGCTTGCGAACCATACGTGCAGCAACTCTGCCGGCTTCTGATTAATATGGGCGCGAAGATCAGCGGAGTGGGGTCGAACCTCCTGACAATTGAGGGTGTCAAGGTGCTTCACGGCGCGCAACATAAACTCCTGCCGGACATGATTGAGGTGGGTTCGTTCATCGGCATGGCAGCCATTACAGGTTCCGAACTGCGTATCAAAAATGCAGGAATCAAGGACTTGGGAATCATCCCCGATGCCTTCCGCCGTCTGGGAATCCGCATAGACGAAGAAGGCGACGACCTCGTTATTCCTGCGCAGGAGCATTACCAGATTGAGTCGTTCCTCGACGGCTCCATTCTTACTGTCGCCGATGCCCCATGGCCGGGTCTGACGCCGGACTTGTTATCCGTACTTTTGGTGGTAGCAACACAAGCGAAGGGCACTGTTTTGATTCATCAGAAGATGTTCGAAAGTCGCTTGTTCTTTGTCGATAAACTGATAGACATGGGCGCGCAGATCATTCTTTGCGACCCGCACAGAGCGGTCGTGGTGGGTCATAACCATGAGCGCCAACTCAAACGCAACAACATGACCAGCCCGGATATCCGTGCAGGTATAGCGATGCTGATTGCAGCCATGAGCGCGGATGGAACCAGCAAGATTGACCATATCGACCAGATAGACCGCGGCTACGAAGATATCGAGCACCGCCTCAATGCCATCGGAGCTTGTATCAAACGTGAAGATTAATACAAATACTTATAATTATGTCTGTTTCTTATCAAGGTATAACCTTTGAGCCGCTCTATACCAAGGCCCAGATCGCGCAAATAGTGGAAACCATAGCACATCGGATTGCTACTGACTACGCCGGCAAACAACCGCATTTCATCTGTGTGCTCAAGGGCTCGGTGTTCTTCGCTACCGACCTTTTGCGTGCGCTGCCGATGGATTGCACGATGTCGTTTGTGCAACTCAGTTCGTATCAGGGAATGGCGTCTTGCGGCAAGGTAGAGGAGGTGTTGGCGCTCAATGCAGATATCCGCGGGAAAGACGTCATCATCATCGAAGATATTATTGATTCCGGCCTGACGATGCATGCCTTCAAACAACGTCTGGAGCGGGAACAACCCGCATCGATAGCGCTTGCGGCGCTGCTGTTCAAGCCAGAGCAGTTGTTGTACGAAGATGCCCGTCCGGATTACTACGGAGCGGAGATTACCAAGGAGTTTGTGATTGGCTATGGGCTGGACTTGGACGGCTTGGCTCGTAATTTACCGGAGATATATAAAGCAACCAAATGAAACGAATAATTCTTTTTATAGCGCTTGTGCTCTGCTCCGTACTTGGTTTTGCCGAGTTGGTACAACCTGTGAAATGGAGCGGCGAAGAAGTAGGTGACAGCGTGCGGCTGCGCGCCGTAGTAGAACCCGGATGGCACATGTCGATTCTGGAGATGGGGGAGTTTATGTTCACTCAGGAGTTCAAGGATTCTTTCTCCATGACGGTGGCCAAAACCGATCTGGCGCCGATTCGCTTCAATGCCTGCAATGACGTCATGTGTACCGCGCCGGAGATCTGGGAATGGGAGGAAGCCTCTCCTAAATCCTCCCCTAAAGGGAAGGACCTGCCTAATGATCGCTCGTTGTGGGTGATTTTCCTGCTGGGACTCTTGGGAGGATTGTTAGCTATCTTCACGCCTTGCGTATGGCCGATTATTCCGATGACGGTGAGCTTCTTTCTGAAGAAAGGCGGCGGTCTCAAAGATGCGGTGCTCTATGGACTGAGCATCATTATTCTGTATGTAGGATTAGGATTGTTGGTGACGATCCTCTTCGGGGCATCGGCGTTGAATGACCTTAGTACCAACGCAGTAGTGAATATCGTGTTCTTCCTGATACTCGTTATTTTTGCGCTCTCGTTCTTCGGGCTCTTTGAAATTACGCTGCCGGACAGTTGGTCCACGGCATTGGACAGCAAAGCACGAAGTACAGGCGGTTTCCTGAGTATTCTGCTGATGGCGTTTACGCTGGTGATAGTATCGTTTTCGTGCACGGGACCAATTATTGGCACGCTGTTGGTAGAGGCGGCAGGCAAGTCTTTATTGGCTCCTGCGATGGGAATGTTGGGCTTTGCGATTGCGCTGGCGCTGCCGTTCTCGCTGTTCGCTATGTTCCCGGAATGGCTCAAACAAGCACCGAAATCCGGCGATTGGATGACGAGTTTCAAGGTCGTTCTGGCTTTCCTCGAACTCGCTCTCTCGCTCAAGTTCCTCTCGGTAGCCGATATGGCGTACGGGTGGCATAGGAATCTATCTTATATGGGATATATGGAGCGTATCGACCCCACGTAAAATCATCCGTGCGATCGTGATCATCCCATCCCTGGCCTTTGCGTTTTACCTGGTACCGGGTCTTCGCGGCGCACCGGTAAAAGCGATCAGCGCTTTTGCGCCTCCGATGGAGATAGAGGGCAGAGAGGTCTTTAACGACTACGAAGAGGGTTTGGCGTACGCACGGCAGACAGGCAAGCCGGTAATCATTGATTTTACGGGTTACGGCTGTGTGAACTGCCGTAAGATGGAGGCTTATGTGCTTGACAATGATTCCGTAAAAGCGCGTCTGCAGAACTACGTTTTCATTGAGCTTTTCGTCGATGACAAACGCGACGGAATAGGGGATCGTAACTCTGCCATTCAGCGCGAGCAGTTCGGCTCGAATGCTCAGCCGTACTACGTCCAACTTGATGCGTATGGTACGCAAGTAGCTGAGCCGATGGCGTTTACCACCGACCCGATGGAATTTATTAACTGGCTAAAATACTAAATTATGCAATATACCAATCATCCTTTAAAACCCACGACTCGCAAGTCGTACGACACCAAACGTCCGCCGGAGAAAGAAATGATCTTCGGTGTCCGTGCAGTAATGGAAGCAATTGACGCCGGCAAAGTGCTGGACAAAGTGTTGGTACGCCGGGATATGTCTTCGGCTATCGGCCGTGAGTTGCTCATTAAGTTAGAAGGCACCGGCACGCAGATTCAACGTGTGCCCTTAGAAAAACTCAACCAGTTTACAGACAAGAACCACCAGGGTGTGATTGCTTTCCTCAGTCCGATAGAGTTTACGCCGCTGGATAGTTTGGTTCAAAGTCTCTACGACGAAGGCAAGGTGCCGCTGTTGGTGATGCTGGACGGCGTGACTGACGTGCGAAACTTCGGAGCTATCGCACGTACCTGCGTATGCGCGGGTGTTCACGCGCTGATAATAGGTACGCGAGGCAGTGCGGCGATCAACGGCGATGCGGTCAAAGCGTCTGCCGGAGCGTTACATTCTTTGCCTATTTGCAAGGTAGAGAATCTGCAGAACGCACTTCGCTACCTGCAAGAAAGTGGTCTTCGCATCGTTGCCGCCACCGAACATACAGATCGAAACTATACCGAAGTAGATATGACCGTGCCGACCTGTATCGTTATGGGAAGCGAGGAGAAGGGGATCTACGAGGAGAACCTGAAACTCTGTACGGATCAGGTGCGTCTGCCGATGACAGGCATTATTGAGAGCCTGAACGTCTCTGTCGCAGCAGGTGTGTTTATTTATGAAGCTGTTAGACAGCGGAGTTGTCAATGATGGAATGATCCGCTTCGCTAAATGATGAAATGATGGAAGTACTCTACGAAGATAACCATATTATTGCTGTCAACAAGACCTGCAACGAGATAGTGCAGGGCGACAAGACCGGTGATACGCCGCTGAGCGAGATCGTTAAGGCTTATATCAAGGAGAAGTACAATAAGCCCGGTGAGGTCTTCTTGGGCGTGACGCACCGTCTCGATCGCCCTACAAGTGGCGTGGTGCTCTTTGCACGTACGTCCAAAGCGCTCACGCGCCTTAATGAGATGTTTAAAGAAAAGTCGAAAGTCGAAAGTCGAAAGTCGAAAGAAGAATTGTCAACTGTCAATTGTCAATTGTCAATTAAGAAAACCTATTGGGCGATTGTGCAAGGTGCTCCAAAACTACCTGAGGCACGGCTGGAGAACTGG
This sequence comes from uncultured Bacteroidales bacterium, assembly GCA_900317885.1. Taxonomy (GTDB): domain Bacteria; phylum Bacteroidota; class Bacteroidia; order Bacteroidales; family Paludibacteraceae; genus Colicola. The sequence goes on along the minus strand of ONIM01000043.1, from coordinate 21,723 downwards.
CTTGTTCGTAATGAGGCGCAGAACAAATCCTATATCGCCAAGCCCGGCGCGAAAGAGGCAAAGCAGGCTATATTATCGTACAAAACGCTCGCTAAAGGCGAGAACTATACTCTTCTTGAGGTCAATCTGGAGACCGGACGGCATCATCAGATACGTTGCCAGTTGGCGGCTATCGGCTGTCCGATAAAAGGTGACCTCAAGTATGGCGCAAAGCGCTCTAATCCCGATGGCGGCATTTGTCTCCATGCGCGACAAATAGAATTTATTCATCCTGTAAGTAAACAAGATATATGTATTACAGCTCCCGTTCCAAACGATTCCTTGTGGCAGCAGTTTGCTGCATTAGTTCATTAGTAGCCTTTGCCGGTCTCTTGCCCGATACGCTTGTGGCTTTCCCCGGCGCAGAGGGATTTGGTAAATACACGTCCGGTGGTCGCGGCGGTAAAGTGGTGTATGTGACCACGCTTGCGGACGATGCTAACGGCGAGACAGAAGGTTCGCTCCGCTGGGCGTTGAAGCAATATCCCGATACGCCGCTGACGGTTTGTTTTGCGGTCTCCGGAGAAATTCGGTTGGTAAAGGACCTGCGTGTGAATCGCCGGAACTACACTATAGCCGGTCAGACAGCGCCCGGAATGGGTATTGTCATTACCCATAATAAAGTCAATCTTGGTGGCTCAGAGAACTTTATCGTACGAAATATACGTTTCCGCGTAGGTCAGAAGAATGTGAATGGAGATACGATAGCCACCAATGCTTTTGGCGCAGAGAATAGCTCGCACTTTATTATCGACCATTGTGATTTTGGTTGGTCATTAGAGGAGAACATGAATACATACGATGGTCATTTCTTTACGGTTCAATATTGTATTGTGCATGAAGGACTATATAAAGCCGGTCATCCTAAAGGGGCTCGTGGGTATGGATGCCAATGGGGTGGTTCGCCGGCTTCCTATCACCATAACTTATTAGCACATAATAATGGTCGTTCCTGTCGTTTCAATGGTGCGCGTAATAATGACAGAGTGGTTTATCTGGATTATATTAACAACGTTAATTTCAATTATTTTGGTGGCAGTAGCGGATGTCATGGAGGAGAAAATACGTGCGACGATAAGTATTATAACGGAAAAAACTCCGGTCACGAAGTTAATTTTGTCAATAACTACTATATCAAAGGTCCGAATACGACGAACACGCGACTTTTCTTAGTTGCAGACGAGAAACGCAGTAGCGGAGATCCCAGTAAGGGACCAAGCCAATGGTATGTTGCCGGAAATATTTTCGATGGCGAACCCAATGCTACCAATGATAACTGGAGCGCTGTGACCATCAAAGCCTATACAGAAGAACAAGCGCGCGTGGATACCTTGATCCGAACGAAAACTCCTTATTGGGATTGCAATGCGGATTCTACGGAGTTTTCCGGTCTTTATGATTTTGATAGTTATGCCTATGCGGCCTCTGATTTTCAGAATGCGTCGGACGCTTATCAAACGGTGCTGGATACAGCAGGGTGTTTCCCGCGTGACCACGTGGAGAACCGACTTATTCGTGAGACTCGCGACAATACTTATACTTATACCGGTTCCAATGCAGGTAAGAAAGGTGTGATTGACTTAGAGACCGATGCAGAGGGGTTCTATGATTATCCGCAAGTGGCTGCATTAGTAGATACGGACCAAGACGGAATGCCGGACGAGTGGGAGAGTGCCAACGGCTGTGATCCGACGATGCCGGATAATAATGTCCGCCATGCTTCGGGATATACGATGTTAGAGATGTATCTGGACTATGCCATGACACATAAGAAGCCTATGGATGACGGCTATCGTGAGCCTGAAGGAATCGAGAATACCGCTATTAACCAGAATGGAGTAGATTCCTATAAGATTTTCCGTGACGGTCAGTTGCTGATTAAGCGCGGAGACAAATTTTACACACTCCAAGGACAGGAGTTGTAAATCCTATATTCGTTTTAATCTAAATCATTCGACGGTATATAAAAAACAGGCGCGTTGCTTCCCAGTAACGCGCCTGCTTCGATTCCCGAAGGAATCTCATACTTACTCACTTATTATTTACAGAACGTTATGGAAACCACTCCATAACGTGGGGTGTTACTTATTTGTATAAGTAACGTTTGATAGAGCGTTTCGGGGTCTTCTCAAACTCCGAAGCTACTAATTCTATAGAGCTGATCTGGCTGTAGTTCGGGAGGTCTTTGTTGACCGCTATGCGGTTCTCCTCCATGAGCTGAGTCAGCGACTTGGTACCTAATAATTTCTTGCCTTCCGCAGAGGTATCCGGGAATACGAGTCCGACCAACTTATGGTCACGATCCACTACGATGGATTCTACTACACAAGGCATAGAGTTCAGTTTATCCTCCAACTCCTCCGGGTAGATGTTCTGACCGGAAGGACCAAGAATCATATTCTTTGAACGACCATGGATATAGATGTTGCCTTCTTTATCCAGAACACCGAGATCACCCGTGCGCATCCATCCATCTTCGGTGAATACAGCCTTGGTAGCCTCTTCGTTCTTATAATAACCCTTCATGACGTTGATTCCCTTAACCTGGATCTCACCATCTTTATGAATAGGATCTTCGCTATCGATGCGCACCTTGCATTGCGGCAGGTCTTTTCCGCAACTATGGAACTTGTAATCCCACCAATCTTCGTAACTGATCAGCGGAGCACACTCGGTCATACCATAGCCTACGCAGTATTGATATTTGATATCATGGAGCACTTGCTCTACTTCTCCATTCAAGGCAGCGCCACCTATAATGAGATAACGCAGTTTGCCTCCAAAGGTCTTATCCAAGCCTTCTTTTACTTTACCTCTGATAACGCGGTTGATACCCGGAGTTTTCCAAAGCACCTTCATCATCGGGCTGCTGATCTTCGGCAGTACACCCTTCTTAACGATCTTCTCAATGACCAAAGGAACGGTGAGAATCATGAAGGGTTTTACTTGTGCAAAGGCTTTCATCAGTACTGTTGGGGTAGGAGCCTGCGTCAGGAAATATGTCTCTGCTCCATCGCATACCTGATATAAGAACTCGAACATCAATCCGAACATGTGCGCAATAGGCAGCATCGAGAGAACGGCATCGCCTGGTTTATGAGGAATACGCTGGCAAGCGAACTCTACGTTTCCGCTCAGGTTGAGATGGGTTAACATTACGCCCTTCGGGTTACCCGTAGAACCGCTGGTATAGTTGATGACTGCCAATTCATCCAAATTATCCGTCGGTAACTGCATATCCTCCAGTTTCACGCCGTCCGGGTAAGCTTTAACGAAAGCAGCCTCTACACCGTCGAATGCTTTCTTAGTAGCAGCGTCCGCCTCTACAATCGTCATATCGTCCATGAAGATGGTGGCCTTCAGACCCTTCATCATCTTCGGATCAATCTTCTTCTTCACGTTCGGACCTACGTAGAGCAGGGTGGCTTCCGAGTGGTCTACCAGCGAATAGATACCTTCCGCTGTGAAATCCGGGAGGATGGATACTACAACCGCCTTGTAACTCTCAGCAGCTAAAAATAACAAACCCCAGTTTGCACAGTTACGTCCGCAAAGCGCAATCTTATCTCCTTCTTTGATTCCTAATTCTTGCCAAGTTACGTGCAATCGCTTCATTGCAGCTGCTAACTCCGCATAAGTATATTTATTGACGCCATCCAGGTCCTGCAATGCTACGCAGTCCCATCGACGACTCATTGTCTCTTGTAAATACGATAAATAATGTTTGGTTGCCATAAAGTCAATTATTGAATTTTTAGTCGGTTTTTCTGAAACCGAGTGCAAAGGTACTGCTTTATTTTTGAACTTTTGTTCGAAAACTACATTATTTCTTCTTTTTTTAGTAAATTATGCAATTCTGAGTATGTTTTTATTAATAATGAAAAGTTCATTTGTGTTTGTCCGAGCGCCGGATCGAATGTGTTTTTAACATGGGTAAACATCATTGCTATTTGCTCCCGATCAATATCCCGGCGGATTAAATCTGCGCGTTGATCAATGAAGATAGCTTTGCGCCACAACTCCAATTCCTTTAATGCCAAACGCTGGGCTTTACGGCGTAGGGCAGGAAATTGGCTATAGGCTGTAAACATCAGGTCATTGACATTTGAGGTGTTAATCGCTTTGTTGTCAAATGTCATTAGAGCCTCTTCCAAACTATGCAGGTATTCAGCTACTGCAGCAATCATTCCGTCTATACCTGCGTTTTCCGGTACTTTATTAAGGGCACGTTGTTTGGGCTCCAGAAAATATTTCTCCATGCAGGTTTGAAAGAGTTCGTCTTGATCCGTGAAATAGTAATAGAGCGTTCCTCGCCCCATATCAAGCGCGAACTGCAAATCTGTGATGCTAACGTTTCTAAAGCCTTTGATAGCATATAGCTCCATTGCCTTGCGAATGATATATTCTCTACGATCTTTCATATCTCTCTAAAGCCTCTGTCATGATACGTTTACCCTCTGCAATGATATCTTCCGCTTTGTCAAAATCAAAGGTGTTATAGGCATATTGGCGCATCACAGCATGGATATCCGGTGGGGTAAGGCGGAGAGCAAGAAGGGTGTTTTGTTGGATTTGCATGTCGCTCATACGATCTAACATATTGAAATAATTAATTCTTCTTCCTAAATCCTTCGCGCGGCTCTCACGAATGGCGTCCACTTTTTTGCCTAATTGGCGTAACTGGTTCTCCAGGGCTTTAGGTACGTCAAAGCCTTTGGCTTCGATAGCAGCTATTTTGCCATCTACATCGATGGGTTCCGGCATTTTTTCTGTTGGCATACTATCTTTACCGCTGATATCCATGGCTATGAGAATGTCGCCTTCTGTACGTTCAATGATATGCAAGGGCAGGGGATTGAGAATACCTCCGTCTATCAACAGTTTATCGCCCATCTGGACCGGCTGGAAGAACAGCGGAATGCTGATAGAAGCCCGAACGGCATCAAACAGACTGCCAGTCCGGAAGACCACCTCCTCTGTATTTACCATGTCTGAGGCTACGATGGAGCAGGGGATATTCAACTGCTCTATCGGTCTATCGGGCACTACTTTCTCAAGCTCCTGAATGATGCGCTGACCTTTGACTAAAGAGTTGCTACTCAGAAGGTTGATGTCCATCATTCTGAGTATTAACTGTTTATCTACACTCAAGAACCATTCTTTTGCTTTCTTAAGTTCGCCTGCAGCATACATCCCGGCAATGATTGAGCCCATAGAACAACCGGCTATACTGGTGATGGTATAGCCTCTTTCCTCTAAGGCCTCGATTGCGCCTATGTGTGCAAGTCCGCGCGCGCCGCCCGATCCTAATACCAATGCGACGCGTTTAGACATTTGTCGTTGGTCGTTCGTCATTAGACAATCTTGGCGGGCTGCAGTTTCTCGCGGATCTTGATATAGATGATATTTTCCTTCTTGGCAAACGGCGTCTCCACGTAGCCCATACCGATACCGACTTTGGTGTTCGGCAGCATGATACCGGAGGTCACATGACCGATAGTTTTGCCGGATTCATCGCATATCTCATAGCCGTTACGCGGGATAGCACGCTCCAGACACTCAAAATGAACGAGTTTGCGTTTAACGCCTTCTGCCTTTTGGGCTTTGAGGAAATCGCGATCGATGAAATCCTTGGCGTCCAGCTTGGTGATCCATCCTAAACCGGCTTCTAACGGCGAGGTGGTGTCATCGATGTCGTGGCCATACAGGCAGTACCATTTCTCCAGACGCAGGCTGTCTCGAGCTCCCAAACCGATAGGCGCCAGGCCGAACGGTTTGCCTACTTCAAAGAGTGCATTCCAAATCTCCACACCACGCTCTGCAGGGAAATAAAGCTCGAATCCACCGGCACCTGTATAACCCGTGTTGCTCAGGATTACTCCCGGTACACCTGCAAAACTCCACTCGCGGAAAGCATAGTAATCAATCGACTTCAGATCCGCGTCGGTCAACAGTTGCAGCAGCTCCGTTGCCTTAGGTCCTTGTACCGCTAATTGTCCGTAACGACTGCTGGCATTGTCTAGGATTAGTCCTACCCAATCCTTATTTGAGTCCTTGATACTATTTACCCATGCCCAGTCCTTGTCGATGTTTCCGGCATTGACTACCATGAGGTATTTAGTGGTCGAATATTTATAGATGATGAGGTCATCCACGATGCCGCCTTTTCCGTTGGGCATGCAGGTGTACTGCGCTTTTCCTGCAGGAATGACAGAGAGGTCGTTCGTGGTGATATACTGCAGGAAATCCAGGGCTTTGTCGCCCTTTACCCAGAACTCGCCCATGTGGCTGACGTCAAAGACACCGACGCCCTCGCGTACGATCATGTGCTCTTGGTTGATACCCGTTGGGTACTGAATCGGCATGTTAAAGCCTGCAAACTCCGCCATCTTTGCTCCTAAGGCAATGTGGATGTCTGTAAACGGGGTGGTTTTTAACATAATATTATAGAAATTTAAAATTCAAAATTAAAAATGTAAATGCAAATTCAAAATTATTGATGGTTTGCTTTTTGCACGATTTGCAAGATCACTTCCATTGCTTTTTCCATCGATGGAATCGGCAGATATTCGTATCGACTGTGGAAATTCTCACCGCCGGCGAAGATGTTTGGGCAGGGAAGACCTTCAAAGGAAAGTCTTGCACCATCCGTACCGCCGCGAATAGGTTTTATGACAGGTGTCACTCCTGCCGATTTCATCGCTTCTTTTGCGAGATCGATAATATGCATAACGGGTTCGATTTTCTCGCGCATGTTGTAGTATTGATCGCGAATCTCAATCTCTGCCGTACCTTCTCCGTATTCGGTGTTGATCTTGCGCACCAAGTGTTCCAACTCCCGTTTACGGTATTCAAACTGCGTGCGGTCGTGGTCACGGATGATATAACTCAGCGTCGTCTCTTCTACGGTGCCATTCATACCGATCAAATGGTAGAAACCTTCGTATCCCTGGGTGTGCTCCGGTGTCTGGAAACGCGGCAGCATGACGGCTATCTGGTAGGCGATGCGCATAGAGTTGCGCATCTTATGATACGCAGTACCGGGGTGTACGTTCAGGCCGTGTACGTTAATCTTGCATGCCGCGGCATTAAAGTTTTCAAACTCCAACTCGCCTATCGCGCCGCCATCCATGGTGTAGGCGAACTGTGCACCGAATTGCTGTACGTCAAAATGGTCTGCGCCGCATCCGATTTCTTCGTCCGGTGTGAATCCTACGCGGACTTTTCCGTGTTTGATCTCCGGGTGCTGAATGAGGTACTCCATCGCCGTGACGATCTCTGCTATACCGGCTTTGTCGTCGGCGCCCAAAAGCGTTGTGGTATCCGTCACAATGACGTCTTGCCCGGCATAACGCGAGTCTATGTAATCGCGTTCTTCAGCTTTCACGATGCTCGGCTTGACGTTCTTGCCGCTGGCATCAGGCGAAGTGTCCATATGCGCGATGAAACCGATTACTGGTGCTTCTCCGCCGTTAGCAGGCAATGTAGCCATGATATATCCGTTGGAATCGAGTGAAACATCGGTTAAACCGATACTTTTCAGTTCTTCCGCCAGGTATTGCGCAAACTCCATCTGCCCGGGGGTAGAAGGCGTCATGCCGGTGTTCTCATCGCTCGTAGTGCAGAACGACACGTATTTCAAGAAACGATCTACGATATTCATAAGAACCTGTTATTTGCCACTAAAGGCGCCAAGTAACGTGCTTAAAGCGCCGGCATATTGTGCTGCGGTGTTGGCATAAGAAGCAGCTTGGTTAGCGGTGCTCTGTGCTTGGTTGGTAGCGTTCTGAACAGCTTGGGTCGTTTGAGCCTGTGCGTTCTTAACGGTCTCACTGTTCTTCACCATCTCCACGAGGCTGTTGGTCACGGTCTCAACGTTGTTTTGCGTAACCAGACCTAAAGACGAAGCCACCATACCTTTGCCGAACTCGGTGCGATAGTTCTTGTCTTTGTAGTTCTCCTTCAGTCCCTCGCAGTTAGCAACCAGCGTTACGGTGTTGAGGATGTTCTGCATGTTCTTGTAATCGTACTTGTTGCCGTCAGCTTTGTACTGGTTGTAGATTGCCAACAACGCGTTTCCTGCGCCTTGACCGGCGGTCATAGCGGCGTTTGAAGCCTGAGCGGTCGTCGTAGCCGGCTGAGCTGGCTGAGCGTTTTGGGTGTTACTACTGGTGCTGTTCTGCATAAATCCGCAACCTGCCATCATGATAGCGGTTGCAAAAAGAATGATTTTTTTCATAATACTATATTCATTTTATTTGTTTGTCCATTAATAAATGCCAAAATATTGTCACACACGTTTTCGCACATGGCGATGCGTCCTTCCCATGTTCCGGTTCCGGTATGGGGCGATAGTACAATGTTCGGAAGGCTCAAAAGTTCCGATGAAATCGCGGGTTCGAACTCATACACGTCCAAAGCTGCACCGGCAATGATGCCACTTTTGAGAGCCTCCACCAGCGCCTCTTCATGTACGTGCGCGCCTCGCGCAGTATTGATAAGGTATGCCGTCCGCTTCATCATACCGAGCTCCGGTTTACCAATGATATGACGCACTTCCGGGGTATAAGGCAAATTGAGGCTTAGATAATCGCTATCCTGCAATAATGTTTGGAAATCGACATATGTGGCATTGAGTTTCTGTTCGATTTCATCGGATAGACGGTGTCTGTTATGATAAATAATTTGCATGCCGGATGCCAGCGCACGGCGCGCGAGCGACTGACCTATACGACCCATACCTAAGATACCTAAGGTCTTACCATACAATGAGTGGCTTAGATTTCTCATTACTCCAAACTGCGCTTGGCCGGTACGTACGAGACGATCGAACTCGCTTACCCGCCGCGCAATGTCAATCATAAGCGCAAAAGCCAACTCTGCGGTAGGCTCAATTACCGGTTGCGGAGTGTTCGTCACGCGTATCCCTCGCTCGCGACAGGTATCCAAGTCGATATTATTGAAGCCCGCTCCGAAATTAGCGATGAGCTGCAAATGGGGCATCGCCTCGATCATTTTTCGAGGCACCGGGTAGTCAAACGTGCTCACCAAGACCTCCGCTTCTTCTGTAGGAGCGTACAGTTCATGGTCGGCTAATCGCCTGAACCCTTCTCGGGGCAATTTTGTTGTAAATGCAATCTTCATGCTCAAATTTGCCGCAAAGTTACATAAAAAAACTTAGATAAGCAAATTTTTTTGCAAAAAATAACGAATTGTTTGCGTATATAATATTTTTTTTGTACCTTTGCGCCCAAATTGTTATGTTGACTTTACAAATGACTTTACAAAAATACCTTAAATAACACAATTATGGCTAAAGTTTATCAAGCAAATGAGATCAAGAATGTCGCTATGTTGGGCGGCAGCGGATCCGGTAAGACGACTCTGATGGAGTCGATGTTGTTCGAGAGCGGGGTGATTAAGCGCCGTGGTACAATTGAGGCGCAGTCCACCGTATGTGACTATTTCCCTGTGGAAAAAGAGTATGGCTACTCTGTATTCTCCACTGTATGTAACATTGAGTTTGAGGGCAAGAAACTGAACATTATCGATTGTGCGGGTTCCGATGACTTCTGCGGTGGTACCGTAGCGGCTCTACAGATGTGCGGTTCGGCGCTCATTGTTCTTTCAGCCAACGGCGGCGTGGAAGTAGGAACGCAGAATAATTTCCGTCTTGTAGAGAAAGCCCACAAGCCGCTTGCTTTTGTAATCAACAAATGCGACCATGAGAATGCTGATTTTGAGCGCACGTTTAATCAACTGAAAGAGAACTTTGGTAATAAATGTACACTGATTCAGTTCCCGGTAAATGCCGGCGCAGGCTTCAATGCGGCGATTGATGTACTGAAAGGCAAGATGCTGGTATGGAAACCGGAAGGCGGTGCGCCTGAGTATAAAGACATTCCGGCAGAGTACGCAGACCGCGTAGAAGAGATGCGTCAGGCGCTGCAAGAGCAGGCTGCCGAGGCAGATGAGACGCTGTTGGATAAGTTCTTAGGCGAAGGTCTGACGGACGAGGAGATTATGCAAGGCTTGAAATCCGTGTATGCAGACGGTTCGATGTATCCGGTCATCTGCTGCTCGGGATTGAAAGATATGGGTGTTCGTCGTCTGATGGACTTCCTGAACGGAATGGCGCCGAGTCCCGCACAGTTCAGCTATCCGACCGTAGATGGCAAGAAGATCAGTCCGGACGCTTCTGCTCCGACCAGCCTGTATGTGTTCAAGACATCGGTAGAGCCGCATATCGGTGAGGTCAACTATTTCCGCGTAATGCAAGGTACCGTACATAATGGCGACGACCTTCTGAACATGGAGCGCGGCTCGAAAGAGCGTATCTCGCAGTTATACTCAGTAGCCGGTTCGATTCGTACTGCTGTAGACGAACTGTCGGCAGGCGACATCGGTGCTACCGTGAAGCTGAAAGATACCCGTACGGGAAACACCCTCAATGCAAAGGAGTGCGACAACCAATATGCTCCAATCGTTTACCCGCAGCCGCGTTACCGCCGTGCTATCAAGCCGGTGACCGAGAGCGATGCTGAGAAATTAGCGGCTCTTCTGACCCGTATGCACGAGGAAGATCCGACATGGATAGTAGAGCAGAGTAAAGAACTCCGTCAGATGATCGTTTCCGGTCAAGGTGAGTTCCACCTGCGTACCCTCAAATGGAGGCTCGAAAACAACGATAAGATGCCGGTTGAGTTCCTCGAGCCGAAGATTCCGTATCGCGAGACGATCACGAAGGCTGCACGTGCGGACTATCGTCATAAGAAACAATCCGGTGGTGCCGGTCAGTTCGGTGAGGTACACCTGATTGTAGAGCCGTACGAGGAAGGTATGCCGGTTAAAGAGACCTATAAGTTCGGAAATCAAGAGTATAAGATCTCCGTGAAGGACCAACAAGAAATCAACCTTGAGTGGGGCGGTAAACTGATTATCATCAACTCTATCGTCGGCGGTGCTATCGATGCACGCTTCATTCCGGCTATCGTCAAGGGTATCATGGATCGTATGGAGCAGGGACCGTTGACCGGTTCGTATGCACGCGACGTACGCGTCATTATTTATGATGGTAAGATGCACCCGGTTGACTCGAACGAAATCTCCTTCCGTCTGGCAGGTCGTAACGCTTTTGCACAAGCCTTCAAAGAGGCGAATCCGAAAGTACTTGAGCCGGTTTATGACCTTGAGGTATTCGTTCCTTCGGAGATCATGGGTGATGTGATGAGTGATATCAATGGTCGCCGCGGTATGGTAATGGGTATGGAGACCGAGAAGAGCTTCACCCGCCTCAAAGCGCAAGTACCTTTGAAAGAGCTTAGTAGCTACTCGACGACTCTCTCGTCGCTGACCGGTGGTCGCGCTACGTTCACGATGGCGTTCAACAGTTATCAGCTCGTTCCGGCAGATGTACAAGAGAAACTCCTCGCAGCATATGCAGCTACTCAGGCTGAGGAAGAATAATAATGATAATGACAAACGATCTCTAATATTATTCACTTTTTAAATCAACAAATTTATGAAAAAAATCTTTTATGTATTTGCGCTTCTTTGCGCAGTAGTACTGACAGGCTGTAACAAAGAACGCCTCACTCCGGAAGGTGATCCTACCAAACTCTGGCCTGCAGGAAAGAACGGTTCCGAGTATATGGGATACATCAACAAGAGCGGTGAACTTGAAATCCCTGCTAAGTTTGACGAAGCTTCCGGCTTCTCTTGCGGCTGGGGTTTGGTCGCTGAGGATGGTGATTATAAGTTCATTGACAAGAGCAACAAGAAGAGCCATGCGATTGACAAGGAAGAGTTTGGCGGTATGTATGCATTCTATTACAACTACATTCGCTTTGCTGATGGCAAGTACTATGGAATGTATGATAACGATTTTAGCGTGGCTATTTCGGCTGATTACGAATCTCTGGGTACTCCGAGTGCAGATAACCTTGTTTATTTCGCAGAGGATCCGAACGATGACGAGGGTTGGGGTTATCTGGATATGAAAGGTAACGTAGCTATCAAGCCACAGTGGTATAGCGCGCACCAGTTCGTTGATGGAATGGCAGTTGTCTGCGAGAAGAAAGGTACCAAGGAAGAGCCTAAATACTACTATGGTATCATCAACAAGAAAGGTAACTATATTCTCGAACCGCAGAAAAACTACATTGAGAGCGTAGGCGAGAATCGTTTCTCGATGCAAAAATCCAGCGGTAAGGTTGTTCTTTGTGATAAGAACCTTACTGAACTTGGTAGTTCGTATGACCGAATGAGTGAGTTCTCTTGCGGATTGGCTCGTGTATACAAAGACGAGAAAGGTTACGGTTACATTGACGCTAAGGGTAACGAGGTTATTCCTTGCAAGTACACCAGTGCAGCTAGCTTCATGGACGATGTGGCTTGGGTTAAGAAAGATGCAGACTCTCGTCGTGAGTTGCTCGACAAAAATGGCAACAGCCTGATCAAACTCAAAGAGGATGAGGGTATTGATTCTCACTTCCACAATGGTCTGAGTTGCATTTATTCGTATGATTCAGATGTCAAGGAGTATTCCTATCGCTACATTGACAAAGATGGTAATAATATCTACAAATGGACTCCTGGCGATGAGGAAGAAGAAGCTCCTGCGCGTCGTGCTCCTAAGGCTGATAATTGGGAGGAAGTGAATCGTCGTAGTCTGTTGCAGACTTCGGTTGGCGCACTCGTAATCGCTAACGAAGAGGCACGCGCACGCCGTAAATAAGCAAAATACCTACTATTAGGTATTGCGTAATTCAAAAAAAAGCAGTACCTTTGCACCCGATTTTGAAAAATGAAGATGCAAAGGTATTGTTTTTTATATTTAAGTCTGTTTATATTAATAGAAACGTTAATAGAAACGCAGGCGTACGCGCAGGAGGCCAGCGACTTCCAGATTGAGGAAGTGACGGTCGTGCAGCGCAAGAAAGGAAAAGTCAAGAGCCGTGTGGATGCCTTCGATACGGAGAAGATCAACTCCGAGGAGTTATGCCGCGCGGCGTGCTGTAACCTCTCCGAGGCTTTTGAGACGAATGCGTCCGTCGATGTGGCTTATTCGGATGCCGCTACCGGGGCCAAGCAGATTCGTCTGCTCGGCCTGAGCGGGACGTATGTTCAGTTAATTCAAGAGAACACGCCTGCCGTGCGTGGTCTGGCGCAGAACTTCGGGTTAGAGTATATTCCCGGACCATGGATGCAATCGATTCAGGTAAGTAAGGGCACTTCTTCTGTCATCAACGGCTATGAGGCTACGTCCGGTCAGATCAATGTGGAACTCCTCAAACCCCAGACCCAGAACCCTTTCTCGCTCAATCTGATGATGAATAGCGAACTTATGGCGGAAGCAAATATCATGGGTGGTTGGGAACTCAAACCGCACCTCTATACAGGCATTTTAGCCCATTACACCGGTGGATTCATGGCGATGGATGAGAATAAAGATAGTTTTGCAGACATGCCGAAGGTGCAGAATGCGAACCTCGCCAACCGATGGTTCTACAAGCATGGTGACTATACTTTCCAAGCTTTCGTACGCGGTCTATATGATCGTCGCCGAGGCGGACAAATGGCCGATTCCATCGCTAATCCGTACCATATTAACCTCAATACCTGGCGTGTCGAGGGATTCATGAAAAACGGCTATGTCTTCGATCCGGAGAGCGGTTCGTCGGTAGCGGTCATTACTGCGGTCAGTTATCATAATCTCGATAACAGCTACGGCGTTCGTTCATGGAAGGCGGATCAGTTAAACGCGTATCTTAATGCTATCTATCAGGGCAATTTTGAGGGGCGTGGCGAAATAGATAACGACCATCGTCTGAGTGCCGGTATATCCCTCAACTTCGATAAGTACGGAGAAGACCTTAATCTTTTTCCGTTTACCTCTTTCAGTTCGCCTCTTAACTTGGACCGTTGGGAGCTGACGCCCGGTATCTTTGCCGAGTATAACCTCAAGTACGACGAGATTCTCTCGCTGGTAGCAGGTGTGAGAGCCGATTACTCCACGCGGTACGGTTTCTTTGTGACTCCGCGAATGAATATCCGTTATACGCCATTCGAGTGGTGGACGCTGCGGGCGAGTGCCGGCATGGGCTATCGTTCGCCGAACGCTATCGCCGATAATGCGTTTGTTCTGCCTTCCTCCCGCGTGCTCTATCTGGACTCCGAGGTGAAGCAGGAAAGAGCGGTGAATTCGGGCATAAGTACTACTTTTTATATCCCGATGGGCAGCAAGCAGTTGCAACTCTCTGCGGAGTATTACTACACCCATTTCCTCAATTCCCTCATCGTGGATATGGACCAAGACAAGCATGCTGTTCATATTTACAACCAGAGTGATCTGCCGGGCGCGAAGTCTTTTGCGCATAGCGCGCAGATAGAGGCGTCGATGGAGGTCTTGCGTGGCTGGACGTGGACGGCGGCTTTCCGTTATACCGATGTGGAGCAGACGACGATTGATGACCAAGGTGTAGCTCGTCTTCGCGCCAAAGCCCTTACCAACCGCTTCAAAGGTATCATTTCCACGAGTTACCAGACGCCGCTTAAGAAATGGCAGTTTGACGTCACTGCGCAGTTCAACGGCGTGTCCAGAATGCCCGATGGATTCGTGGCTTTTGGCGATCTGGCAGGCGGGTATGGTACACCGAAAGAACTGACTTGGTATCCCCAACTCATGGCGCAGATTACCAAGTATTTCCGAACATGCAGTATCTATCTCGGGGCGGAGAATATGACCAATTTCCGCCAAGATTCGCCTATAATTGATAGTTTTCACCCTTATAGCCCTGATTTTGACGCATCCATGGTCTGCGGACCCACGACAGGATGGAAAGTATATCTGGGCTTCCGTTATGATTTAGAGAAGAAAGATGATGAATAAGAGACACTTATTTTTACTGCTCATTTCGTTTTTTACATTTCCCTTTTTATACGCTCAATACGATGCGCACCTTACGGGTCACGTTCTGGATGCGGAAACGGGCGAACACCTGCCGTTTGTGAATGTTCAGTTAAAGGGCACGAATATCGGTACAGTGACCGATGAATCCGGCCATTATTTGCTCAAAGACCTTCCTTTGGGCCGCCAAACTATCGTCTTCAGTTACGTAGGATACGAGACCGAGGAGCTGCCGGTTAATATTGTTGAAGACAGAACGGTGGAACTCAAGGCTGCTATCCATGAGCAGGCACAACTATTGGAGAACGTCGTTGTGACCGCTAATAGGTATGCTACCAAGCGTCAGGAGGCTGCAACGATCGTAAATGTTCTCTCTCCGAAACTTTTTGAGACAACGGCGGTGGCATGTGTAGCGGATGCTTTGAGTTTTCAGCCTGGATTGCGGGTAGAGAATACCTGTTCCAACTGCGGCAAGACGGATCTGCGCATCAATGGTCTGCAGGGCCAATATACCCAGATTCTCATGGACTCGCGTCCGGTCTTCTCCTCTATGGCTTCTGTCTATGGTTTGGAGCAGGTGCCGGCAGCGATGATTGACCGCATAGAGGTCGTTCGTGGAGGAGGATCGGCGATGTACGGCGCGAACGCTATTGCCGGTGTGGTGAATATCATTACCAAGGAGCCCGTCCGTAACTTCGTCAATATCTCCAATATCAGCCATGTCAACGAGCATGCGGGTTATGATATCCATACCGATCTCAATGCTTCGGTCATGAGCGAGAACCGTAAGATAGGCGCGTATCTCTTTGCCTCTCATCGTACCCGCAGCCCTTACGACCGCGATAACGACGGATTTAGCGAAGTGCCGCGTCTGAGAGCAACGACAGCCGGTGCACGTCTTTTCTTCAAGACCTCAGCGTATAGCAAGATCACTGCGGAGTACCATCATACGACGGACTTCCGCCGCGGCGGTAACCGCTTTGATTACGAGCCTCATGACGCAGATATAGCGGAGCAGCTAAGGCATAATATCGATGCCGGTTCGGTGGCTTTCGATTGGTTCTCGGCCGATAATAAACATTTCGTTTCCGCATATTCGGCAATCCAGCATATCGGTCGTGAGAGTTATTTCGGTGCAGGGCGTGACACGGCGGCGTATGGCCGCAGTACGGATCTGACGTCAAACACAGGTTTGCAGTACCGTTTCTCGTATCCTTGCGGCCTTGCCAAAGGCGATCTGACGGTAGGTGCCGAGTATAATTACAACGGCCTTCATGACCGTATGGTGGGCTATAACCGAGATATTACCCAGAAGGTGCATGTGGTAGGTGCGTACGCGCAGAATGAATGGAAAGGCAAGTTGTGGAGTGTGCTCATTGGTGCGCGGGTAGAGAAGCATAACCTCCTCCGCAAGCCAGTTATCAACCCGCGTGCTACTTTCCGTTACACGCCAATCGACGGGCTGGTGCTTCGCGCGGGGTATAGCAGCGGTTATCGTGCGCCTCAGGCGTATGACGAAGACCTGCATGTGGCTGCCGTGGGTGGAGTAGTGTCCCTCATCACGCTGGACCCGAATCTCAAACCGGAGTACTCCCATTCGGCGACCCTCAGTGCCGATTGGTACCGTCAGTTCGGCCGGTTGGAGTTGAACCTCACTGCGGAGGGCTTCTATACCTATCTGCAGGACGTCTTCTTCCTTCGCGAGGATGGTCAGGATGCCGCAGGAAACATCATCTTCACCCGCACCAACGCCCCCGGCGCATGGGTAGGAGGTCTGAACGTAGAGGGAAAATTGTCATACGGTCAGCTCATTACTTTTCAGCTCGGATACACCTTTCAGCAGAGCCGTTATACCGAGGCGCAGCAATGGAGCCAGACCGTCGCACCGCAGAAACGTATGCTCCATACACCGGATAATTATGCATACGTGTTGTTAGATATCCAACCGGTACATGATTTCACGATTTCTATCAACGGCAAAGCGTGAAGAATGTCCTTGATCAGTTCCAACGGGACATTGACAAAGGAGAGAACCGCGATGCAAACTACATCTACGGTCCTTCTGTGCCGCGTACCTATTTTGCAGGCCTAGCGCTGAAATTATAAGAATTTTCCGGTAATACTCTTGCGGCTCTTGCGGATGTCGTCTATCGTCCCTTCCGCAATGATCTCTCCGCCGCCTTTTCCGCCTTCGGGCCCGAGGTCGATGATCCAATCACAGGCGCGGATGACGTCTGTGTTATGCTCGATGATCAGGACGGTATTGCCTTTATCGACCAATCTTCTCAGCACGCTCAAGAGCACGCGGATATCTTCGAAATGCAGACCTGTCGTCGGCTCGTCGAGGATGTATAAGGTCTTGCCGGTGGAGGGTCGTGAGAGTTCTGTAGCAAGCTTGATACGCTGGCTCTCGCCGCCGGAGAGACTTGTGGACGCCTGGCCTAACTTGATATATCCTAAGCCCACGTCCTGAATGGTTTTTATCTTACGAAGAATGGTGGGTTGCGGTTCGAAGAACTCCACCGCCTGATTGACTGTCATATCCAGTACATCTGCTATTGTCTTGCCTTTCCATCGTACTTCGAGGGTCTCGCGGTTATAGCGCTGACCGCCGCATATCTCACAAGGTACATACACATCCGGCATGAAATGCATCTGAATGGTCTTGTAGCCGTTGCCGGAACACTCCTCACACCGGCCGCCTTTGGCGTTGAATGAGAACCGACCTGTCTTCCATCCTCGGATCTTGGATTCCGGCAGTTGGGCGAACAGCTCACGGATGTCGTTGAAGACGTTCGTATAGGTCGCCGGGTTACTGCGTGGCGTACGGCCGATGGGGGACTGATCGACGTTAATGACCTTGTCAATATACTCGATTCCATCGATCTTTTTATAGGGTAACGGTGCTTGTTTGCTTCGATAGAACTTTTGGCTGAGGATGGGGTAGAGCGTCTGGTTGATGAGACTGGACTTACCGCTACCGCTCACACCCGTGACGCAGACCATCTTCCCCAAAGGAATCTTTGCCGTCACGTTCTTCAGGTTATTCCCCGTGCACCCGGAGAGGGTGATCCATCTGTCAGTGGCTTTGCCGCGGTCTGTTAGCGAAGCGGTCTGTGCTCTGTCAGTAACGTCCGTCACGGTCTTTAAACCATTTAGATATTGTGCTGTGAGCGTGTCTGTCTTCAGTAACTCCTCCGGCGTTCCTTGGAACACCACCTTGCCGCCTAATCGCCCGGCTTTAGGACCGATATCAATGATCCAATCCGCCTCACGCATCATCTGTTCGTCGTGCTCAACGACGATGACCGAGTTGCCTAAGTCCCGTAGCTCTTTGAGACTCCGGATAAGCCGTTCATTATCGCGTTGGTGCAGACCGATAGACGGCTCGTCGAGAATATAGAGGACGTTCACCAGCCGGCTGCCTATCTGCGTGGCTAAACGGATTCGCTGGCTCTCACCGCCGGAGAGGCTCTGGCTGCTGCGGTTCAGACTCAAATAACTCAATCCTACAGATTGCATGAACCGCAATCGTGCGCAGATCTCCTTCAATATCGGTTCCGCGATAGATTGTTGGCGTGCGTTGATTTCGGTATCATCTTTGAGCCCCTCCAGTGTTTTTAATAGGTCACTAATGTCCATTGCAGAGAGTTCGGCAATATTGTATTTGCCAATGCGGTAATTTAGAGCCTCTTTGCTTAATCGTTTTCCATGGCATTCCGGACACTCAATCCATTCCTCTTTCTCCTCTGTTTCTTCTTCATCGGCAGTAGCTATGGTCTGTAGTTGTTCCCACCAGTTTTCTTCACGGATAGCATCGTCCACATCGTCATTATTGTTGTTTTGAACTTGATTTCTTTGCACTTTGCCTAATCCCTTGCAGCACGGGCACCAACCGGACGGGCTATTAAAGGAGAAAGTGTGCGGCGCGGGTTCCGGATAACTCAATCCTGTCTCCGGGCACATGAGATTTCGGCTGAAGAATCTGACATCAGAAGGCTTGTCGTGATCAACAATCATCATTATCCCGTCTCCTTGCGTCATAGCTCGGTCTATCGACTGCCGTAACCGTCGGAGATCATTATCTTCTGCGATCTTCAGCCTATCCACCACCACCTCTATCGAGTGCATCTTATATCGGTCGAGTTTCATGCCGGGTACTATCTCCTGCACTTCTCCATCGACTCGCACATGAACAAATCCTTTCTTGCGGATGGTCTCAAATAGCTCCTTGTAATGTCCCTTTCGGTTGCTAACCAGCGGTGCCAGCAGCAGCACTTTTCTTCCCGCATATTCACGACCGATGAGTTCAACGATTTGTTCGTCCGTATAATGAACCATCGGTTTGCCGGAGAGATATGAATATGCAGTGCCGGCTCTCGCGAATAATAATCGTAGAAAGTCATACACTTCCGTAACTGTTCCAACGGTGGAGCGGGGGTTTTTGCTGGTGGTCTTTTGGTCTATGGAAATAACGGGGCTCAGGCCGGTGATCTTATCTACATCCGGCCGTTGCATCTGTCCGATGAATCCGCGGGCGTATGATGAGAAGGTCTCCATATACCGCCGCTGGCCTTCCGCAAAAATTGTGTCGAACGCCAGGGAACTCTTGCCGCTGCCGCTCAGACCGGTGATGACCGTCAGTCTCTTGCGAGGCATGGACACACTGATATTCTTCAGATTATGCACCCTTGCACCGATGACTTCTATTTTTCCATTATCTTGCATCTTTTTTTACTTCCGGAGCAGCCAATTACATCAATTTGCGTTGTTTATTCATTAATAATCCCTTTTGCCACTTTAATGTGGGATAGGTCTTTTTGAGATAAACTTCGGCATCTACGATACTGCTACTACCACTGGTAGCAAAAGGTATTAGTGTCTTGCCTTCCAACTGCGGCAGGTTGTTGTCGAGCCACGAATTAATGATACGCGGACAGATTCCCCACCATATCGGGAAACCAACATAGATGGTGTCGTACGGCGTGACATCAGTACAACGTTTGATAGCAGGGCGCTCTTCAGGAGAGTTCATTTCAATGGAAGAACGGGACTTGTCGTTGCGCCAATCGAGGTCGGCGGCTGTATAAGGCTCAGCCGGCTCAATTTCCCATAAGCGTGCATTACGTTGTTTAGCCAATTTTTCAGCTGCTGTTTTGGTGGTACCTGTGGCAGAAAAATACGCCACTAGTGTTTTCGCTTCCATACTGGTCATACATGCGGCACAAATAAAAGCCATTACAATTCGTTTCATATGCATTGTTTTTAATCGTCTGCAAAAGTACAAAAAAAATCCCATATATGCAAAGAAAAAAATAAAAAAGCGCAATAATGTGCGCTTTTTTACATAAAATAGTTAACCGTTAAGCTGTTTAAACTATCATTTTCTCGATGCATGAACTGATACATCTATCTGCTCGATGCGAGGAATCCATTCAGAATAAATCTGCGCGGCGGTCTCGGCATCGTTACGGGCAATCGTGTGGAGATAGCGATAGACAGGTTCGTCGGTCTCATTGGGCAATAAGTTCAGACTGCAGATGAGCGTATCCCCCAAGAAGGTCTCCTTCAGCCAATGAATGGTCAGACACCGGATGGCATGTGCATCCATGAACGCCTCGTCCGCCGATTGCATGGCGATACTGAGGTACGTGCGGTTGTTGACATGTCCGTTGAAATCGAGGTTAATGGGGTTGACACGGTGCTCGATCTGTTGAAGCGGCGTACCTTCCGTCGGAAACCGGCGTTTCTTGTGGGTCTCAGATGTCACTTCCTGCAGCACGGGAATCTGCTGCTGGAAAGGGGTCATCGGTGCAAGACGATGGGCTTCGGTATCCAATAAGGTCCAACAGCCGTAGCCATGCGCCACCTCGACACCATCCGACCGATGCACGCGGAACTCGGCATAGAGACGGAGAACACCCACTTCGCTGTTCCAGACGGTCACATCGATATCGTCCGACCACAGGGCTGTCTGTTCTTCAAACCACGCGTTGAACTCCGTAATGACCCAGATGCGGTTCTGTTTCACCACATCAAAAGCAGCCAGATGCAGGCACGCCATATAGCGTGCCCAGCAATCCTGATAATAGAGCAGGACGGCGTTCGGCGTCATCCGGTAACGCGTGTCCATATCCGCTGCCGTGAGCGAATAACGATGGGTGTATTGGTTCATATCCTATATCAATTTGACTGCAAAGTTACAATATTTATTTGAAATAAGCAAATAAAATGGAACATTTTTGCCATTTAGGTCGTCCTTGCCGATTTTTTTCACTTTACCGGCACACCACCGATAATCTCCCTCCATCCATTCGGAAGTGAGACATTCTCCATCGCCACGGCGGCTTTGAAAAGCGGTGCGATTTCTTCGTTCGTAAAACCGGCTATTCCGCAACCGATGCGCGTTACGCGGAAGAGCAAATCCGGATGTTGCTTCGCGTAGTCAATAAACTCATCCACATACGGACGGATGGTCTCCACGCCGCCTTGCATGGTCGGAATGGCGTAACATTGCCCTGTAGGACCGACACCCACACCCCATTCTGCTCCGAAGAGTTTGTGCGCGATGTGTGCCGCTCCGCCGCCATGCATGCCCGCAAGGTTACTGCCGAACACAAAAATCTCGTTCGGCTTCAAGGAGGTAATATACTCCGGTGTTACATGTAGTGTCATAATAATTCTGTTAATTTATCTTCGCGAATGATTTTGGGCGTACTTCTGCCTGCCAGCACAAGGATTTTCTTTCCGTCGCGATAGATATGTAACTGCCGCGA
>ONIM01000045.1 GCA_900317885.1 uncultured Bacteroidales bacterium | reverse complement strand
GTAAAAGCAGACTCGCAAAGGCGTTGCGTCGTAGGGAGGCACATGATGTTATATGAAGCAAGCGTCTTTTGGTAGATAGGGTATGCTCCATTGGTTTTGATATGCGGCGTATATTGTTCACCTGTGAGTGTACCGCCGAAGGCATCGACGATGGTGTTCTCCCAGCCGTTTATCTCGGTAGAGGATGAATAGAGGTTGTAGGTGTCTCTCCAGAGGTTGACATCGGAAGTCACGGTATAGAGGTCCGCCCAGACGGGTGCAGCATCCCCTATCTTCTGGTCGTTGGCAAGGATGAGGTTGTCCATCAGGCACATCTTAGCCTTGAAAACCGCGACCGCTGCTCCGCCAAAGTTCTCTTCCGTTCCTGTAAAGGCGATATGATTGCCCATAAAAGTGCATAATCCTATATTGAGAGGAACGGTAGAAGCCATCATATCCGCCCATAGAGCAGCGCCTCCGTATTTCTTGGTAGCGGATGCAATTCCTTTTTTTGCACTGATGGTATTGTCCAGAAAAGAACAGTTGAGCAGATGTGCTCCTGTAGGGGCTTTCGCAGGGGCTATATCCAGCGCACCATGCGTAGCGGAGGTGTTGGAGACAAAGGAACAGCGCTGCACATCCAGCACGTTGAATGCCAGCGCTTCAATCGCTGCACCTGCGGCTGATGCTGTATTAGACAGAAAACGCGAGTTGTGGATGAGTGCTTTATCGCGCACCTGAAACCAGAGGGCACCTCCGTTAGTAGCCGTATTGCCGGAGAACAGACAGTCTTCGATATAAAGGCTATCGCCTTTGTGTACTACTGCACCTCCGGAAGAAGCGGTATTGGAAAAGAACCGGCAGTCTATGAGCCGGAGATTCGGACCATATGAATACACGGCAGCGCCTCCCCCCACCGTGGAGACATTGCCTCCCTGTATGCAAATATGATTCAACTCCAGATTATAGTAATGAGGGATGTTTATCACCGGTTCTGTCAGCGCGCTGGCGACAAGCGTACTGACGCCTGTTTGCGATGAGAAATCCGCATTCCATCCCCCCATCAATACCATGGAACATGCAGGAGCGATGGGAGAAGTCAGATTATAGTTGCCGGCTGCAAGCATGATGGTATCCTCCATCGTAACATCGGCGAGAGCCGTCTGCAAAGAAGCCACATCCGTAGCATAGAATCGGGTGGCATGCGCCGTTGAACCGAGACGGAAACGACCTAACACAGGATAGTGGTCAGACGGATTGACTGTTCGCCCTGCCTCGGGGTAATACTGGGTGATTATATGCCGCGAGAGCGGCTCCATATGGTCATAAAAGATATAGTCAAACTCATTACCGGAAGACGAACTCGTAGCCGGAGTCCATTCGGTAGTGGTAGCCGTTATCTGCGGTCCGTCTGCCGGCAGACACTGGTTGACCGGAGCCGTAAGAGCCAAGTCATACAGATGGGAGGCATAGCCTCGATAGGCTTCTTCATGGGCAGAACGAACCATATTGAAATCCCCCACGAGTATCACCGGTGTCTGCCCTGCGAGTTGACGGATGCGGTTACCTACCAGCTTGGCGCCTTCAATACCGGACATCGTTTCCCCATAGTTTTGGTGCGTGCAGGCGAAATAGAAATCCTGCTGCGAGGCATTATCCCGCAGATGAACCCAGATGCACGTACGGGCATGTGACCCTTCCCATCCGATTCCCGGTGTTTCGGGATGCTCATTGATATAGAACCGTCCCTTGTCAATAAGCGTGTATTTGGATGTCTTATAAAAGATGGAGTTGTACGAATAATTGCTATTCGTCCTCTCCACCGAATAATCACTATAGCCGGTCAGCATATCGCGCAAATCTTGCAATTGCGATTTACCGGTAGTGGCATCCTTATTATTCCCCGTCACCTCTTCCATGCCGACGATATCAAAATCATAGTCCGTGACGATTTTAACCACATATTGGCGGCGATTCGCCCAAAGTTGCTGGCCGGTATCCCCATTGGAGGAATTGACGAAGCGGATGTTATAATTCGCAAATCGGTGTATCCCCACCTCCTCCGCCATTGTTTGTAAAGCAGGACAAACGATAAGAACGGATAATAAGATAATAGATTTGAGATTGCGCATGTCTGATTTATATTATAGCATTGATAGAATTCATTGTCCACCATGATTCCGGAGCAGCCAGCCGGTTCTTCTCCACATCGTCAATATAGATTACTTCATCCCCAGCCGGAATATATTTCTCTATTTCGGCATACATTGCCGGTTCGGGCTTGAAAAGATGCAGCTTGTACGAGAGGAAGACTCGGTTGAAATAGTCATTAAGCGTATAACCATCGGAGCAAAACATAGGCATGATGTACTCCTCCCAGTGCATGGGGTTGGTATTGGAGAGCATGAAAACGGTGTTCCCTTCATTCCGCAAGTTTCTGAGTAACGATTTTACTTTTTCTGAGACGGGTGCCAATTCGGAGAACCAAACCTGCCGTATCTGCTCATCTGTAACCTCGGGACGGCAAAGGGCATGCAAATGGCGCAAGACTTCTTCTGTGCCGATCGTCCCCATTTCATAATCATGGAGGAAGGAGTCGCCTCCTCCCCCCAACAGCTCGTCGGGCGAAACGCCCAACTTGCTGTCAGGGAGCAGGAGTGCCGAGAAACGCTTAAGAAATCCTTTCACGTCTATATCCACGAGCACTCCGCCCATATCAAATACGAACGTCATGATTACAATTCCTGACCAAGCGTATTATAGGTCTTGCTGCCACGAAGAATAACCACCTGACCATCGTGGATGGTTTTTGTGCATTTTACAGCACTACCTATATTCTCCACGCCTTCCGTCGGGTCAACCCAGACAGGCTCCACGCCATTCGGATCATAGGAACCGGCGACGGTGGTGGCAGCACGGGTATAACCACGTTGGTCTTTATCCAGATCCATCACTTTCGCCATGTCGTCAACAGGCCATGCCGCAATAGCGGTTTTGAGAGCCGCCATATCAATCGGGGCTACATCAGCCAGCGGAGCGACAACATCACATACGCCACCTTGGTTGGCAATAGCATTGGTGCCAAAGATGCTCTCAATCGTATTCACCGTTTCCAGCGAGGTCGGGATATTGTCGGAGGCAATGAAACCGCTGTTCTCGACAGTACTATTATTCATCACCGTACCGATTACATTGTAACCCGCACTATATGCAGCAGTGCTGGCAGCCTGAATGAAAACCACTGCATCAGAAGAGGTAAAGTCATCATTTGCCGCATACTCCACCATGATATTACCGGCAAAGTAGTTTTTCGAATTTGTGCCTGCAGAAACGGCAGAACCGTTATTTGAGCCACGGTTGCTGCGCTGACGGCAAGGGTTATTGTAGAAGGTATTGTTGATAAAGTATGCAGATGCATTACTGCCTACGCGGATACCTACGCCACGATACCAGCATTTACTATCGGCAACGAGGCAGTTTACGAGATACACGGAACCGCCATTATCCGAAACGGAGCAGTTGCCGCCATAGGTACCCCATTTCTCTGCCCCCGGAACACTTAGCACGGTACCATAAGCTATGTTATTGCGGAACTCGCAACGCTCGAAGTAAGCAATCGAAGCATCCAGCGGGTCAGTAGAAGAAGAGTTGGACTGACGCGGACGAACCTGGAAGGCAGCACCAGAGCCCTTGGCAGTAATATTATCGCGGAAGATACAATCGAAGCAGCGTACGGCACTACCCCAAATCTCAATAGCTCCATTCGAACCGTTGGCGTCATCGTCTGTCTGCGAGTCATTATTGAGGAAACGGCAGAAATGGAAGTCCACCTGCGCAGCCTGTACGAATACCATATTGCCCCAATACTTGCTATTCAAGCGCAGACCATCTCGGAAGGTAATACCCCAGATTTCTGTTTTCTGCCAGTCGGAATAATACGCTTCGCTTTTAGCATCAGCGGTACCATCGCCGATGTAAACGAATGCATAGTCGGTATTATCTCCCTTGCCGTCTCCATCCAAGTCGGCAGAGAAGATTGATTGACCACCTTGCAAGTAGTTGTAGGCGATTTTTGTACCGGTCATTGTGGCGGGATAACCGCCCTTAAGAACCACACCTTGCGGGATGACCCACTTATTGGTGTTGATGTCCGGCGCATAGGAGCCTTCCATCAGATAGAACTCGGTACCCGGTTCAGCATCTGCCAAGGTAGAGCCGAGCAAGTCGGCACCGGCAGCGTTTTCCCATGATGTACCGTCTTCATCACCCAGACCTACCGGAGCGAAGAAATAACGTGTTACCTCTTCTTGAGCGAAAAGGCATGTGCTGAGCATTACACTTAACACAAGAAAGAAAGTTTTTTTCATAATAAATAATTTTAGGGGTTAATTATAATAATATTAGTATTGCAGACCATCTATCCATCCCGGGTTCTGGCTGAGCGCTCCGGATGTCATGGTGCGGTCGGTGATAGGGATAGGATACAGGTAGTCTTTGTCTTCATTCCACTGCATAATCATGTCTTTATAGGCGACCATATTGCCGGAAGTGCCGTTGGAGAGGAAAATATCCTGGTCGAATACCAGACAGGTCACGCCGAGTCCTCCGCTTTTCTTGGTGGCAGAGAGCAGGATATTGGCTTTCCCGTCGCCGGTAAGGTCATATTTGCCTTCGCCCGGAAAATACAAACCGAGCCTCGGCAGAGTGAACAAGTGTCCCTCTCTCCATCGCATGATATCCCAATAGTGGAGTCCTTCCAGCGGTGTCTCTATGAGTCTTTCACGTCGAATCTCCAGCAGCACGCCTTTGTTGGGGTGCGCGAGGAGCACGGGCGAAGAGAACCCATAGCCATTCACATTTGTAAGAGAAGCATCCGGATTGGCATTAGCCACTGCCATATCGAGATGCGCCATCCCGACACGGTCGCGTAGGAGATTGACGGATTTGTCAAGATCAGACTGCGTAAGCGTTCCAAGTTCGGCTTTCGCCTCCGCATAATTGAGATATACCTCTGCTACCCGGAAAATCGGCATGGTGCATACGCTGCCACCCCAAGTATTATAGGTTGACTCCATGATGTACTTGATATACTTGTATCCGGTGAGCGACATCTGGAGGTTGACGGCATAGGTTTTATCCGCTCCCATCTGGATGTAGCCCGGTGCATGGATAGTTTGTGCCATACGCGGGTCTCTATTGGCGAATATATCCAGATACTGAACGGTTTCGTACCCTGCCTGCGAGGTGAAGGGTGTACCGTCGGTCATGAGGTAGAGGTCAGCGAAACGCTTGGTGAAGCCGGTGGCACGCGCCACGGACCATGCCTGTGCGTTATGCTTGATATCCAAATCCTTGCTATACGCCCGTGCCCAAATAATTTCCTCCGTTTGCGGAGTGAGCGTAGCAAACAGCATCCGATAGGGTTCCGCTCCGGTCGTATAGAGACTGTATCCTCCCTCTTGCATGAGTGTGAGCGAAGCATCGGCACATTGCTGTAGCAGGTCATCCCAAGGAAGCACTTCGCTATAAACCGAACTGCCACCGTTGAACGTAGTTCCGGCATGGTACTTGCGGAACGTACCCTCAAACAAGCACACACGGGACTTAAGCGCAAGGGCTGTCCACTTATTGACTTCATAGGCAGAACGCATGGCGGGCAGCTCATCAACAGCCATATCCAAATCGGCAATGATATTTCTTACTACCAAGTCTCTGGAGTCACGCGGACGATTCAGTGACTCTTTATCGTCCGCATTGATTACATGGTCGTACCATGGCACCGCGCCAAAACGCTGCAGCATATTGAAATAGAAGTACGCGCGGAAGAAATGCGCCACGCCTACGTAGTGCGTACGGGCATCTGCATCCGAACATTGGTCGGCGTTCGCCAGCAGATAATTAATCTTGCGAAGCGTTTTCCATACATCCTTACTCCAATAGGCTTCACCGCTATGGATATCGCGTATGCCGCGCATCTCGTCATTGGGGACGGGTGCCACGAAATGCTCGCCTTCCTCTGCATACATTGTTTCCGGGTCAGGCATCATGCGATAGAAATAATTGCTATACTCTTTGAGTGCTGTTCCCGATTTAAAATAGGTAACGGTAGAGAGCTGGTCCTCCGGCGCAAGATCCATGTTGCAGGAGGTGAAGCAGAGCGTCATGACCGCTAAGGCTGTTATTTTTGAAATAGTCATATTCATAAGGCGTTAGAATGTTGCGGCTAAACCAAAGGTGAATGTGCGTGCGAAGCCATATGTAATCGCCTGCGAGCTGACCACTGCCTGCTCCGGGTCGATACTGCGGCAATACTTCTGCAACTGACTCCAGCACCATGGATTCTCCGCAGAGAAATAGATACGGAATTCAGAGAATACGTTTTTCCAGCACGGCAAGGTATAACCGACGGTGATATTTTTCATACGAAGATATCCCACATTGAGCATATACCGTGTGTTGGCAGGACCAAGGGAGTTCGCCGAGCCCAGCGCTTCGTACGCACGATAGCGCGGGAAATAGGCATCGGGATTATCCTCACTCCACACATTGGTCATAAAATCTTTTGCCATAAATCCCTGATAGGGTCGCGAATAGGGTCCCCAGAAGGTAGTAGCCTCCGTCATCGGATACCAGTCACGGCGTCCCACCCCTTGGAAATGGATACTCAGGTCCACTCCGTACCATTCAGCGCTGATATGGAAATTATAGTTATACTTAGGCAGCGTATTACCGATGATACGGCGGTCACCCGGGTTATCCACGGTATTGTTTCCTGATGTGATGACACCATCACCATTGAGGTCCACATAGCGCACATCGCCCGGATGAAGTCCCGGAGCCTTGGAATCAAGCACACCGACTATATCGGTATAGACCATTGAGTTGACAGGGTCCACTTTGGTCAGATAGTCATCAACCTCCTCTTGGGTCTGGAACAAGCCGTCAATCTCGTATCCCCACAGTTCGCCAAGTTCCTGTCCTTCATAATAGGTAGATAGTAGCTTTTCAGGATTATTGTATTTGGTGATGAACGTGCGGTAGTTACCTACACCGCCGCCGATTTCGTACTTGAAATCCTTTCCGAGGACATTATGCTTGTCTCGCCATGTGACGGCAAGTTCCCATCCTCTGGTGGACATATTGGCGGAGTTCTGCTTGGGGTCAGTGGCGCCATATACAGACGGGAGAGCCGTACCGGTATTGAGCATACCTTCGGTATTACGGATATAGAAATCACCTGTCAGGGAGAGGCGGTTACCCAAGAATCCGAGGTCAAGACCCACATCATAGGTAGTCATCTTCTCCCAAGTAAGCGTTCCTGCATTGGGGTCGTTTTCCGTAGCATAGGAGAGGACGGTAGCACCGTCAAGCGTGATGGCCTGGGTGAACATACCGTCAGCATCGACCGACTGGATATAATCGTAGTATCCGGTCATCTGGTTAGCGAGCTGTCCGGCAGAGAAACGTATCTTGGCATTATCCCACCAATCATGAATAGACTCCCAGAACGGTTCTTCCGACATACGCCATCCCAGACTTCCGCCCGGCGTAACTGCCCAACGATAACCCGGTGCAAAGCGCGAAGAGGCATCGGCACGCACGCTGACCTCGAACAGGTATCGTCCCGCCCAGTCGTAGTTAACACGGGCGAAGAAGCCGTTTGTAGCCACGGTCTTGATGCTCTCGCTCAATTCGGTTACTTCACCTTTGGCGAAATTGAAAGAAGACAAGTCTTCCGTCATCAAATCCATACGGGTCGCCTGAGTGGAATGATAGCGGTACATCTCGCCGTTATATCCCGCCGTGAGGGTAAGGTGATGCTTATCCCATGTGGGTGTCCAACGCAGATAGACATTGTAGTTATGCGTCTGGTACCGCGCCAATTGCTGGTGGTACGAATCGACAGAGCGGAAGTTCTCAATCAAGTCCGTTGTCCCCTCTTTGGCTGAATAGGGCACTTTGACGGAGCGGTTGCTTATCTCCTTCATACGCCATGTGAACGAATAATCCGCATTGAGCGTAAGATTCTTGTAGAGGTCAAAGGTAAGCGAATTCTGAATGACCATCTCGCGGTTGAGATTGAGGTTCTTATGCTTGCCATTGAGCAGCAGCGCACTCATACCGTCACCTACCGTTCCCTGCCCGGAGTATATCCATGGGTTGAGATACACAAACGAGCCGTCGGGATTGGTGGCGGGAATGTATGCCATCGCATGGAGTGAGCCTACACGGAAAATCTCACGAGACGATTCCGTACCCGGATAGGTGTATCTCGACGAGAAGAAGGAGAAGTTGACACCATAGTGCAGCCAGGGTTTGACATTGATATTCACCTTGGCGCGGGTTGAGAACTGATGCCACTTGTCGTTATCGATACGAATCATACCATCCTCGGTGTAATACCGTCCGCTGACGAAATAGTTGATGCGGTCATTACCGCCTTTGAGGCTGACGTTATAGTCCTGCATGGGGCGGATGGTTTTATAATAATGGTCGTACCAATTGAAGTTGGCATAATATTTATAGGTACCGTCATTCTGCGTAACCACCCAAGGACGCTCCGGGTTCTCGGTGACATCATTGATACGCATCCATAACTCGGCATAATCTGCTTCGGTATAGGTAGTCATCGCGGTCTTGGTATGCTGGAGCATGAAGATATCGCTGATGTATGCGGACCAGAATCCCTGCGTAATAAAATCATGGTCAGTAGTCGGCGATTTCCATCCGGCTTTAGCATCAATAGTGACTTGCGGAGCGAGTCCTTCCTTACCGGATTTGGTAGTGACCAGAATAACACCGGCAGCGGCTTTGGAACCATAGATAGCGGAAGCGGAGGCATCCTTAAGGATGGACACGGACTCGATATCATTGGTATTTACACGGGAGAGTTCCATCTCTACACCATCCACCAGCACCAGCGGCTTGGTGGTAGAAGAATTGTTTATAGAAGCCAGACCACGAATATTAAAGTCGTAGGAGGCACCCGGTCCGCCGGCGTACATGGTGATGTTGAGCGCAGGGTCGGCGCCCTGCAGGGCTGTGACCATATTCGGTGTCGGACGCCCGACGATGTCCTTTGACTCGACTACGCTGACGGCTCCGGTAAGGTTCACTTTCTTCTGCGCGCCATAGCCGACAACAACCACTTCATCGAGCTGAGCCGTAGACTCCGCCAGCATTACGCGATAGATATCGCTACCGGCAGCCACCCGCAACTCATAGGTCTCATAACCGAGATAGGATACTTGGAGGTACTGACCGGTAGATGCTTCGAGGGTAAAATTTCCATCCAAATCAGTAATCGTACCGGAAGTTGTACCTTTGACAGCGACAGAGGCACCGATAATGGGTTCATTGGATTTCTTGTCCAGCACGACACCGGTTATATGTCGGACCGCCGACTTTTTCTCTTCAACGGAGAGCACGATGACATTATTCTCCGCCATTTTGTAGGAGATGCCGGTTCCTTTGAACAATTGCTTGAGCGCCTGCTCCAAGGGGGTCTGATTAAGCGTGAGGGTGATGAGGTTATCCAACCCTGTGAGATTATTGTTGTAGAAGAAATGGTAATCGCACTGCTGCTCAACCATCGGCAACACCTCCCGTATAGGCTGGTTGGTCACTTTCAGCGTCACCACCTGCGCTTGGACAGCCAACAACGACAGGAGCATTAAGGATAATGCTATGATAAAGTCTCATGGAATCAGGTGTTTATTATTGAACGTGTAATGTAACAGGAATCTGAACCGGTTGATAATCCCAGTTGGGGTATTCAAGCCTTCCCCAGAAATAGATACGCACTTCGCCGGCTTGGGTAAGGGCAATCTTACTTGAGGTGAAAGAGACAATGCCATCCACCGTGTCGGGCGTACAGAAGTCCGCCGTCATATTCGGGTCGTTTCCCCACCATGAGGTATAGAACCAGTAAGTGGCATTTTTTAGTGAGGGATCGCCGGGTGTCAGCATCGTAATGGAGGCCTGCACTGAATCTCCCAAAGTGTACACCTCTTTGGCTGGCGTGACGGTGATGGTGCTGAATGTAGGTAGCTCGCGCGCCTTCTCCCCGGTGCACGCGACAAACGCGAGCACCAAGGAAAAGAGAGCGAGAATATAGGTCCGTTTCAT
>ONIM01000034.1 GCA_900317885.1 uncultured Bacteroidales bacterium | reverse complement strand
ACCTTCGGCGTGGATTTTGTCGCAGGCCCTGATGCCTATCTGGATATCCCCAACCTCCTTGCGCAATGTGAGCAGGGACATAAGGCGATGAACGTGGAACTCAGCACGACGGAGACCTACCGCCAGATCATCCCTTCGCGTATCGGCCGTTCGATTAGCGGATTCGTGTCCATCATGCGCGGGTGCAATAATTTCTGCTCCTACTGCGTGGTGCCTTATACCCGCGGCCGGGAACGCAGCCGCGATGTGGAGTCCATCCTCAATGAGGTACGGGACCTGCAATCGAAAGGATACAAAGAGGTTACCCTCCTCGGCCAAAACGTCAACTCGTATAAATACGGGGATATTGACTTCGCCGACCTTCTGGAGTTGGTAGCCGATGCGGTGCCGGACATGCGTATCCGCTTTACGACGAGTCATCCGAAAGATATGTCCGACAAGACGCTGGAGGCAATCAGCCGGCATAAGAACCTCTGTAAGTTCATTCATCTGGCGGTGCAATCGGGTTCGAACCACGTTCTCAAACTCATGAATCGCAAATATACGCGCGAGTGGTACCTGGATCGCATCGCCGCTATCCGGCGCATCCTGCCGACCGCCGCCATCAGTACGGATATCTTCTGCGGTTTTCACGACGAGACTCTGGAGGATCACCAAGAGACGCTCTCGCTCATGCGCGAAGTGGGATTCGACTCTGCGTTCATGTTCAAATACTCCGAGCGTCCGGGCACGTACGCGCACAAGCACCTGCCGGATAACATCCCCGAGGAGGAGAAAGTAAGGCGGCTCAATGAGATCATCGCGCTGCAGACCCAGCTCTCCTTGGTTTCCAACCAACGGGAGATAGGCAAGACCGTCGAGGTGCTCGTCGAGGGTTTCTCCAAACGCAGCCACGACGACATGTACGGACGGACGGAACAGTACAAGACGGTGGTCTTCCCGCGTACCGACCAGAAGATCGGCGATCTCGTCAAAGTGACCATAAAAGAGGCATCTGCCGCTACTTTACGCGGAGAAATAGCCTAAAAACAAAGAAAAAAAGCATTTTTTTGTCAAAAAATTTGGTCATATCATAAAAAAGCAGTACTTTTGTACCGAAAACAAAATTTTCATAGTTAAGGTTTAGGTTTGATGGCAATAGGAGGCTGTGAAGTTTCCTATTGTTTTTTGAACAAAATGTGTTATTATGGAAAGAGTAGATGATTTTTTAGACACTCCCTCTCTGCCGGATTTGACAGATGTGGAGGAGGCTCGCAAGGCGGTTATCGCCAGTGAGATACTTACTCGTAAGTATTAAATTTGAAACCATAAATTTGAAATAATAAATATACAAAATACTATGGCAGTAACCTACATGACCGCAGAAGGTCTTAAGAAATTAAAAGAAGAGATCCAACAGTTGGAGACTGTGGAGCGCCCGCGCATCATTGCCGCTATAGCAGAAGCGCGTGAGAAAGGCGATTTAAGTGAGAATGCAGAATACGATGCAGCGAAAGAGGCGCAGGGTGCGCTGGAGACGAAGATCGCCGTGCTGAAAGCCCGTTTGGCAGAGGCTCGCGTCCTGGACGCTTCGGATATCCGTACCGATGAGGTGCAGATTCTGACGAAAGTGCGCGTACGCATGGGCAACGGCATGGAGAAGACTTTCCATCTCGTGACCGAAGGTGAGGCGAACCTCGCAGAGGGTAAGATCTCTGTGACTACCCCGATCGCTAAAGGTCTGATGGGTAAGAAAGTAGGAGAGATTGCGGAGATTCAAGTACCCGCAGGTATCCTCAAACTCGAGGTTCTCGAGATCAGCCTGTAACTGACCAAATCGTACCTGTTATGACACTTTTCACTCGTATCATCAAAGGAGAAATCCCGAGCTACAAGGTAGCCGAGGACGACAAGCATTACGCTTTTCTGGACATCAATCCGCTCGTGAAGGGACATACGCTGGTAATCCCGAAGTTGGCGGAGCCGGAAGCAGATTATATCTTCGACCTGACGGACGAACAACTGCAAGGCCTGATCACGTTTGCGAAGAAAGTAGCGGTGGGAATCAAAGCCGCTACGGGCTGCAAACGCGTCGGGGTAGCGGTGCTGGGGATGGAGGTGAACCACGTACATATCCACCTCGTGCCGATGAACTCGGAGAAGGATATGCTCTTCACCAACCCCAAGCTCTCTCTCCCGGCAGAAGAGATGGCGATCATCGCCAACTCCATCGCCGAAGCCATCGAGAAGAAATAAATAAAGCCCGCAAATCTGCGGGCTTTATTTGTCTTTCTACTTTTTACTTTCGACTTTCTACTATCACCAAATGGACACCCGTTCATTTGGTGCCACGTACATTGGGGATTCGGGTGTTACGTTCCAAGCGTCGTACCAGGCGTTGATCTGTGGCAGGGCGCCGTTGACGCGCCAGCGACCGAGGGAGTGAGGATCGCTCTTCGTGCGGTTGAGGATCTCCTCCGGGCGGATGTTTCCTGCCCATACGTTCGCGTACGCGAGGAAGAACCGTTGTGCGGGTGTGAAGCCGTCGCGGGTCTGCAGACGCTCACTCTCAGGTTTGCTCTCTTCGTTGAGGCAGAAAGCCAGGTAACTAACCTGCAGACCGCCGTGGTCGGCGATGTTCTCGCCGAGGGTGAATGCTCCGTTAGCGTGTACACCCGGCGCCACTTCGATCTTATTGAACGCTTCTTCCATCACTTTGGTGCGGGCGTCGAAGGCTGCTTTGTCCTCCGCCGTCCACCAGTTGATCATGTTGCCGTCCTTGTCGAACTGGCAACCCTGGTCGTCGAAGCCGTGGGTCATCTCATGGCCGATGACGACACCGATAGCGCCGTAGTTGAAGGCATCATCCGCGCTCATGTCGAAGAACGGATACTGGAGGATGCCGGCAGGGAAACAGATCTCGTTGGACGAGGGGTTGTAGTAAGCGTTCACCGTCTGCGGGGTCATGTACCATTTCTTCTTGTCCACCGGTTTGCCGAGGTAGCTCAGGCTGTACTCCTGCTCGAATTTGGCAGCACGCTCGAGGTTCGCGTAGTAGGTATCCTCAGGGTTGATGTCGAGTTTGGAGTAGTCGCGCCACTCGTCGGGATAACCGATCTTGATGGTGATGGCGTTCAGTTTCTCGAGGGCTTTGGCCTTCGTCTCGTCGGACATCCATGCCAAGTTCCGGATGCGGATACCGAGGGCTTTCTGGAGGTTGTGCACGAGCGCGAGCATGCGTTCCTTGTTCTCTTCGGGGAAGTATTTGGCCACATACATCTGTCCTACCGCCTCGCCGAGCGTACCGTTGACGATGCCCACAGCGCGTTTCCAGAGCGGCGACGGTTCCTCACGGCCGGAGAGCACCTTGCCGTAGAAATCAAAGGTGGTCATGTATATCTCCGTCGTCAGGTACGAAGCAGCACCTTCGATGGCCTGCCAGGTGAAGAGGGTCTTGAGGTCCTCGAGGGGTTCGTCCGCAAGCATCTTGCCTGCTTCCTGCAGGTGGGGGATCTGTCCTACCGAGAGACTGTCCAACTCTACGCCCAAGGCCGCGAAGTAAGCCTTCCAATCGACCTGGGGCACGAGTTCCTGGAGTTCGGCGATGGACATCTTGTTGTAGTTCCGTATCGGGTCACGAAGCTCCACGTTGTTATACGCTGCTTTCGCCAGCCGGGTCTCCATGCGGAGGACGGTCTGCGCGCGGTCCGCTCCGTCGCTAAAACCAAACAGACCGAACATCTTCTCAACGTATGCCACGTATGCGTTACGGATGGCGGTCGTCTGTTCGTCCGTGTCGAGGTAGTACTCCTTCTCGCCGAGCGCAAAACCAGCCTGGCACTCATTGAGGATATTCATCGAGCTGTTCATTGCATCGGCATCGACGTACATCGCCCAGAGTTGATAGTCCATCGCCCCGCCGAGGATCTTCGACAGCTCCTCACGGGAAGAGATAGCGGCTATCTCATCAAGGGTCTTCTGCACCGGCGCTATACCTTCTTGGTCACGCCGTGCCGTGTCCATCGCGAGGTTATAGAGGTCGCCGATCTTCTGCTCGATAGAGCCCGTCTCTCGGCTCTTGTCTCTTGACTCTTGGCTCTCCGCGATGTCCTGAATGAGTCCGTTGACCTGCTCGAGGTTGGTGAGTCCGAGTTTGTCGAAGGAGCCGAACCGTGCATACTCCGGCGTCAAGGGGTTGTTAGCCATCCATCCGCCGCACGCGAACTGATAGAAGTCATTCTGCGGAACCGCCGTCGTGTCCAGGTTGGCGAGGTCGATACCGGTCGTTTGTTGCTGTTTGTTAGTACAAGCTGTAGTCATCATCATAACTGCACCTAAGGTAAAAATAAGTTTTTTCATAATCGAATTTTTCAAAATCGACTGCAAAATTACAAAATTTCTTGCACATATGCAAATTTTTTAGTAATTTTGCACCCGCAAGTAATAACCAAAATAAAAATCGTATGATACTGGACAAATTAGAGAACGCTGACAGGTACTTCGATTGCGTACCGGGCTTCGAACAATTCATGAAATTCTACAACGAGAACGACTTGGAAGAGATACCGGCGTGCAACCGGCGTGCAAGATCTTCCTGGACGGCAAGAACCTCTTCGTGAACATCAATGATTTCAAGGGCAAAGAGGAGTCCAAATGCCGCATGGAGGCACACCGCGACTACCTGGATATTCAAATTCCGCTGGGCGATGACGAGGTGATGGGATGGAAAGCGCAAGTAGATTGCCAGGACGTGACGCAGGAGTACGACGAGGGTAAGGATGTAGAGTTCTACGGCGACAAGGCTACGGCAAAATTCACTGTACCGGCAGGCCATTTCGCTGTCTTCTTCCCGGAAGACGCTCACCAGCCGGGTATCGCTCCGGGCAAGGAGTACCGGAAACTGATCGTCAAAGCAAAGGTTAACCAATAAAAACATTGATACCATGGCAAAGGCACAAAAACATTTACCGATAGTAGCACGTGATCCGTATCTGGAGCCGTATGAAGGTGCGCTGCGAGCGCGCGCGGAGTATGCGCAACGCAAAGAGGCGGAGATCACCGGCGGACAAGATCTTGCGGATTGGGCAAGCGGATATCTGTATTTCGGTTTACACCACGACCGCCACAACAAACAGTGGATCCTGCGCGAGTGGGCGCCGAACGCGACCGCGATCTATATCAAGGGCGACATGAACGGATGGCAGAAAGACGAAGCTTACCGCCTGCAACCCATCGGCAACGGCGTATGGGAAGCGAAGATGCCGGAGGACGCAATCAAGCATGAGCAGTTGTACAAGCTGCTCGTCGAATGGCAAGGCGGCTACGGCGAACGTATTCCGAGTTATGTGCGCCGCGTGGTGCAGGACGAGCAGACGAAGATCTTCTCCGCACAAGTATGGGACGAACCTGAATATCAGTGGAAGAACAGAAAGCCTACCCCCAACCCCTCCCTAAAGGGACGGGAGAAGGAAGCTCTCTTTATCTACGAGTGCCATATCGGCATGAGTTCGTCGGAGGAGAAGGTGAACAGCTATGAAGAGTTCCGCCGCGACGTACTGCCGCGTATCGCCAAACTCGGCTATAACTGCGTGCAGATCATGGCGGTGCAGGAGCACCCGTACTACGGGAGTTTCGGTTACCACGTATCGAACTTCTTCGCAGCTTCCAGCCGTTTCGGTACGCCGAATGAGTTGAAGGCGCTGATCGATGATATACACGGCCGCGGGATGAGGGTGATTATGGACCTCGTACACTCGCACGCAGTGAAGAACGAGTTGGAAGGCCTGGGTAATTTCGACGGCACGGGTTATCAGTATTTCCACGATGGCGATCGTCGCGAGCACCCGGCATGGGACAGCTTGTGCTTCAACTACGGCAAGAACGAAGTGCTGCATTTTCTGCTGAGTAACTGCAAGTTCTGGCTAGACGAATATGATTTCGACGGATTCCGTTTCGACGGCGTGACCTCGATGATCTACCGTTCGCATGGTTTAGGCGAGGACTTCAACGGTTACGGCTCGTACTTCAGCGGCAACGAAGACGGCGACGCGATCATGTATCTGACGCTTGCCAACAAAGTGATCCATGAGGTGAAGGCAAACGCTATCACCATCGCCGAGGAGATGAGCGGCATGCCGGGTTTGGCTGCGAAGATAGAAGACGGAGGCGTGGGATTTGACTACCGTCTGGCGATGGGTATTCCGGATTTCTGGATCAAATATATCAAAGAGGTCAAGGACGAAGACTGGAAAGCCGGACATATCCTGTTCGAGATGACGAACCGGCGCGAGGACGAGAAGACCATCTCCTACGCGGAGAGCCACGACCAGGCGCTGGTAGGCGACAAGACGATCATCTTCCGCCTCGTGGATTCGGACATGTATTGGCATTTCGAGCACGGTCACTCGACCTATATGGCAGACCGCGGTATCGCGCTGCATAAGATGATCCGACTCGTGACAGCCTCCACTATCAACGGCGGCTACCTGAACTTCATGGGGAATGAGTTCGGTCATCCGGAATGGATCGACTTCCCGCGTGAGGGCAACGGATGGAGCTATAAATACGCTCGGAGACAATGGGGGTTGGTAGATAACCCGAACTATTTCTTCTCGGATCTCAACCGCTTTGATGAGGCGATGGTGCATCTACTGAAGGAGCACCTGCTGATCCAGAAACCAACGGCGGAGGAGAAGAAATACAACGTCGGCAACCACCTGCCGTGGGTGATGAAATGGTGGGACAACGAGGGTGACCAGGTAGTGGCTTACTCGCGTGGGGACCTGCTGTTCATCTTCAACTGGAACGGTCAGAAGTCCTTCTCCGACTATGGTATCCTCGTGCCGGAAGGCAAGTACCAAGTGGTGCTCAATACGGACGCGAAGGAGTTTGCGGGTTTTGGTCTTGCCGACGACAGCGTGGAGCATTTTACCCAGCACGACGACCTCTACGCCAAGGACGGCAAGGGATGGCTGAAAATGTACCTGCCGGCGCGCAGCGCAGTGGTGCTGAAAAGAAGTTAAAAAAGCAAACAACAATGAAAAAGACTCTATTATTTATTTTCGCGGCGATGGTGATGATCGGCTGCGGCAAGAAAGCTCAGGAATCGGAGAAGACCGCTACGGATACCGTAGTGATTGTCGAAGAAGTGATGGTACAGACCGGTAATACAGCCGGCACATATTTCACAGATTTCACGGGCGTGACGCCTGACGGCAAAGAGCTGTCGCTGAGCGAGTTGGTCGGCAAAACCGACTATGTGCTCGTAGATTTCTGGGCAAGTTGGTGTGGTCCCTGCCGCCGTTTTGTGCCGGTACTCAAAGAGATCTATTCGTCCATGCCGGAGGGTAGATTGCAGATCTTGAGTTGCTCTGTCGATCAGGAAGAAGCGGAATGGCGTCAGGCGCTGAAGGAAGAGGACATG
Source organism: uncultured Bacteroidales bacterium (assembly GCA_900317885.1). Taxonomy (GTDB): domain Bacteria; phylum Bacteroidota; class Bacteroidia; order Bacteroidales; family Paludibacteraceae; genus Colicola. Next base: position 55,857 of record ONIM01000034.1, on the reverse strand, counting down.
CCTTGGGCGCAAGTGCGCGAAGATGAGGCGCATCCTTGCTCTGATAAATACGACGTACGCTATATACCTCATACCGTCCTCATCGACAGCGAGGGTACGATCGTCGGCGTCAACCTTGAGGAGCCGGAGATACAGGAGATCTTATTTAATTGATAATTGATGATTTATAATTGATATATGCGAGTAATTATAGAACCTTCGTATGACCTGCTGAGTCAGTGGGCTGCGAATTATGTAGCAAAACGTATTAACGAGTTTGGCCCGAAAGAGGGCAAACCTTTTGTGCTCGGTCTGCCGACCGGTAGTTCGCCTCTGGGCATGTACAAAGCACTGATCGAGCTCAATAAAGCAGGCAAAGTGAGCTTCCGCAATGTAGTGACGTTCAATATGGACGAGTACGTCAACCTGCCGGAAGAGCACCCGGAGAGTTATCACAGCTTCATGTGGAATAATTTCTTCAGCCACATCGATATCCGCAAAGAGAACGTGAATATCCTCAACGGCAACGCCGACGACCTCGCAGCCGAATGTGCGCGTTACGAAGAGCGAATCAAGAATATCGGCGGCATCCATTTGTTCCTCGGCGGCATCGGTCCTGACGGACATATCGCCTTCAACGAACCGGGTTCGTCGCTCACCAGCCGCACCCGTAAGAAAGAGCTGACGACCGACACGATCATCGCCAACAGCCGTTTCTTCGACAACGACGTCAACAAAGTGCCGAAGACTGCCCTGACGGTAGGTGTAGGTACTGTGATGGACGCCAAAGAGGTGCTGATTATGGTCAACGGTCATAACAAAGCGCGTGCGTTGCAACATGCTATCGAGGAGCCGATCAGCCACATGTGGACCGTCTCTGCGCTGCAGATGCACCAACACGGTATCATCGTCTGCGACGAGGCCGCTTGCGAAGAACTCAAAGTAGGAACGTTCAACTATTTCAAAGATATCGAGAAGAACAATCTCGATCCGAACACGCTGCTGTAACTCTTTTGCGTACCCGATACGCTTTTGTTGTATTGGTGGGGTCGAAATTATAAAATGATGAAACACATTAATCTTAGAATCTTGTCAGTCCTGTTGCTTCTTGCAATGGGATTGACTTGTTTTGCCCAGACTCATTTCTCAGGCATAGTGAAAGACACAGGCGGTGAGCCGCTTATAGGTGTAAGCGTTCTATGGGGAGAAAGTCAGGGAACGAGTACAGACCTGAATGGCGAGTTCAGCATAGAGGCCCCGCAAGGAACCAAATTGACCTTCTCTTACATGGGTTTCCGTACGGTCTCCACCGTAGTGGGTGAGAACATGGTTATTACCATGGAGGAGGACGTGACGACCCTCGATGATGTCGTTGTCATCGGTTATGGAACCACGAGCCGGAAAGATCTGACGGGATCTGTTTCGTCCCTCAGTGGAGATGAAGTTCTGGCTGTTCCGGTAGCAGATGTGACGCAGGCTATACAAGGTCAGATAGCGGGTGTGAGTATCAGTACGCAGGACGGAAGACCCGGTGCTAATGCGGCCATCCGTATCCGAGGAGGAGGTTCAATCACACAATCGAACGATCCGCTTTTTGTGGTAGACGGCGTGGTAGTGAGCGACATCAGCGATATACCGGCTGATAATATTGCCAGCATTGATGTGCTCAAAGATGCAGCTTCTACCGCTATCTATGGCGCCCGAGGTGCCAATGGTATTATCTTAATCACCACCAAATGTTCGGATGGACAGCAGAAAGTGAAGATCAACTACAACATGTACTATCAGTTGAAGACCAACGCCCGTAAACTGCAAACGCTCAATGCGTATGATTATATAAGGTTCACGTGGGCGTACGCGCAGGCCTATGGCGACTCGTATGGAGATAACGTAGCCAAATATTTCGGTTTGGGTAGTGCGTATGGCAACCACTTGGAAGATTATCGTACTTTCAAAGTGCACGATTATGTGGACGAGGTAGTGGGTAATGCCGGCAGTTGGAATCACGACGTGACGTTCAGTGGCGGTACTTCATGGACCAAATACTATGCTGCTTTTAACTATTCAGACGATGGTGGCTTGTTGCGTAACACCGGTTTCACACGTTGGAATGCGAATATCAAGGTGAGTCAGAAAATCTTGGAGAACTTGCATGTGGACGCTGATATCCGTTATACCGAGCGCAGTTACAAGGGCGTGAAGGATATGTACGAATTGGCGACCTCTGCTTATTGGTTCCGCCCAATAGATGTGCCACTCGGCGAAGACAAAACCGCTTATTTCGGTAACGGTGATACCTATATGGAGTTATCCAATAGCCCGACGGCAGTCCTTAACAACTATCAGAATATTGTCAAACGTATTCGTCTTACGGGTAATGTCGGACTTACATGGGTGCCTGTAAAAGGCTTAACTGCCAAGACAGAGCTCTCCTTAGGCCGGTATTGGGATGAGACGAATTATTGGGACGGCGGACATTTCTCCGGCTTTACGACTGCTAAACTTACACAAGCTAAAGGTTCGAATCTCCGATGGACCACTACACTGGGCTATCAAGTACAAGGATTAGGTGACGCGCATCGTCTGTCTTTCCTTGCGGGTAATGAATTGATTTCCGGAAAATCTTCCACCAGCCATATCTACGGATCCGGCTACCCTAAACAGTACGATTTGGATTTAGCGATGGCGCGTCTGTCTCTCACGGATCCGTCTATCGGTAAAGATGAGTTCGGTAATGTGATAGGCGTTCCTACTCGAACTCTATCTTGGTTCGGGCGTATTAACTATGATTTATTAGACCGATACCTGTTTACCGTCACTTTCCGTGCGGATGGTAGTTCTAAGTTCGCTCCTAAGCATCATTGGGGCTATTTCCCAGCAGCTGCTGCGGCTTGGCGTATCTCCGAAGAACCGTTCATGAGTGGCGCTTCCGGCTGGTTGGATAACCTCAAACTGCGTTTGTCATGGGGTATGTCCGGTTCGGATAATATCGATCCCTCTTTATGGCAGAACGGTCTATGGACGACCGCTGTAGTCACGATAGACGGTGTCCCGACAAACATCTACAAACCTACCGAACTGATGGGCAACAACGATCTCAAATGGGAAAAAACGATCTGCCGTAATATAGGTTTGGATTTCGGCTTTTGGAATGGTCGTTTACGGGGAACGATTGAGGGGTATTGTAATACAACCAAGGATATCCTGATGCGTGTGCCGGTTGATGCTACTACGGGGTATAGTTACCAATACCAGAATATCGGCAAGACCTCCAACAGAGGTGTGGAGATATCCCTGCATGCTGATTTGTATCGTTCTAAAGACCTGAAGATAGGTGTTAATATTACCTATAACTATAACAAGAATAATATTGACCAACTCTCTCCGGATGTCATAGCCGACACGCATACCAACTGGGGTTCAACCATGCGTAAACCATATTACGACTACGTTATTCGAAGTGGTCAACCCGTGGGGTCGATATATGGATTCATGAGTGACGGTTTCTATACGGTGGATGATTTCGACATGGATATCTATAACGCCACCGGTACATGGCAGTTGCGCCCGGGTGTTCCCGATTTGGTGGATGTGACCAACTATGCTACCGGCGGGCAATTCAAGAACAAAGCGCAGAATGCTTTCCCAGGAATGGTGAAGTTCAAAGACACCAATAATGATGGGGTAGTCAATAATGACGACGCGACGATTATCGGTCACGCTATGCCCGAACATACCGGTGGTTTCAATCTCTACTTGACTTGGAAAGGTTTGGATTTTGCAGCAGGTTTTGTATATCAGATTGGAGGAAGTGTGTATAACGCCAATGCCATGTTTTCTATGATGGGTAACAAAGATAACTCGCTGGGTGCCAACCGTCTGTCATTCGTGGCTGATGCATGGAAGATGTACGATGTGAACGCAGCCGGAGACCTCGTTCCGGTGACGGATCCGGAAGGCCTTCGGGATCTTAATGCCAACGCGCGTTATGGGCTTCCTTATTCGGAATATGGTATCGTCTCATCGGATTTTATTGAGGACGCCTCGTATCTGCGTCTGAACACACTCACCTTAGGTTATACCTTCCCGGATAAATGGATGCAGAAAGCCAAAATCAGCAAACTGCGCGTTTATTTCACAGGAGGAAACTTGTTCTGCATCGCCGGATATAAAGGACTCGACCCTGATGTGAACACCACTCCTGTTACCGGAGGTTTCCCAACGCCCGCGTACGACTACCTGTCTTATCCGAAAGCACGTACATTCACTTTTGGTCTTAACCTTTCATTCTTCTAAGTCTAATGAAAAGAACTATCTATACTACATTGATATGTATGCTCGTCGGGATCTTTCCTGCCTGCCATGATTTTTTAGAAACCCACTCGGCATCTACGATGGACGGAGATTTTGTGACGTCATCTGAAGCGAATATACGCTTGGCAATGAGTGGTTTGTATGAGACTTGGCGTGATTGTGCGCAAAACAAAGTGTTCGGGGACGGACTATGGTACGGAGCCGATGTACCCGGTTCGGACATCACACGACATCCCGAAGCATTCACTAACCAACCCGGGCGACATTGGCCCGAATGTCTCTATCAGAACGGAAACTATGCCTCACAGTATGGCTTGCTGTCTTATCTAAAAGAGGACGATATCTTCGCCAGCCTCTATAAGATCATCGCCGTCTCTAACGCAATCACGGAGGCTGTCGAGGCAAGAGATGACTTCGAGTCCATGATTATCGGGAAACCTTCCGAGTTGGGGCAGTTATATGGAGAAGCGGTGGCTATGCGTGCCACTGCCTATCGCGAGTTGATCAAGAACTTCGGAGATGTACCCTTCAACAACAAGATTGGCGAGGTGGCGCAAGGATTGGTAGGACGAGACTGGATCTATGAGAAATGTCTGGAGGACTTGCAGAAAGTGGAACCCGTCATGTATCCGGTGAATAACAAAAGCCGCTTCTCGCAGACCTATGTGGACGGTCTGATCGGGCGCATGGCTCTCGAAGCCGGAGGTTATCAGACACGGCGCAACGATATAGAACGCAAAGATCTAAAAGGAAACGTCATTTCGTATGAGCCGTTAGGAACAGTCAATAATGATGCCACATATGCTCGTCGTTCCGATTGGCAGCGTTTTTATTCCCTCGCGAAAACATATTTCCAAAAAGCCTTTTCAGAGCATCTGGGAACGGCTGTTTTTCATGAGACAGACCCGCGTGCAGATGAGGCGAACGGACGAATATACAACAACCCTTACCAGTATTTTTTCCAGCAGATGATGGATGCTGATGGAATGTACGCAGACGAGTCGATATACGAATATCCCATACAGCAAGGCATCGTCAATGATGCACGCCCGTACTCGTTCGGACGGCCTTCCAACGGCGGATCCAAGAACGCTTACCCCTGCAAAGCCTACGGGCAGGGACGTGTCAATCCCGCTTTCTATTACGGCGTCTTTGACCCGCAGGATAAACGACGAGACGTAGCCGTAACTGTCACAGGATCAGATGGAGCTGGTAACGAGAAACTGATCCCCTTTGTGCCCAACTCCAAAGCCAACGGTGGAGGACTCTCCTTCAATAAATGGGATGAGAACCGTCAAACCCATCCATGGGTGAAAGCACAACGAATGTCAGGTATCAACGGACCATACATGCGACTCTCGGAGATGTATCTCGGTTACGCAGAGGCTTGTGCCGCTTTGGGCGACAACGGAGAAGCGCGTACCTATCTGGACTTGATTCGTAACCGCGCTTTCGGAGATGCCATAAAAGCCAAAACAGATGCTTTCATCGCACAGGAAGGATCACTCCTCAATGCTATCATTCAGGAACGCGGTTTTGAGTTCGCAGCCGAAGGGGACAGACGTTTCACCCTCATCCGTACAGGACTTCTGCCGGTGAAAATCAAATATATCAAGGATCTGACGCGCGCGATGATTGACGGACTCAAAACGAACGGTTATTACACCTTTGAGAACGGCAATACGATCAGCGACACCGTCTATACCAAGATGGTGAACGGCCAAAAGGAGAAGGGCTACCGCCTCACGACCCAATGCCCCGAAGGACAAGAGGATGATCCGCTGCTCTACCCCGGATGGCGGGGACAGAAGGATAACTGGGATGAATTAGGCTGCGCGTACAAAGGAGACACCTTGACCAATCTGGCTATAAAAGGACTCTTCAAATCGCTCAGTTCCAGTGAGATAAGTGCTTTGAAAGCCGAGGGATACGAAGCACAGGCATGGGGAGCCGATATTGTCCAATATGAAGATGAGTATTATACATACCTCTTCTATGATTATGACTATACCCAAGCGCCGATTTACCTCTGGCCTTTCACCCCGCAGATCCTCTCCACCGGAGGATTCAAAAATGGATACGGCTTCAAGAATGAGTAATAAGACTAAAAACGGACTTAAGTAAGACTCAAAACGGTCTAATCCTAGACCATAGTAATACCCTTAACGTACTCTCGTCCTATCCATCCTTTAGACGTCGTCCATTAGATCAAATGTCATTTGACAATATTTTGCGTGGCACAGTTGGCACACTTGGCACACTTTTAGTTTTCTACTTTTTTGAACCAAAAATGCAATTTTACGTCGTTTTTTGTTTAAATCCTTGCGTATCTCAAAAAAAAGCAGTAATTTTGCACGCAAAATTGTTTTTTAGACATTAGAAACTATATTTTATGGAAATCTATAATTCGCTAACTCGTTTCAAAGAGACTTTCAAGCCGCTGCATGAGGGTCACGTAGGCATGTACGTATGCGGTCCTACGGTTTACGGAGATGCGCATTTGGGACATGCCCGTCCGGCAATCACCTTCGATGTGCTATACCGCTACTTGCAGCACCTGGGGTATAAGGTGCGTTATGTACGGAATATCACCGACGTGGGGCACTTGGAACATGATGCGGACGAAGGCGAAGATAAGATCGCTAAGAAAGCCCGCCTCGAGCAACTCGAGCCGATGGAAGTGGTGCAGTACTACACCAACCGCTACCACCGCGATATGGCCGCACTGAACGTCCTGCCTCCGTCTATCGAACCGCACGCAAGCGGACATATCATTGAGCAGATCGCTTTCGTGCAGAAGATTCTCGACCGCGGCTACGCGTATGTGTCGAATGGAAGCGTCTATATGGACGTAGAGAAATATGCGAAGGATTTTCCGTATGGCAAGCTCTCCGGACGTAATCTCAACGATATCGTCACCGAGACGCGCGAGCTGGACGGACAGGCGGAGAAGAAGCACTCTTATGACTTCGCCCTCTGGAAGAAAGCCGCTCCCGAGCATATCATGCATTGGCCGAGTCCGTGGTCGGAAGGTTTTCCGGGATGGCATATGGAGTGCTCCACGATGGGTACCAAGTACCTCGGTGAGCAGTTCGACATCCATGGCGGCGGTCTGGATCTGATCTTCCCCCACCACGAGGCGGAGATAGCGCAGTCCTGCGCAGCACTCGGGCATGAGTCCGTGCATTACTGGATGCATAATAACATGATCACCATCGCCGGCAAGAAGATGGGTAAGAGTTATAATAACTTCATCACCCTGGAGCAATTCTTCAGCGGCGAGCACCCGTTATTGTCGAAACCTTTCGGTCCGATGGTCATCCGTTTCTTCATCCTTCAGGCGCACTACCGCTCGACAGTCGATTTCTCTTCCGAAGCCCTCGAAGCTGCAGAGAAAGGACTGCAACGTATGCAGGAAGCGTACGCAAGATTGCTGAAGATCCAACCATCCGCGGCTACTAACGTAGAGCTGAGCGGGTTGCGAGATAAATGCCAAGAGGCGATGGACGACGATCTGAATACGCCGTTTGTGATTGCAGCGTTGTTTGACAGCGCGAAAGCGATTAACACGGTTTGGGACGGCAAGGGGACGATCTCTGAAGCGGATCTGAAGGAACTCCGCGAGGTATGGAAGACTTACGCGATCGATATCCTCGGTTTGCGTCTGGAGGAAAATGGCTCTTCCCTTCAGGGAGGAGACGGAGGTAGGCTTCAGGCGTTCAACGGTGCGATCGATCTGTTGCTCGGCATCCGCCTGCAGGCAAAGCAGAACAAAGACTGGGCGACTTCCGATAAGATTCGCAACGAGCTGACGGCTCTCGGCTTCCAAATAAAAGACACCAAAGATGGCTTTGAGTGGTCTATTTGATATCTGTCAGCGAAGCGGTCTGTCAGTCCGGAGGACGGTCTGTTTTCTGTCAGCGTTAGCGGTCTTTTCCTTCTTTGGCTGTGGTAGTAAACCATCAGCCGAGAAGGAAATAGTCGAAGACAGTCTCGTCTGGTACCCGGGAAGGACGTTTAGTTATAAGATCAAGTTCAACGATCTGCAGAGCAAGCAACACGAGGTAGCAAGTCGTATTGGTTTGGCGCGTCCGCCGAAGGACAGAGACGATGCCGCATCGATGCGCAAACAGCTGGTGGAGATCAAGACGAATGAGAACTATATCGTCGACAGCCTGACGCACTCGGTGCCTTACCTCATTCCTTCTGCCGCGCGCGAGTTGGATGCCATCGGAGCAGAGTGGGCGGATATACTAAGCCGGAACGGTCTGCCGCATTATCAGTTTTACGTCACGTCGGTACTGCGTACGCAAGAAGATATCAAGTACCTGCAAAAGAGCGGCAATATCAACTCCGTCACGCAGTCCTGTCATTGCTACGGCACAACTTTTGATCTCGCGTACATGCGGTATAATAAGGTTACGCGCTCGCGTATGTACATGCACGAGGATAACTTGAAGTTAGTATTGGGGCAGGTGCTGCTGAATCATCAGCGGGTAGGAAAAATCTTCGTCAAATACGAGGCAAAGCAGAGTTGTTTTCACATTACGGTGAGGCAATAAAAAACGGGCTTTAGTGGCCCGTTTTCTTTTTCTCTTCTTTCTCGCAGACATCAACGAGACCACAACCCGAGCAGTCCTCCTGCTCAGGATTTTTCTTTTCGCAGCCTTCTTTCGCCTCTAACCTTTCGCCTTTAGCCTTTTTTGCCTTGATGCGCTCGTTGATCTCGATAAGAACGATGATGACGAGCGCCATACCTATGAATGCGATAAGCGCTTTCATGACTCGAAATCCTCTTCTACGCGGTCTTCCTCGATGACAAGGTTGTCGATGATGAACTGCTGGCGCTCGGTGGTGTTCTTCCCCATGTAGTAAGCCAGCAGGTCTTTGACGTTATCTTCCTTACGGAGGTTCACTTGGTCCAGACGGATACCGTCACCGATGAAGCCCTTGAACTCATCCGGGGAGATCTCTCCGAGTCCTTTGAATCGTGTGATCTCCGGCGTCTTGATCTTGGCAATCGCCGCTTGCCGCTCTTCTTCGGAGTAGCAGTAGATGGTCTGGTTCTTGTCCTTGACGCGGAAAAGCGGTGTCTGGAGAATATAGACGTGACCTTTCTTGACGAGATCCGGGAAGAACTGCAAGAAGAAAGTGAGCATTAGCAGGCGAATGTGCATTCCATCGACATCGGCATCGGTGGCGATGATGACTTTGTTGTACCGCAATTCGTCGAGTCCGTCTTCGATATTCAGCGCCGACTGCAGGCAGTTGAACTCTTCGTTCTCATAAACGACCGACTTGCTGAGCCCATAACTGTTAAGCGGTTTGCCTCGCAGCGAGAAGACCGCCTGGGTGCGCACGTCTCGACTCTTGGTGATCGAACCCGATGCGGAGAGACCCTCGGTGATGAAGATGCAGGACTCGAGCCTCAGATCGTCATCTGCGTCCTTGGAGGACTTGACTTGCTTGGTGTCGTTGAGGTGGATCTGGCAGTCCCGCAGTTTGGGGTTGTTGACGAGGTTCTTCTTCGCCCGCTCGCGTGCTGCTTTGGTCACGCCGGCAATCGCCTTGCGCTCCTTTTCGGAGTCCTGGATCTTTTGCAGCATGATCTCTACGGTCTGCGGTGTCTTATGGAGATAGTTGTCGAGTTGGGTCTTGACAAAATCGTTGACGAACTTATTGACGGAGATGCCACCGGAAGGAGACATATCTTTGGAACCGAGTTTGACTTTGGTCTGGCTCTCGAAGACGGGTTCTTCTACGTTAATGGCAATCGCTCCGACGACGCCGTTACGGATGTCTGCGAGCTCTTGATTCTTATTGAAAAACTCCTTGATGGTACGACCGATAGCCTCTCGATAAGCAGCCTGGTGCGTACCGCCTTGGATGGTGTGCTGGCCGTTGACGAAGGAGTAGTACTCGTCGCCATTCTGGTCGGTGTGGGTCAGCGCTATCTCGATATCTTCGCCTTTGAGGTGGATGATCGGGTAGAGCGGCGAGACCGTCATATTCTCCGTCAAGAGGTCCAAGAGACCATTCTTCGAGGTATATTTCTTGCCGTTATAAACGAGTGTCAGGCCGGTATTGAGGTACGCGTAGTTACGCAGCAGTTCCTCGATATAGTCGTCGCGAAAATGGTAGTTCTCGAAGAGCCCTTTGCTGCTATCGGGCACGAACTCGATGATTGTACCGCGGCGTTCGGTACCGGAATAGGGTTGAATACCGGTATCGGAAGTCAGTTTGCCCTGCGCAAACTCTGCGCGACGTGTGCTACCATCGCGGAAGGACTGCACGGCGAAGAAAGACGACAAGGCGTTGACGGCTTTGGTACCGACACCGTTCAGACCGACGGATTTCTTGAAGGCCTTGGAGTCGTATTTACCTCCGGTATTGAGGACTGAGACCACTTCGACTAATTTTCCCAAAGGGATACCGCGTCCGTAGTCGCGCACGCGCACTTTGCCGTCCTCTACGTCCACTTCGATCACTTTGCCTTCGCCCATGCGGAACTCATCGATGGAGTTATCTATCGACTCCTTGATGAGGACGTAGATACCGTCATCGGAGTGACTGCCGTCGCCTAACTTACCGATGTACATACCCGGACGCCGCCGGATATGTGCCATGTCGTCGAGGTGAATAATGTTCTCGTCGCCGTACGAAACGGCTGTCAAATTTATTTCGTTTTCTTCTGCCATAAGTCAATAATATATGCTTTCGCTGCCTCGTACTCGTTGGGGATGATGCCGTCGAGGATGGCATCTTTGACGGCAGCTTTGAGTTCGCCTACTAACGAACAAGGCTCGAGATGGAACATCTCCATGATCTCATCGCCTTTGACGGGCGGTTGGAAATTGCGTATTCGGTCCCGTTCCTCCAGTTCGACCATCTTCTGTCGCACGAGTTGGTAGTTCTGATGGAACCGCTCCACTTTCTGCTCATTGCGGGAAGTGATATCTGCGTCGCAAAGAAGCATCAGATCGTCGATGTCGTCTCCTGCCTCGAAGAGCAACCGCCGTACTGCGGAGTCGGTCACGGTGTCTTCGATGAGGTTGATGGGGCGCATGTGCAGATCCACCATCTTCTTGACGTACTCCATCTTCTCGTTGAGCGGCAGTTTCATCTTCGCAAAGATCTTCGGTACCATCTTCGCTCCGAGGTAGTTATGGTTGCGGAAGGTCCATCCGGCTTGCGGGTCCCATTGCTTGCTGCGGGGTTTGCCGATGTCGTGCAGTAGGGCTGCCCATCTCAACCAAAGTTTGTCGGAGGTCTCCGCTACGTTGTCCAGCACTTTGAGGGTGTGGTAAAAGACGTCCTTGTGTCCGCGGCCTTCTTTCACTTCGACGCCTTTGAGGGCGGCTAATTCCGGGAAGATAAGCGGTAAGAGACCTGTCTTGTCCAGCAGGATCCATCCTTCGGAGGGTCTGCGGGAGAGCATGATTTTGTTCAGTTCCTCTGCGATGCGCTCCTTGGTGATGATGCGTATGCGTTCCTTATTACGCGCGATGGCGTCGAAAGTCTCGCCATCGAGGTTGAAACCTAATTGCGTAGCAAACCGTACGGCACGCATCATGCGTAAGGGGTCGTCCGAGAAGGTGATATCCGGATCAAGGGGCGTTCGAATAATACAACGCTCGAGGTCGCCTATGCCGTCAAAGGGGTCCAACAACTCGCCGTAACGGTCTTTGTTAAGGCAGATCGCCATGGCGTTGATAGTGAAGTCGCGGCGGTTCTGGTCCTCCTCCAAGGTACCATCTTCGACGATAGGATTACGGCTGTCACGCGTGTAACTCTCCCGCCGTGCACCTACGAACTCCAGCTCCATCCCGTTCTTCTTCACCTGCGCGGTCCCGTAGGTCTTGAAGACCGCCAGATGGGCACCCTTGCCAAGCCGTTTGGCTACGGTTTCCGCCAGCGAGATGCCGGATCCAACCACCACCACATCGATATCATCCGAGGGACGATGGAGAAACAAGTCTCGCACCCATCCGCCGATTACATAACATTCCATGCCTAACCGATCGGCCTCTTCGCCAACCAGATGAAGGATAGGATTTTCTATTTTTGAATCCGAAATATGCATATTTTGTAAAATCGGGTGCAAAATTACAAAAAAAAAATGAAAAATGCAAGAATAATTTGTGTATATCAAAAAAATGTTGTACTTTTGCAGGCTTTTTCGTGTAAAAAGCACGTCATTAGTATTAACCCGGGCAAGGATTCGCGTAATCCACGGCCCATAAAACCAACAAAAAGAAATGGCAACAAAAATAAAAGAAATGGCAACAAAAATTCGTTTGGCTCGTTATGGTCACAAAGACTATGCTTTCTACCACATCGTAGTAGCAGACAGCCGCTCGCCGCGTGACGGCAAGTACATTGAGCGTCTTGGTTCGTTCAACCCGAACACCAATCCTGCAACCGTAATCCTCAATTTTGAGCGTGCGTTGTACTGGGTAGGCGTAGGTGCACAGCCGACTGACACCGTTCGTACGATCCTCTCTAACGAAGGCGTACTGCTTTGCAAACACCTGCAAGGTGGCGTAGCAAAGGGTGCTTTCAGCCAGGAAGAGGCTCAGAAGCGTTTCGATGCTTGGAAGGCACAGAAGGACGCTAAGGCCGGTAAGATCAGCCAGGCAGAGGCAGACAAGAAAGCTGCTGCTGCAAAAGCTCTTCTTGCTCAAGAGGTAGAGACCAATAAGGCCAAAGCTGCAGCTATCGCAGAGAAACGTGCTGCTGCGGCTGCAGAGCTCGCTGCTGCTGCACAGGAGGCTGCTCAAGAAGCTGCTGCCGCTGAGGCAGAGGCTAAGGGCGAAGAGGCTCCCGCAGAGGCTGAAGCTTAAAAATCGGAATATCGATATATCGACATATCGAAATACCGAAGAAAAAGAAGTCCGGAACGCAAGTTTCGGGCTTTTTTTGTGCTCTTTCATTTGTTAATTAGTTAAACTTTTCACTTTTATTTGCATATATGCAAAAATTGTTGTATCTTTGCACGCTTTTTGAGTATCTATGTTTAAGTATGACTATTTGATAGTAGGGTCCGGGCTCTTTGGAGCGACGTTCGCTAACAAAGCGTCGCAGGCCGGTAAGCGATGTTTGGTAATTGACCAGCGCGCTCATCTGGGAGGAAATGTGTATTGCGATTTTGTGGAGGGAATTCACGTCCACACCTATGGTGCGCATATCTTCCATACTTCGAATAAGGAGGTTTGGGATTTCGTAAATTCGCTAGTCTCTTTTAATCGTTATACAAATAGCCCGATAGCGAACTATAAAGACAAGTACTATAACTTGCCATTTAATATGAATACCTTCTATCAAATGTGGGGCGTTCGTACTCCTCAGGAAGCTCAGGATGAAATCTGTCGCCAGCGTTCGGTCATCAGCCGTCAACTTAACGGACGTGAACCTCGGAATCTCGAGGAACAGGCACTTCTGTTAGTAGGTAAAGATATCTATGAGAAATTAATCAAGGGGTACACGGAGAAACAATGGGGCAGACCCTGTACGGAGCTTCCGGCGTTTATCATCCGGCGCTTGCCGCTGCGCTTTGTGTATGACAACAATTACTTTAACGACCTTTATCAAGGAATTCCTGTTGATGGGTACAATGCGCTGATCGATAAACTATTGGAAGGAGTTGAGACGCGGGTGAACTGCGATTTTTTTGAGAACAGGGAGGAGTTATGCGTTTTGGCTAAGAAGATGGTTTATACCGGTCCGATCGATCAGTTCTACGACTACCGGTTCGGCAAATTGGAATATCGGACGGTGCGTTTCGAGACGGAGGTGCTGGATACGCCTAACTACCAGGGCAATGCGGTCATTAACTACACCGACCGTGAGACACCGTTTACACGTATCATCGAGCACAAGCATTTCGAGTCGTTCGGCCAGGCGGTCTATGACACCCCCAAGACCGTCATCAGCCGTGAGTACAGCACGGAGTGGCAACCCGGCATGGAGCCCTACTACCCCGTTAACGATACGCGTAATGCCGCATTGTACGCGCAATACAAGGCTCTCGCAGAGAAAGAGACGAATGTTCTTTTCGGTGGCAGGCTGGCAGAGTATAAATATTACGACATGGCGCCTACTATTGAGCAGGCATTGTGTTTGGCAAAAGAGAATGTATAGGTACCGGAAATGAACCTGCTTACGCTGATACTGACAGTCGCAATAGCGTTCGGCATAACGGATTTTCTAACCGAACGGTATCCTCGCCTGCAACGCGATATATTCTATATTGCATGGTTTGTAGTAGCCGGATTGTTTGCTGTCAAGTATTATTACGGACCAGATATATGGTCATATGTCCCTTTCTATGAAACGGTACCTTCTTATACTTCTATAATCACGCATCCTGAGGATCTTCGATTTGGGTTTGAACCCGGCTTTGCTCTTTTTTGCCGGTTTATGAAAGACTGCGGTTTTTCATTCTATTGGATGACATGTATCTTATCCTGCGTCTATTTTATAGTTATTCTTGCACTTTTCCGCAAGATTGACAGAAAACGGGCTTTTGCATTGGCGATTCTCGTTTCTCTCGACTATAATGTAATTTGCTATGAATTGCGCCAATGTCTGGCAGTAGTTTTTTTTCTACTGATGGCGCTGGCTGTCGAACGCAAGCATTATTTATGGGCTGCGTTATGCGCCTTCCTGACGATAATCTGTCATAAATCCGGACTTTTCGCCGTGGTCCCGACCTTGGCATATTTCGTAATCAGCAATGCACGCATGTCCATGCATACTATCTCACAACTCTTGTTGGTGCTGCTGGTCATTGCGTTCTTGCTTCCGGTCACGCAATTGTCATTGGGATTTTTAGACCATTTACCCTTTTCCGAGTCCGTGCTATATTCCATCCGCCACCATTTGAGCTTGGGAAGACAGGTACAGGTGGTCTTTCTTATCTATGCTTTGACACTTGTGTGTATCGTGCATTATACTCAATACTGCAAGTCTCGAAATGAGATCATCGCTATTATTGCTACAATCGGCATTTTGTGTATTGTTATCCTCTATCAATATTACTACTTGCTGAACAGAGTCCGCTCATATTTTACGCCGGTTCTTATTGTCTATATCTTCCGGTTGATTCAAGATGCGGAAGGCAGGGAGATACATATTCCGTATGGTAAATTACTCAAACAAACCACCTCTTTCTTCCTCATCCTATATATGATTCACTCCACAATAGCTATTAACAAAGGAGGGATGGTATTGAAAAACAAAGTGAATGACGCTTGTACCGTTTTTGATTTAATCAACCAGGATAAAGGAGCCTTGCAGCGCCGTCAAATGATGAAAGCAAGGAAATTCTGGGAAGAGGACTATATGCAGCACGAGACAAACAAGATACACCATTAACCGATGCTTCATATCCTCTTATCGACATATAACGGCGAGCGGTATTTATCCGAGCAGATTGACTCCATCTTGGCGCAGACATACACCGAGTGGAGACTCTATATCCGGGATGACGGTTCCAGAGATGGGACAAAAGCTATTCTGAAGACCTACGCTGAGGCTCACCCTGAACGGATCTTTCTCGATGAAAGCGAGCCAAAAGGATTAGGAGCGATGCGGTCGTTCGAGTATCTGCTGGCACACCATGGAGAGGCCGATTATTTCGCTTTTGCCGACCAGGACGATGTATGGGATGCGAACAAGATAGCCGTGTGCATGGAGGCTCTCATACATGAGGAAACGCTGGCGTCGGGCAAGCCGGTAGTGGTGCATAGTGACCTGCGGGTAGTGGATGAGCAGCTGGACGAGATAGCGCCGTCGTTCTGGCGGTATAGTAATATCCGACCGGACATGGTAGATGGTAATAGCCGTTATTTGGCCATCAGCAACAGCGTGACGGGTTGTGCGATGCTGTTCAACCGTGCTGCGGCCGTTTGTTCGCTCCCCATGAGCGGGGAGGCATACATGCACGATGCATGGGTAGCACTGATGACAGTCTGTCATGGAGGAAAGGTGGTGCCTCTGCATAAGACGACTATCGCTTACCGCCAGCACCGTCATAATGTCTTGGGGGCTGTGGCTTATCATCCTTGGGGCAGAAGCCTCTCGCAGAGATGGCACGAAGCGCAGATCAGTTACCGGCGTTCGCGAGGATGGGTGTACCGGAACCGGGTGCAGTTCTTTGTATGGAAAATCATCTTTTTCGTGCATCGCTTGTTGCTGGGAGGAGGGAAATGAAAAGCGTTTGTGTAGCGACATATAACGGCGAGCGGTATATAGAAGCGCAGTTGCGCTCTATCCTGGCTCAGATAGAGGAGGACGACGAGGTGGTTGTCTCCGATGACGGTTCGACGGACAGCACCCTTGAAATCATCGGTTCCATCGGGGATAAACGCATCCGCGTCTGTCATTGCGAGGCGCATTATTTCCGGGATAACTTCGCCAATGCGTTGCGGCATGCGAAAGGGGAGTTAATCTTCCTCAGCGACCAGGACGACGTATGGCTGCCCGGTAAGTATGAACGATGTGTGACCGAATTAGAGACAGCGGACCTGGTATGCACCAATGCCAAGGAGACGGACGAAGACCTGCATGTCTATAACGACGATTTCTTCTCGGTCTATCACTCCGGAAAGGGAATCCTGAAGAACAGTCTCAACAACACCTATTACGGTGCCTGCATGGCTTTCCGGAGACGGCTTCTGGACGACGCTTTGCCCTTTCCGCCGACGCATGAGATAGGGCATGACGTGTGGCTGGGGCTGGTAGCCGAGATGACGGGAGAGGTGCGGTTTATCGACACGCCTTACCTGTTGTACCGCCGTCATGCAGGGACAGTAACGCAGACTAATAGCCTGTTAACACGCAGCAAGAGACCGTTATGGCGGAAAATCTGGAGCAGAGTAGTGGTGCTCTATAATGTATGTATATTTAAAATTAAACATGAAAGACAATAAGTTAGTATCGATCATTACGCCGTTGTATAATGGAGAGCGGTTTGTGGGGCAGACGATAGAGAGTGTCTTAGCGCAGACATATCCGCATTGGGAGATGATCGTAGTCAATGACGGCAGCAAGGATAATGGGCCGGAGATAGTGCGTTCTTATACGGAGAAAGATCCGCGCATCAAGCTTTTGAATCAACCCAATGGAGGGTGCGCTTCAGCTCGAAACCATGGACTCAAAGAAGCTCAGGGCCGATATTATTGTTTCCTGGATTCCGATGATTATTGGGATCCTACATTCCTGGAAGAACAGATAGCATTCATGGCACAGAACGATGCCGCGATCGTCACTTGTTCCGTACGCCGTGTCGATGAGGAAGGGAAAGAAGTGTTGAAACCCCAGGCTGTACCTCTGAAGATGAATTACTACGACATCCTCAAGAGTTGTAACCTTCCTTGTTTGGCTACAATGATTGATGCAAGCAAACTGCATGATATCCGTTTTCGCGAGGAGTTGCATAACTTGCGCGATGACTATGCCCTCTGGCTGTCGCTTATGAAACAGACCGATTATGCCTATGGCAATCAGAAAGTTCTGGCGAACTATCGCCTTTCTGCTAATCAGGTGACGGGTAATAAACGAAAAGTAATTATTCCGCAGTTCATGGTAAACTACAAAGTGGAGAAATTAGGCTTCTGCCGAAGCCTCTATTACTTGGGACATTGGGCTTGGAACGGCTATAAGAAATACCGTAAATAATATGCTGAACATCTCCATCGTGTTATATCATCCGAAATGGGAGCAGGAAGTACTGCCTCTTGTTCGAGAATTGCTGCGGGTGAAGAACCTGCGGAAGATCTACCTCATGGATAACACAGCGCCGGAGTACCGCAAGGCGGAGATAGCGCAGCAGAAAGAGACCCTTGCTGCACAATTCGGGACGGATAAACTGCGGTACATGGCGATGAGCGCGAACCTCGGTTACGGGCGGGCGCATAACATCGCTCTGCGTGAGAGTGCATACTACCGGACGGAGTTTCATCTGGTGATGAATTGCGACATCCGCGTCAAGGCGGAGGATATAGACGCGATGTGCGAAAGGATGGAGGCGTACCCTTTGGTGGGACAGATGATGCCGAAAGTAGTGAACCCCGACGGCTCGCAGCAATACCTTGCCAAAAGGATTCCTTCGCCCCTCGATGTCTTCGGCCGTCGGTTCTTGCCGGCGTGGCTGATGGCGCGGCGGAATAAGCGCTATGAGTTGCGCGATCTCGACCTCACGCGGCCGATCAATGCACCGTACCTCAGCGGCTGTTTCATGTTGCTGCGTACGAAAGCGGCGGTGGAAGCAGGGCTCTTTGACGAACGCTATTTCATGTACCCGGAGGATATAGACCTCACGCGAACCATCCATCGCCACTACCTCACGCTCTACTACCCAGAGTGGACCATCGTACACGCTCATGCGCGCGAGTCCTATAAGAATAAGCATTTGTTGCGGATTCATATCCAAAACATGTGCCGCTATTTCAATAAATGGGGATGGATATGGGATCGCGAACGATGGATGTTTAACAGGCAACTAAAATAAATCAACTATGGCGACACTTATTTCTGTAATTGGCGGAGCGAATGTGGACATGTCAGCCACGCTCACGGACGCTTTTATCGCAGCGGACTCGAACCCCGGTCATGTGGAGGTGGGCTACGGAGGTGTGGCACGGAACATCGCCCATAACCTCACGCTTTTAGGCGCTCGTACTCAGCTTCTGACGATTTTCGGAGGCGATCTCTTCGGCGGTCTCTTGCATGACTACTGCAAGCAACAAGGCATCGATGTTCACCTCTCGGAGCGCGAGTCGTCCTTGCGATCGGGTTTGTATCTATGCCTTCATAATCATGCCGGCGAGATGATTGCGGCGGTCGCAGATACAGAGGCTATCCGTCTGATCACGCCGGAGTGGCTCGCCAAAAGGAGCGGTGAGTTGAACCTCTCGGATTATGTGGTGGCTGATACGAATATCGGCGAAGAAGCTATCCGATGGCTCATGGAGAATGTCACAGTGCCGCTCTTTATCGACGGTGTCAGTACGACCAAGGCGCATCGGGTGGTGAACGCCCTACGTAAAGCCAAACTGCCGTACCTCCATACGCTCAAACTGAATCTCAAGGAAGCGTTGGCGGTAACCGAGAAACAGACTTACGGAGAGGCGGCGCAAGAGCTGTTGGACCTCGGCGCGGCGCATGTCTATATCACCCTCGGTAGCGAGGGCGTTTATTGCCGGACAGCAGCCGAAGAATGGCTCTTCCCTGCGCTGCCGGGAGAAATAGTGAATACGACGGGAGCCGGAGACGCGTTCCTTGCGGGGGTGATTTATGCCCATGCGAAAGGTATCGATTTTCCGCAAACGGCGCAGTATGGTCTCATGGCGGCGCGGGCTACCCTCATGACCCCCAAAGCGGTCAATCCGGATATAGCCAATATCTTATTGTGACTAAAATCATAAATCATAAATGAATAATACATATCTCTCTATTTCGCCGGAAGTGCAAGAGGCACTGAAGGCAGGCAAGCCCGTTGTGGCTTTGGAATCAACGATCATCAGTCACGGCATGCCGTACCCGCAGAACGTGGAGACGGCGCTTAAGGTGGAACAGACAATCCGCGAGAACGGAGCTGTCCCGGCAACGATAGCCATCATCGGCGGACAACTCAAAGCCGGTTGTACACCCGAGGAGATCGAATATCTGGGAAAGAAAGGTCAGGCGGTCATCAAAGCTTCGAGGCGTGACTTGCCGGTACTCATCGCCCGCAAGGCTGATGGTGCCACGACGGTTACCACAACGATGATCATTGCATCCATGGCAGGTATCCGGGTGTTTGCTACCGGCGGTATCGGCGGCGTACACCGCGGTGCGCAGCAGACTTTTGACATCTCTGCGGATCTCGAGGAACTCGCTCAGACACCGGTCATGGTCGTTTGTGCGGGAGCCAAATCCATCCTCGATCTCGGTCTGACACTCGAGTATCTGGAGACCAAAGGTGTGCCGGTGATAGGTTATGGAACGGAGGAGTTACCGGCTTTCTATACCCGTCACAGCGGGTTCAAAGTGGATTACCGTATCGACACGCCCGAAGAGTTGGCTGCGGCTTTCAAGGCAAAGATGGATTGCGGTCTGAAGGGCGGCATGCTCGTCACGAACCCGATCCCTGAGGAGTTCTCGATGCCTAAAGAAGTCATTGACAAAGCCATCGACCAGGCCCTCCAGGAGATGGACGAAGCCGGCATCCATGGCAAACAATGTACGCCTTTCCTGCTGGCGAAAGTGAAAGATCTTACCGGCGGCGAGAGTCTGGCATCGAACATCCAATTAGTACTGAATAACGCCCGCCTTGCGGCAAAAACTGCGAAAGCCTTATGCGAAAAATAATCATCCTTTGTACTTTGTGCTTCGTCCCTTTGTTCCTTGTCACGGCGTGCCACCGTCAGGTGCAGGTGGTTTCCGTCACTACGCAAGCCATCCCGGTAGATGCATCCGCGGACGCTATCCAGGATAGTTCTTATACCGCTTATCTGGCACCTACCAAAGCGGCGCTTGAAGCGGAGATGAATGTCCGAATCGGTTATGCGCCCGAACGCATGTGGGTGGACGGACCGGAGTGCCCCATGCTTAACTGGGCTACGGATGCCCTTTGGGAGGCGGCAAAGAATGTGTACCCCGGTCAAGTGGATATAGCGATTGCCAATATGGGAGGAATGCGGTGTGCCTGGGATGCGGGACCTGTGACCAAGAGAAGTGTGTTTGAACTCATGCCGTTTGATAACGAACTGGTTGTCCTGACCCTCAAAGGCGAAGATATCCTCGCACTCTGTGAGTCCTTCGTGCGTTACGGAGGGCAAGGCGTAGCAGGAATGCGTGTGACGGCAGTTGATGGTAAACTCGCGGAGGTTACCATCGCCGGCAAAGCAGTCGATCCGCAAGCGTTATATACGGTCGCTACCAGCGATTATCTCTCCGGAGGAGCCGACCACATGGACGCGCTCACGCATTTTACAGAGTGTTGGAAGAGCGATCTTCTGATCCGCGACCTCTACCTCGAGGCCGTACAACAACAAGATACCATACAGGCTGTCGTAGATGGCAGAATGACAATATTATGAGTAAGAAATTCTTAATCTGCATGAACGCACTACTCGGCGCCCTCAGTGTGATGCTGGCGGGTTGTCATGTGCAGAAAAAAGCGAATCCAGCGGAGCAGCAGGAGTCAGACAACAAACCAGTACAGGAGGTTAGAGAACCGGAGCCGGAGGTCAAACCGCTCTACGGCGTGCCTGTGCCCGATGAGCCCATTAAGTGCAAGTACGGAGCACCGGCCCCTCGGCAGAAATAATCATCCGGGTCGGCACACCTAACCATAACGGTAAGTTGTGTTCTACATGCCCGATGGGCGCATTGAAAAGAATGGGGTAGTCGTAGTCTGCGACTGCCTCTTTTATGGTCTCATAGATGGTACAACCCATTCCCGGATCGTCCTCACAATCCGTGAACTGCCCTACAATCAGGCCGCTCAGATGCGCCAACACGCCGCTCAGTTTGAGATTGCGGATCATGCGGTCGATGTGGTAATGGCGTTCGCAGATATCTTCGATAAGAAGGATCGGAAACTGCTCGCGGAAGAGTTCGTCCCTAAGCCCGTACCGGGTTCCTTGTAAGCCGTATAAGACGGATAAGTTACCGCCTACAATCGGAGCGTAAGCTGTCCCGAGTTGGTTCAGCGGATGAGCCGGCCAATGATAATCCACGCGCTCATCTGCCAGGAGGCGGCGCAGCGCCATGATCGGTTCGCTGTCTTCCGGCAGGGTGGCGATATGCTTGCACATAATGCCGTGGATGGAGAACTGATCGTGATAAGCGGATAACTGATGAAGGGCGGTAATGTCGCTAAAACCGATGATGGGTTTTCCGATGGGAGCAATACGGTCGATGATGCGCTGCAATCCGTATCCGCCGCGTGCACAAAGGATGAAATCTACATCGCTGTCCGCCAGCGCTGCATTGAGATCCGATGCCCGCTCTTCATCTGTTCCGGCAAAGCGTCCCCATTGCGCGCGTGCGTACGCGCCCTCGCTCACTTTATATCCCCACGCGCGCAGGCGTGAAGAGGCCTGGTCAATATAGGTCGGGTCGATGCACCCGGACGGAGAGATGATACGAATGTGTTTCATTACGAGTAGAGCTTGTATTCTATCCAGTTTACAAACCGTTTCGGCAGGATCCGGTCGAGGAAGCAAAGTATCCGATACAGGAATCCTCCCACGTATTGCGGTCTTGGCGAATGACAGGTAGCGATATGATAGAATAGTTTCGCCATCTGTTCGGGTTGCATGCCTGCGCGTTCGTCCCGCTCCATATTGGTGATTGCTTTATGCGCGGAGCGGTAGATCTCTTCTCCTGCCGTGGATTTGTTGCGCGCATCGGTAAAGCCGGTGCTCACATCGCCCGGCATCATCACAGAAACGGAGATCCCAAAATCCTTCACTTCGTTCGCCAGCGCCAGTGCCATGGCATTGATGGCGGCCTTGGAGGCAGAGTAGAATGCCTGATACGGAACGGGCAGTTGGGCTGCGACGGAAGAGGTGTAGATGATCCTTCCGTACCCTTGTTGGCGTAACTGCGGCAGGATGGCTTGCGTGAAACGCACTGCGCCCATGAAGTTCACATCCATCTGGTGCTCGGCATCGGCTATCTTCGTATACTCGATCGGTCCGGAGATACCGTAACCGGCGTTGGAGATGACGACGTCGATGTGGTCCGTCTGCTTCAGCACTTCCTCGATAGCCTTCTTGCAACTCGCTTCGTCGCACACGTCGCAGTAGATAGCCCCGTGACGGCTGAGTTCAAAAACACGCCAGCCCCGCTCTGCGAAGAGCGAGGCTGTAGCTTTGCCGATTCCGGAACTTCCCCCGGTGATGATTAGTGTTTGCATCAATTATCAATTGTCAATTGTCAACTATCACATTTCCGGCGCACCCTCATGGAGTACCCGTGCGATGATCTCCACCGCTTCGTCGATGATAGGCTCCGTATGGGTAGCCATCAGCGTCGTACGAAGCAGGCACTCGCCTTCCACGCAAGCCGGCGCCATGACAGGATTGACATAAACGCCTTCGTCGAACATCTTCTTTCCGTAATACAGCGTGTCCAGCGTCTTGTAGGTGAAGATCGGCACGATTGGCGTCGGCGCTTCGATGATCTTCACTCCCGCTGCCAGCAGCTGTTTCTGGAAATACTTGGCGATATTCATCAGTCGTTTCGGCCTCTCCGGGTCAAGAATCAGCTGATGCAGCGCTTCCAGCGCTGTAGCAGCCGAGCACGGAGTGATTGACGCGGAGAAGATGAACGGACGGCTCACGTGACGCAGCCAGTCCGCTACGCGGTGGCTTGTCAGCATGCAACCGCCGATAGAAGCCAACGATTTGGAGAAGGTCAGCATCGTGATATCTACCTTGTCCGTCAGCCCGAAATGTGCCGCTGTACCGCGACCACCGGGACCTAACACACCGAATCCGTGGGCATCATCTACCATCACACGAGCGCCGTATTTCTCGGCTAACGCACATATCTCCGGCAGCTTGCAGATGTCGCCGCGCATGGAGAAGACGCCGTCGGTCACAATCAGTTTTCCGGCATTCTCCGGAATGGATTTCAGTTGGCGCTCCAGGTCCTGCATGTCCGAGTGACGGTAGCGAAGTACCTTCGCGAAACTCAAACGGCAAGCGTCATAGATGGATGCATGGTTCTCACGGTCGTTCAGGATATAATCATCCTTACCGCAGATGGCGGAGATAATGGCTAAGTTGGTCTGGAAACCCGTCGAGACAGTCATGCACTCTTCGTAACCCGTGAAGGCGGCTATCTCGCGCTCCAGCTGCAGGTGCAAGTCCAGCGTACCGTTCAGGAAACGGCTGCCGCTCACGCCTGTTCCGTATTTATCCAAGGCCTCATGTCCGGCTTTGATAACCGCCTCGTTTTCCGTGAAACCGAGGTAGTTATTCGAGCCAAGCATGATCACACGGTGGTTCTCCATCTGCACCACAGGGGCTTGACGGCTCTCCAACTCGTGGAAATACGGATAGATACCTAATTTGCGAACCTGTTTGAGCGTCTCAAAATGGTCGCATTTTTCAAAAAGATCCATATTAGAGGACGTTTAGGTCTTTCAGGATAGCGGTTGTCTTACGAACGGCAGCTTCGCTCTCGTGCAGTTTGGCGCGCTCCTCTTCGCTGATATTCAGCTCAAGGATCTTCTCGATACCGTTCTTGCCGATGATACAAGGTACACCGATGGTGATGTCCTTTATGCCGTACTCGCCTTCGAGGGCAGCGGAGCAAGGGATCATCTTCTTCTGGTCCTTGATGATGGCCTCTGCAACACTTGCAGCAGCTGCACCCGGAGCCATCCATGCACTCGTACCGAGCAGCCCCGTCAGCGTAGCGCCGCCTACCATCGTGCTCTTAACCACGTTCTCCAGCTCCTCTTTACTCAGGAACTCGCTTACGTTGATACCTTTGTAGGTCGTGTAGCTCGTCAGAGGAATCATCGTCGTGTCGCCGTGGCCACCGATGACGAAACCGTCCACGTCGTTTGCGTTGCACTTCAGCGCCTGGCTCAGGAAGTATTTCAGACGTGCGCTGTCGAGCGCGCCACCCATACCGATCACGCGGTTGCGCGGCAGCTTCAGAGCGTGCAGCGTCAGATAAGCCATGGTGTCCATCGGGTTGGAAACAACAACGAGGATAGCGTTCGGGCTGTATTTGAGGACCTGGTCGCAAACGCTCTTCACGATACCTGCGTTCACGCCGATCAGCTCCTCACGCGTCATACCCGGTTTACGGGGCAGACCCGAAGTGATGATCACTACGTCGCTACCGCTGGTCTTCGAGTAGTCGTTCGTCACACCCGTTACCACGGTGTCGAAGCCCATCAGCTGAGCCGTTTGCATGATATCCATGGCTTTGCCCTCTGCAAAACCCTCTTTGATGTCAATCAGACATACCTCGTTAGCCACCTCATTTACGGCCAACACGTTCGCGCATGTAGCACCCACGTTGCCTGCGCCTACAACTGTTACTTTACTCATAGTATTTGTATATTTTATGCATTAATTTTCAAAAAGCCTGCAAATTTACGATTTTTTTTGTATATATACAAATTTTTCCCCATAATTCTTCAATTTTTCTCCATTTTTTGCAACCTGATTGTCAAAATGGCCTGTTCGATGATATCATCTTGGTCAGAACCGGTCATCGTAATTGCGATATCCGGTTCGATTCCGTTCTCTATATCTTTCTTGTCGCGGTCGTACATCCGCACGCTGGATAAGCGTACCATCCATCCGTTGGGCATCTCATAGCTCAGAGGCATTCCTCCGCCTCCTCCGCTGGTGCCTCCGATGATGCAGGCATGGGGCACGTACCGCATTATATTGACGAACAGGTTGGCTGCCGAATACGACCGCCGGTTGCATAAGACTACCACCGGTCTCTTCCATTTGCTTCCTACCATGGAAGCGTCAGCTGTAAGCGGCTCGAAATCCGAGAAGTCGTTATGTCCCGGTCCGGTCTTGTGACGCCAGTAACCGATGGTCTCATTCTCCGTGAAGAAAGGAGACGAGAGCCGGTACGCGTTGGTGATATCTCCGCCGCCGTTATTGCGCACGTCGATAATCAGCCCCTCGCATTGCTCAAAGGCCTTGAAGATCCAGTATATATTCCCCGCCGAGAAAGAGTTGGAGAAGCTGGAATAATAGATATATCCCACTCTTCCGCTGTCTATCGTGTTGTAATACAATCCGCCTGCAGCACGGCAGTTTGTCAGATACGGAGCTTGCAGTCGAGCGTCGTAGTTGGCGGGGAAGGTATCAAACCACGCGGTATTGACAGAGCAGTCGAAAGCGGAGTAGAGATTCACATGCCCGTCGCGCAATGAGTCTAACATCCCTGCGCACAAGTCAAAAAGCGCCACTTGGTCGTTGCCCTTGAGCCGGGCGGCTTTGGCGACATATTCCTCGCGGATGGCCGGCCAGTCGATGCCTTTGTCCTCAATGTAGCAATAACGTGTGTCGATGATCTGCCAAAGCCCTTCGATATTGGTCACAGGGTCCGTGGAGTAACTCATCTCCTCTTTGGCGTGACAACCGCTCAGCAGCCACATGCCCGCGAGCGCGATTCCTACAAAATATCTCTTTGTCTTCATAAGCGTGAATGGGGGTTAATACGGTATTTCCAGATACATCCGATGACGAGATTAATCTGATTGCGCGAGAAATGCAGATCTCTCGTGCCGTAGTCGTTCAACTCATGTGCTGCACCGACGCGCCAGGTGGAGTGGGGGAACTGCAGGTCAAGCGTCAACTCCTGTTTGAGGGTATGATGGTTCCAGGGCCCCGAACAACGGGCTTGCCCGGGCACGCCTTGCGAGATCTCATAGTACGACTCCCAGTAATCCGGCAGGAAGTCAAAACCGATCAGGTTCGTGCGGATGAGATAATTCAACCGGTAACTGGTCTTCTTCCCGTAGAAAGACCAACTCACGCCGCCCATTGCCATCGCATCTACCGCGACATCAAACGACACAATCTTGTTGTAATTGGCACTCTGGCTCCTGGCCGCAAAACTGCCTTCCAGATACGGACCGACATGCACTTTGAGACGATCGTCGAACCATTTCCAGCAATAGAAAGCACCCCATCCTGCAGCTATCTGCATGCCATAGAAAAGATTGGATTGGGCGGTGTTGATATAGCGAACCGCATCGAGATCGACACGCCCTACATGCCCCCAGTTGGCTAACTTACCCGACCTGCCCAACTTCGTGTCCTGGCGGAAAGCCTGCCACCACTCGTTGCCCAAACCCAACTGCCAACCTCTGTAAGCCATCGGACTGAGATAGGTGTCTATCTGCCGACCATACCCCGCATGGATCTTGAGCACGTTAGTATGCTCCTGCGCGCAGAGCGGCAAAACGAAGAGCGCCGAGAGAATGATACCGAATACTTTTTTCATATACTCAATAGATTATTCCGGCTACAAAGGTACAACAAAAATTGCTCATACGCAAATTTTTCTGCGATTTTT
The DNA here is from genome assembly GCA_900317885.1 of uncultured Bacteroidales bacterium. GTDB lineage: Bacteria > Bacteroidota > Bacteroidia > Bacteroidales > Paludibacteraceae > Colicola. Next base: position 28,503 of record ONIM01000034.1, on the reverse strand, counting down.
TGCTTGGCGAAATATAATTTCGCGATAATTAAAGAGCCGTAGGGCACGGCGAGTAACTCGCCCCCTGCTCGACGAGTTTTGACGTACCCCTTCGTCAAAACACGCCTCCGAGAAGGGTATATCCCTATACGTCGGGGACGAAGGCTATCTGTTATCCGCAGCGGAGGGACGACGCGTGAAGCAAAAAAGCGCTAATTGGCGTATGTCCGGCAGGGCGCGAACGTAGCTACGGGGGAATTTTTGTTTAGGGAGGGAGAGAGAGGGGGAAACAAAAAGGCAGATGTCCGAAAGTACTGCTTTTTTCAAAAATACGCAAGTATTTCTGCATTTTTTTTCTCAAATTCCGATTGCGGTACGAATAAAACTCAAAAATAATGGATGAGGGTGTAGCACGGTGCTACTGTATTCGGGGTGAAACTGTGTGCCGATAAACCACGGGTGGTCTTGTAGCTCGATGATTTCCGTCAGACCGCTATCCGGATTGATACCGGAGCAAATCAAACCGTGTTCTTCCAACTCTTTTTGGTAAGCGTGATTGAGTTCGTAACGGTGGCGATGTCGCTCTTGGATCTTTTCGCAAGCGTATATATCGCGCACGCGGCTTCCTTCTTTTAGTTGGCACGGATAAGCGCCCAGACGCATCGAACCGCCTTTGTTAATCGTGCGTTTCTGGTCTTCCATGAGGTCGATGATATTATGCGTCGTGTGTTCGTTGAACTCGGTCGAGTTAGCGTCCGCGTAGCCCAAGACATCCCGCGCAAACTCAATCGCCATACATTGCATTCCCATGCAAATGCCGAAACAAGGAATCTTGTTCTCTCGCGCAAAACGGATAGCTTGTAACTTGCCTTCCACACCGCGACTACCGAATCCCGGGGCAATCACTATTCCCTGAAAATCCGCTAATTGCTGTACATTCGCTTCGTTGATATCATCCGAGAGGATGGAGGTGAGGTTCAGTTTGCGGTTGTTATATGCCGCGGCGTGCGACAGCGCTTCCCGGATAGATTTATAGGCGTCTTGCAGCTGTACATACTTGCCTACTAACGCAATCTTCACCTCCTCTTGCGCGCCTTCCAGCTTCTTGAGAAACGCATTCCAGGACGCCAAATCTGCTTCCGGCAAAGAAGCGGCATCGAATCCGGTTTTTCGCAGAACAACTCGGTCGAGTCCTTCTTCTAACATATTCAGCGGCACGCGGTAGATAGTGGGCGCATCGATGGATTGAATAACCGCATCTTCGTCCACATTGCAGAACAACGCTACTTTCCGTCGCATCTCCGTCGGGATCTCATGTTCCGTCCGCAGTACGATGATGTCCGGCTGTACGCCTTCTTGCTGCAGGTCCCTGCTGCGGCGAGGTAGGGTACGTACGTCAGGTGGATACAGCAACAATTCCTCCCCATCTCCCATCGTAGCTGCCGCATCGACTCGATGAACGGCAGTGATTCGATATCGCCCACGGTGCCGCCGATTTCTGTAATCACAAAATCAAACTGTCCCGTTTGCCCCAGCGACGTGATATGATGTTTGATCTCGTCGGTGATGTGCGGGATGATCTGTACGGTCTTGCCCAGATAATCGCCGCGCCGCTCTTTCTCAATCACGCTCTGGTAGATCCTTCCGGTGGTGATATTATTCGTCTTGTGCGTCTCGACATTCAAGAACCGCTCGTAATGCCCCAGATCCAGATCTGCTTCGTGCCCATCGACGGTTACATAACACTCCCCGTGCTCGTACGGATTGAGTGTGCCCGGATCCACGTTGATATACGGATCCAACTTCTGAATAGTTACCCGAAAACCGCGGGATTGCAGCAGTTTGCCTAATGACGCTGCAATAATTCCCTTGCCCAGCGATGAAGACACGCCGCCCGTTACAAAAATATACTTCGTTTCCATACAACAAAAAGTTAAATTTTCATTACGGGCTGCAAAGATAGTAAATAAATTTTACAAAAACAAGAAAAATCTACTAAAAAATGCATTTTTATTTGCATATTTCACAAAAATAGCGTAATTTTGTCGCCGATTTTGAATTTCAATCGGATTAAAAATGAAAAATAACGTCAAAAAGATGCAGTTTATAAAAATGCATGGTTTAGGGAATGACTACATCTATGTGGATTGTTTTGACCCTGTAACGGCGGATCTTATTGCGCAAACGGAACTCTCTTCTTTGGCTCAGCAACTCTCCGACCGTCATTTCGGTATCGGTTCGGATGGCTTGGTGCTCATACTGCCTTCAGACGAGGCGGACGCACAAATGCGGATCTTCAATGCCGATGGCTCCGAAGCGCAGATGTGCGGAAACGCGATTCGATGCGTCGGCAAATATCTGTATGAGAGCGGTCTCTGCCGCCGGACGCAGATCCGTATTCATACCCTTGCCGGCTTGCGAACGCTCAAGTTGCACGTCGCGGAGGGGAAAGTGGATAGCGCAGAGGTCAATATGGGAAAAGCCGAAGTGATGTTTGATGAGCTGATGATCAACTACCGCCCGGTAGCGTTTGTCTCTGTCAATATGGGCAATCCGCATATAGTGCTTTTCCCTCAGACGCACGTGGCAACGATGTCGCTCACGCCGCTCGGACCGACACTTGAGAGACATCCGCATTTTCCCGAAGGAACCAACGTAGAGTTCGTCTCCGTGCGTAATCCGAATGAATTAGACATGCGCGTGTGGGAGCGCGGCTCGGGCGAGACGATGGCTTGCGGAACGGGCGCGTGTGCCGCAGCAGTAGCAGCGGCTGTCCTCGCTAAAACAGGCAAATCCGTCACGGTACATCTGAGAGGAGGAGACTTGCATATTCATTATGATCCCGAGACCCGGGAGGTCACCATGACCGGTCCGGCTACCGAGGTCTTCCGTGGAGAATACAGCTTATAAAACGTACGCTTATGAAAATCAACTCACATTATTCATCTTTACCCGCTCATTACCTCTTTCACGACATCGACCTGCGTGTCCAAAAATACCACTCGCTGCATCCTGACGCCCGTCTCTTGCGGATGGGGATTGGCGATGTTACGCGTCCTCTACCACGCGTCATTGTGGATGCGATGCAACGGGCAGCAGAGGAACTTGCACACGAAGAAACCTTCCGCGGTTATTGTCCCGAGAACGGCTACGAATGGCTGCGGCAGACCATCATCGACCATTTCTTTCTGCCGCGAGGCATTCATTTTCATCCCGATGAAGTCTTTATCTCCGAAGGAGCCGGAAGTGACTTAGGCAACCTCAGCGATCTCTTCGACCGCGACAACAAAGTGGCAATCATGGATCCGACTTATCCGGCGTACGTCGATGCGAATATCATGGCAGGACGCGAGATAACACTCCTGCCTTGCCTCAAAGAAAACAACTTCGTACCTGACCTGCCCGCGCAACCGGTGGACATCATCTATTTATGTTTCCCCAATAATCCCACGGGAGCTGTCCTGACGCGTGACCAACTCTGCTTGTGGGTGGAGTACGCCCGTCGCAACCACTCCCTCATCATCTTCGATGCCGCCTACGAAGCCTATATCTCTTCGCCCGACATCCCGCACACGATCTACGAGATCGAAGGGGCAAAAGAAGTGGCAATCGAGGTGCATAGTTTCAGCAAGAGTGCGGGCTTTACATCTGTCCGCTGCGGCTATGTGGTCGTGCCTTTTGAGACAGGACTCCAACCGCTATGGATGCGTCGGCAGTGTACCAAATACAACGGCACCGCCTATGTCTCCCAACGCGCCGCGGAGGCTACTTTCACGCCCGAAGGACAAAAAGGTATCCGTGACAATCTGTGCTATTACAAAGAAACCGCGTCCCTCATCCTGAATGGTCTGCGTGAAATAGGTCTGGAGGTGTACGGCGGTGAGAATGCACCGTATATATGGTGTCGCGCGCCGCACGGATGGAACTCCTGGACCTTCTTTGACCATCTGCTCAATCATTGCCAAGTGGTCTCTACGCCCGGAGTCGGTTTCGGCCGTTGTGGAGAAGGATTTGTCCGCTTCTCCGCCTTCGCCAACCGTCCATCCGCCATCGAAGCTCTCCACCGCATCCATGCTTACCTCGGATTACGTCCTTGACGCGGAGCATGAGCTCCGCTTTTTTTTCTTCTTTTCCCCGGCATCGGATGCCGGCTGTCTCATCCGGTCTAACTCTCGCGGCTATTCCCGCGAGCGATTCTTAGCGTCTATGCCCCGCGCATGAATGCGCGTCTGGATTACGTTCCCGACGCGGAGCATCAGCTCCGCTGCTTTTTCCCTTTCCGCGTGCTACCATCCCGCTTTCTTCTTTTCCCCGGCATCGGATGCCGGCTGTCATCCGATGATTTTAGCAAAAAATCCCTTTTTCTTATATTTCTACCTCCCCAAAATTTGCATATATCAAAAAATGCGTACCTTTGCTGCGGATGTTTTGGTAAAATCTCATAATCTAATATATCAAGAGTTGTAAAATAATGCATTCTAAAACGGCAATTCAATGCAAAATAATGCATTCTAAGAATGAGATTCTTGTAAAATAATGCATTCTAATGGTAAAAAAGTAGTACCAACTCTTGCACAATTCAAAAAAAAGCAGTACCTTTGCGCAAAATTTTAATGTCTTATGATTGATAGTAGAACTTTAGAAACGATTCTCTTGGATCAAAAGAATGAGTTGGAAGCACGCGAACAAGAGGCCCTTTGCCATCGACCGGAAGAAGCACTCGTGGAGATAAATAGTCCGCAAGCGCAGGTAGTGATAGGTGTGCGACGTAGTGGCAAATCGACCATGTGCTATCAAGCCCTCAAGCAAAGAGGCGTGCATTTTGCCTATGCGGATTTTGACGATGAGCGATTTAAAGGGCTGCAAGCCGAGCAGTTGAACGATGTGCTCGAAGTGCTGTACAAGATCTACGGCGACTTTCAATATCTTTTCCTTGACGAGATTCAAGACATAGACGGTTGGCATCTGTTCGTCAACCGAATGTTGCGCCAGAAGATGCATGTCATCATTACCGGTTCCAATGCCAAGTTATTAAGCGGCGAGTTGGCAACTCACTTGACTGGACGCAACAAAGAGATTTCGCTCTATCCGTTCTCTTTTCAAGAGTTCTGCGATATGAAAGGCGTGGACACGAAGAGCGTGGCTACCAAGGAAACGGCTTTCCGTAGAGCCGCTTTCGATGAATACATGCAGCAGGGTGGTTTTCCGGAGTTGCTAATCATCGAAGATAAGCGGCACTATATCAATACGTTGGTCGATAACATCCTCAAACGCGATATCGAGCAACGTTACAAGATTGTTTACAAGGCTGCTTTCGAGCAAATGGCTCACCATCTGCTCAATATCTCCCCGTCCATAGTGGCTACGCAGGAAATAACCGACTTGTTCCATTTCAAGTCGCTGCATACCACCAAGAACTATATAGACTACCTTAAACAAGCGTACCTATTGGTGGGAGTGCCGAAATATGCAACCAAAAGCAAGCTACGCACGGTACAGGAGAAGTTATACGCTGTGGATGTGGCGATGATGAATATGCGCGAGAATGCTTTTTCTCCGGAGAACTTGGGTTGGAGAATAGAGACGATCGTGCTTATCCAGTTACTTCGTAAATGCAAACTGAACGGATGGGACATCTGCTATCTTAAAGAGCGTAGCGGAGAGTGCGATTTTCTGGTTTGCCAAGGCAACCAAGTGCTGCAATGCATTCAAGTGTCGTACGATATCTCTACAGAAAAAACACGCAATCGCGAACTGAACGGATTAAAGACAGCCGCTCAGGTAACCAAGTGCAATAATTTATTGCTGTTAACCGACCATACATACGAAGATACCACGCATGAGGGCTTAGATATCAAGATCCGCCCTTTCCATGAGTGGCAATAAATAAACGAAATCATTTCTATGAAACACTTCCTCCCCATCCTCCTTTCATGTCTCTTGCCCCTCATTGTGCAAGCGCAAGATACTATTCCTGCTGGTTCTGAGCAAGAAATATTCATCGATAGATATAATGTGCCTGAGTTTCCCGGTGGGCAACAAGCCTTTGCTCAATATCTGATTCAAAACACGCATTATTTGGACTTAGTATGGGATGCTGACATTACCGGACGCGTTATTGTACAATTTTTAGTGCAGGCAGATGGCTCCATTACGGACGTTGAGGTTGTTCGTTCGATGGGTTACCCTAAGTTTGACGAGGAGGCGAAACGTGTAATCTCTGAAATGCCCAAATGGGTCTGGAAACACGACCCGGGCGAGTTTGCTCCGGTGAGATTTACTGTGCCTGTAGACTTCAAACTTAAATAGCTTTATGAAACACCTAATCTACATATTCCTCGCCTGTTTATGCCTAACGGCTTGTCACAAAAACAATTCGTCTAAAGGTCTTTGCCCGGAAAAGTCAATATCTATGGACGATACGCTGATTCTCAATATTGATTCCATATTCGGAACAGGAGATTTTCCGTCCAAAGAGGAAATGACCAAGATGGGGAATGTTTTTTATCAGACGGAGAGTGATGGATGGGCAGACACCTATCAGGGATGGTACGTGCAGGAAAAAATCAAAGCCGTTGCGACGGACAGAGAGTTATGTTCGATGGCGCGTTTCTCCTCTGTGCCCGCATTGCGTGCGTTTGCTTTCTCTCTGTTGGCGGAAAAACGCCATAAAGCTTGCTTCCCTATTGTGTGTGCTGGCATCAAAGATACTGCCACATTCGCCTCGCCTTCATATGATGTTATCCGGACGTGGAATGTTGCTGAATATATGATTAGCACCTCACTCTCTGATTCTTTATTCTCGCCGCAACAACTATTTCAGTTGGATAGTTTGATAGCCTTTACTCCCGGCTTGTCACATCTCGATTTTCAAGTCTGGCCTTCTGTCTGTCGTTTGTCGGATACATTGGAGATGTATGACAGAATACGGGAATTGTATTTGGAAGGACATGACAACATGCTTATTGAACTCGCCCAATATAAGAAAGAGAGCGATAAAGACTTGTTTATTGCCGCCTTGAAACAATACAAGAATGGCTTGGATCGTGAGGGAGCGTGTCGTGGAGAATGTGAAGAAAAAACTAATTTCGCGTTAGCAGGATTAAAAAACTGGCAGGATGCTGATTTTATACCTCTGTTGGAAGAAATACGCGATTATGAACTGAAACGCAGATATATCGATTACGGCAGACTTGTTGTGCTGTTCAAAGCCGTTATGGCTTACGATGATGATTGGGCATATCATTTTATGGAGGAGACATTCGAAACCAAACAAGCGTACAAAAAAACAATGTATCCCGAAAATCTCTACAAAGCTTATTACGAAGAGCCTGAACGTGTACGGTTCTTACCCATAGTCAGCAAGTACGCCGAGAAACCGTATAATTGGGATTGGTATCACAGTAAAGAAAAATAATAGCCCTATGAAACGCCTTCTCCCTATTATCACATATATCATTCCCCTTCAAAAACAAACACCACTACGACTCCCGTTTATACTATAGAATAATTGTAACTTCGATGAAATTATGAATAACAAAAAGTATTTTAATGTAGTTTCATTGCTGATAATTGGACCATTCATTATAACTGCCATTATTTGGCTAAAGTGGCGATTTGATGAATTACAAATGCAGCAAAATGCTGAAACGATGATAAGGACTATTGACTCCATCAAAAATGAGACGGGTTTTTATCCTGACAATTTAATATATTTGGAAAGTGATAGTGGCGTAGGGCCTTTTTATGAAAAAAAGAATGATTCTACTTATACTGTATATTTCTGTCTTGGATTTGATGAATATTATATCTACGATTCAGAGCAAAAGGAATGGTATGACTTCCCATAATTTTAATAGGTAATCAACTACGAGGCGTCCTCGCCGGTAGATATCCAACTGCCGAACTTCTCTCTTACAGCAGACAGCGGTAGCCTGTTGCATGGAGTGGATATACAGGTGTCCATGCTACCGTATAGGAGCGGTATGATGATGCAATCCAATATGGAGAATGTCTGTCTGATGAGCTAAAATAACTAAAAACGATAGAAAAATTTGCGTATATGCAAAATTTGTTGTAATTTTGCAGCGGATTTGTTTCTATAATGCACTAAAATTGATGCATAATTGAAATAAAACAATATAATGACGTACGTTCAGTTTTATAATGAGTGGCATCGCTTGGTTTGCTTTTCTGTGGCACAAGTGCGGGCTATCTATCCGGATTTTCATCGCGGAAACTTTGTTCAGTGGCAACGAGCCGGCTACATCGTACCGCTTCGCCAAGGTTGGTACGCCTTCTCGGATTATATCCAACAACCCGACTATGCGCGGCTTATTGCCGGTAAGATTTGCGCACCTTCGTACATCAGCCTGCATACCGCACTTTCGTTCTACGGCATTATTCCCGAAGCGGTGGTAGAAATAACGAGTGTAACAACACAAAAGACCTGCCGTTATGAGAACGCATTCGGTCAGTTCAGTTATCAAACCATTCGTCCTCGACTCTTTTGGGGCTTCGAACCGAAAACCATGCGGGACGGCAAGCAATACATGATGGCGACGCCGGAAAAAGCCATTATCGACCTGCTCTACCTCTATCCGCAGTATTCTACGCCGGACGAGATGCGTGAACTGCGTTTTGACGAAGACTGGATGCGAGAGGAACTAAACCAAGAGCGCCTATTGGAGTACACGCAGCGTATCAGCAGCCCTGTTATAAATAAGCGCTTGAAACTTTTATTCAAAGCCTACGAAATACCAAACAGCGTGATTTTGAGCATCTCCTCTTCGACACCCGCAAAAGTGAAACAATATTGAGATTTATAGAAACAATAGCCCTATGAAACGCCTCTTTTTCTTTTTCTTGTTCATGCCGCTAATGGCATTCGGACAAACAGTTGTTAAAACTTGCTCGGATTGGAATGACGGCTTCTCCGCCGCATTTGACACAATCCACTCGTTCTCCCAAACAGGACAGAAAGATACCATGCCGCTTATCCGCCAGTATCTTGATCAATGGGAGCAATCTGGTCCGGACTGTGCCGATAGATATACTTGTGAGTTCAATTACCATTACAACCGTGCTTTTTTCTCCGGCATTACAATGTCTGTCCGCAAGCCGCCTTATGTAGATCAGGCTATGACTTTGAGTGATTCGACAGGTGGTATAGCCGGATATGTGTATCAGGGATATATGCTCACGGACACCCTGCATTTTGAGCAATCCGTCGATTGGTTGGAGCGAGCTTTGATCCGCTATCCCGAGCGTTTGGATATATGGCAGGGCGAAATAATGGCGTTTCTGTACGCGGATGACTTGGAACGGATGATTGCTGTCTTTGATCGTCTTCTTGCATATAGCACACGTCATACCGGTTCGTGGCTTTATACCAAGGACGAGCCGTTCGATAATCTCGATCCGCAGGAAGCGGATCCGGTAGTTCAAACAGTCCAGGATCGGATGAACACGCTTCTTTCCAATGAATTTTATGCAGAAACTATGCAACTGACGGAAACGGCACTCAAGTACTATCCGTCGTCTCCTGTTTTCTTGAATGACAAGGCGGTTATCTACTATCAGCAGGAAGACTATGAGCAAGCGCTCTTTTGGATGCAGAAGGCCTCTAAAGCAGCTCCGAAAGATAAACTCATTAAGAACAATATCAAATTTCTCAAAAAAGAACTCAAACGCCGCAACAAGAAATAAAGAATATGTCTGCGCTGTCCTATGCTCGCGAGTTTTACGAGTGTTTTTTCTAATCCACATGGTCTCCGCATCGACCAAGTTTGGTCGATTAAGATTCGCTTTTTCGATAACCCGATAACTCGATCTATCGGAACTCCAGCCTGCTTGACCACTAAGCAGGCTGGCTTTTTTCTTTCTTCTTTTGTGCCCAATTAAATTGGGCTTTCTTCGTCGTTCATTGTGTCGGATGTTATCCGACGATTTTCATAGAAAATCCCATTTTTCTTACTTTTCCGTTCCCCAATATTTGCATATATCAAATATTTTTCGTACCTTTGCAGCAAAATTAATCTCTATCCCTATGAAACGACTTTTATTTATCCTGTTCGCCCTTTTGTCAATATCCACCATCCATTCTAAAGAACCTACTATTCGATTAAAAATGGATTGTGGAGAGAATAATTATGAAGATAGACAAGACTCAGTATTAGTTACGGCTAAAAACGATGAACTCAATATCTTCCATTGGAATGTATATGAAAATTGTTGTTGTGAACTTGAACCGGAAATGATCATATCCGGCGATACAATATTCGTATATAGCACAAATATATCAAAGTCCTATTGTTTCTGCATGTGTTTCTTCAAAGTTAATTATACCATTAAGCATCTTCCTCATGGCGACTATACGCTTATTATCGGAGACAAAACTTATAAGCAGCATGTATCGAAATTGTCCACACAACTCTCCTTTGGTCCGGATAGGGATACAGTGCTTGTTGTTCGCCAACCTAATCCGATTGATACGACCATTGTGTATCTCGAAGCAGATAAATATCCAAGTTTTCCAGGCAGAAAAAAAGCAGAAGAAAAATATATTGCAGATCATATCCAATGTGAACATAATAACGAATTATGTTATGCGATTGTATCAGCAGTCGTTGAACGCGACGGAAGTTTATCTAACATTAAAATAAATAAAAGTCGAAATCTAGATAGTCAACATGAAAAACAAGCGATTGAAATCGTACGCTCAATGCCTCAATGGATTCCGGGAAAAATAGGGAATACAAAAGTCCGCGTAGAAACAGATATAGAAGTCGATTTTAATTGTAAATAAAAATCCTATGAAACGCCTCATCCCCATCCTTCTTGCCTGTCTCTTGCCCTTCATTGCGCAAGCGCAAGATACTATTTTTGTTGATTCTGATGGAGAAGAATATATTGTAGATAGACTACCTCCTGTGCCCCAGTTTCCGGGGGGACATAAAGCACTATTCGAATATCTGTCAAACAACGTGCACTATCCGGAACAGGCTGTAAAAGATAGTATTGAAGATCGTGTCATTTGCCAATTCTTAGTACAAGCCGATGGCTCCATTACGGATATTAAGGTCGTTCGTTCGCTGGGTTATCCTGAGCTTGATGAGGAAGCGAAACGCGTAATCTCAGAAATGCCCAAATGGGTTTGGAAACGCGACCCGGGGAAATATGCTCCCGTGAGATACACCGTGCCCGTTAATTTCAAACTTCAATAACTCTATGAAACACGTATTATTTATTCTCCTTGCCTGTCTCTTCCTAACAGCATGTCATAAAACCTCCACTCCTCGTGGAATCCTTTCTAATGACTTATCCTATTCGCTTATTTGTCCGGATTCTATTCCTACGGATGAAGTTTATTCGTGGTGGAGTGAATCCGCCAAACAAAGTTGGATAGAGTACGGAAATGAACCGATGGAAGATAGGTGGTTTACATTGCCCGAACCATTAGGATTCCGAGGTGCGGATTTTCAACGCTTCTACATCCATTATGATACCGTGTACAAGGTCTCCGATTCGATCTATCACATAGATGGAAGAACGCGCTGTAAAGACGAAATATGTACAATCTCCGGCAGTTTGATCGTTGATTCTGTTGTTCCGTTTAATGACACGTTATATAGTGTAGATGATTTTATAATGATTACAGAGTCAGGTACGCTCTATGCCCATTATACCCTGCAAGCGAACCATAACGACAAGCATATAGCCGACTTAGTGGGAAAGGCCTGTTTTGACTATCTGATTCATAACGATACCGTTTATTATGATGCTATCCGTTTTGCCGGTGATGGTTATTGCAACAACCAATATACCGGTAAATGGATATATCTGGACACCTATGATACGCTTACTTGCAATTGGGGCGACTTCCGTATTCCCGAATCCGGTCGTTTAGATGGAGGATGTGGGGAATTTATCCCAAATGAAGCGTTCTATGATAATGGCTGGAAGACCTATATTGATAGGGATCGTCATGGCTGGGTTGCCGACCCGGAACATGCTTACTACGACTCTATCTATCAGGCTGACATCAACTGGTGGAAATAATACCTCGTTTACTCCCGTAAGTAGTCCAAAACACGGCAACGACACGGATTCGTGGCTTCACTATCGCCCAAATTCGTAAACGTAAGGCAAAAATAGTGCTAAAATATCAAAAAAATGGCATTCACTATTGCGTATGTCATTTTTTTTTCGTATCTTTGCACCTAAATAATGACACTAACCCCTATGAAACGCCTTCTGTCATTTATAAAGACTCCTGAGCATAATTACTGGCCGCATTTAATTATTCTCATTTTAGCGACCGCTGCGGATATAGCCTTTATCGTGTTTTCTTGGGAGATGGGGGCTCGCCCATTTGTGGCGACTTGTATCTTTTTAAGCATATTCCTCCTTTGGCCTGCATTAGCTTTATTAGCTGGGATGATTTATGTATTTGTAGATACGCGCAAAATGCTTAATCGGCAGGAAAAAGTGTTACAGATCTGGTTAATAACATTATTGCTTGCTCTTCTTGCCAGTTTAATAATAGGAAAAATTTATAATGATCATGCGCGCATTTACTACACCTTACCGGATAACGACACGATGACCATCTGGCAAGAAAGAATCATCTTTGAGAAATATACATCTTGCTTACCGCCACATTCCAACTATATCGAACTGCCGAGAGACTTATATAGTTGGGAACTTATCATTGATACAGCAGGGCGTTCGGCTATTATTGGAGTTGATTCGGATGAAATAAAGCAGGTGTCTCCGAAATATCCGGTAGTTGCCACCTATATAGGCAATCCGGGACGTTATTGGTCTCGTACTGAGTTCCCGCCCGAAAGATGGATGGCACATATAGAGTTTAATTTTTACCCGGATGCCTTCTCAACAGGTGGGTATCTGCAATTTACTACTATTGCTAATGATAGTGTGTACCATGTGAATGGGTGCTATCCGTTTACGCAATATAGACAATATAAAGAATCTTTTGGAGGTGCAGAGCCCTTGGATAGTTTTATTGTCTCTTTCCATGAACAGACACACTACTATCGTTTTTGGGCTGATAGCACCCAGTATTCCGCATTCCATTAATCGAGCAATCGTCTTACAGGTGATTTCGACAATAATGTCTTTCTTCTTTTGTGCCCGATTGAATCGGGCTTTCTTCGTCGTTCATTGTATCGGATGTTATCCGATGATTTCTGCAAAAAATCCCACCAAAATTTGCATATATCAAATATTTTTTGTACCTTTGCACTCGATTTCAAAAGTGTTCTTTTTCCCGTTTGGAGCAACCGCCTCAATCCCACAATCACCTCGACCAAAATCGAGGTTTTATAGGACTAAAATTAATCCAAAAGCGCGTGATTAGCGCGTGATAAACGGGTAGTTACCGCGTCATTAGCACGTTGTTCCTATGACGTAAGCGGGAGAAAAACCTGACGGACACTCGAAATCCTAACTAAAGTTAGAAATCTTGAAAACCTATATTATTAACCGCAAAAATCATGCCGTTTTATGACAAAAGTTAAACTACATGCCCCCGTGGCGGAAATGCACGGAGAATTTGAGAAAAACAGCGGAATTATCATGCGCCAAAAGAAGTATCGCGCACCCAACGGCGCGGTCCTCAAAGTCGGCGTTCAGGAGTCCTATAAAATTGCCCATCCGCGCGATTTTGACAGAACGCCCGCGCAAGGGGCCGAACTCGCCAACATGTGCTCTTTCGGAGAAGTCAGCCGGATGACGACCGAAATCATCCGTTCCGAGCGCTACACCGACGAAGAACTTGCCGCAATGACACCCGCGACCCGGAAGCGCCTTTCGAGAAAAAACTGCGTCCCGGCGCATCCAAACTCTACCGGAAGCAGTACTCCAAACTCGACACCTTCATCCAAGCCCTCCTGCGCCATAGAGCACAATCCCAATCATCTGAAATATAACCTCCTATGACAATCTTGAACTTGCTGGAATATACGGATAGGGCGCAGTTGCGCTCGTGGCTCATGGCGAATCATGCGTGCGAGAAGGAATGTTGGGTGACGGTCACTCGTACCAAGGTTCCGCATCCGGATTGTGTCCCGTACGGGGAGGTCGTCGAAGAGGCGCTCTGCTTCGGATGGATCGATTCGACGTACAAGCGGCTGCCTGACGGACGCGGCGCGCAACGCCTCTCGCCGCGCCGCAAAAACAGCCATTGGACCGAACTGAACATCCGCCGTTGTGAAGAACTCGAACGCCGCGGACTGATGACCGATGCCGGCAGAGCGGCATTGCCGAAAGAAAAGATTGAGCGCTCGCCGAACTACTACGACGGGATGTTCCAAAACCAGGAACCGGAACAGAACGCCCGCACGATTGCCGCAAAGCACGGAATCCGTCTTCTGGACGCAAGAATCGGCGAAAAGGTGGATTTTTAACCGAAAAATGCAGAAAAATGGCATACACACTTGTGTATGTCAATTTTTTTTTGTATCTTTGCAGCCGATTTTGTGTGCGCGAGTGTGTAGCACGCGTGCATGTGCGAAAAAATAATTAGGTAGAAAAATATAAAATACAAAATAATGGAAGAACAAGAGAAGTATGATGGCTCGAGTATTCAAGTGCTCGAGGGATTAGAGGCGGTGCGCAAGCGGCCTGCGATGTATATCGGCGACATCTCGCTGAAGGGTCTGCACCACCTGGTGTATGAGGTAGTCGATAACTCCATCGACGAGGCGCTCGCCGGTTTCTGCGACGAGATAGCGGTTCATATCAACGAGGATAACTCCATTACCGTACAGGATAACGGTCGTGGTATTCCGGTAGATATGCACCCGAAGGAGCATAAATCCGCGCTGGAGGTCGTCATGACCGTGCTCCACGCCGGTGGTAAGTTCAATAAAGATAGTTACAAGGTCTCCGGTGGTCTGCACGGTGTGGGTGTGAGCTGCGTGAACGCGCTCTCGACGAAGATGCACGTGGAGGTCTATCGTAACGGACAGATCCACTGTCAGGACTACGCGAAGGGCAAACCGCTGGCACCGGTGCATGTGATCTCCGAGGAGGAGGCTACGGGTAACTGGGAGCAACGCAAGACCGGTACGTTCGTGCAGTTCTGGCCCGATGATACGATCTTCACGGAGACCGTTTATCACTGGGAGATCCTCGCGAACCGAATGCGTGAGCTCGCGTTCCTGAATGCAGGAATCCGTATCGTGCTGAAGGACAAACGCGTCATGGTAGAGAAGACCCTCGAGGACGGCTCCAAAGTGACGGAGTGCAAGAAGGAGGTCTTCTATTCGGAGAAAGGCTTGTCTGAGTTCGTGCGTTATATCGACGGTACCCGTACGCCGCTGATCAGCGAGGTGATTCACCTCAATACCGACAAATACGGTACGCCGGTAGAGGTAGCGATGATCTACAACACCGACTTCAACGAGAACGTACACTCCTATGTCAATAATATCAACACCATCGAGGGCGGAACGCACGTAGCCGGTTTCCGCGCTGCGCTGACCCGTGTGATGAAGAAATATGCCGAGGACAGCAAGATGCTGGAGAAGGCGAAACTGAAAGACAAAGACGGTAACTCCACCATCGATCCGAACGATTTCCGTGAGGGTCTGACGGCGGTGATCTCCGTCAAAGTGGCAGAGCCGCAGTTTGAAGGACAGACGAAGACCAAGCTCGGTAACTCCGAGGTAGCCGGTATGGTTTCGAGTGCAGTAGCTGAGGCGCTGCAGAACTACCTCGAGGAGCACCCGGATGATGCGAAGAAGATCGTAGAGAAAGTCATTCTCGCTGCTCAGGCGCGTATTGCAGCCCGTAACGCACGTCAGTCCGTTCTCCGTAAGTCTCCGCTCTCCGGCGGTGGTCTGCCCGGTAAACTGGCGGACTGCGTATCGAAAGATGCAGCTGAGTGCGAGCTCTTCCTCGTCGAGGGAGACTCTGCAGGTGGTACCGCCAAGACCGGACGTGACCGTGTACACCAGGCTATCCTGCCGCTGCGCGGTAAGATCCTCAACGTCGAGAAAGCGATGGAGCATAAGGTGTTCGAGAGCGAAGAGGTACGAAACATCTTCACGGCGCTGGGAATCACCTTCGGCACCGAAGAGGACCCGAAAGCGCTGAACCTCTCCAAGATCCGCTACCACAAAGTGATCATTATGGCCGATGCCGATGTCGATGGTGCGCATATTGCTACTCTGATTATGACTCTGTTCTTCCGTCACATGAAAGAGGTGATCGAGCAAGGCCACCTCTATATCGCTTGTGCGCCGCTGTATAAGTGCTCGAAGGGTACCTACAGCGAGTACTGCTGGAACGACCAGCAGCGTCAGGCGTTCATCCAGAACTACGGTAACGGCGATGAGAAGCAGATCAAGACCCAGCGTTACAAAGGTCTCGGTGAGATGAGCGACGAGCAGCTCTGGGAGACGACTATGGATCCGGCACGCCGTGTGCTCAAGCAAGTGACGATCGAGAATGCTGCTGAGGCAGATCGTATCATCGCCATGCTCATGGGCGATGATGTAGCGCCGCGCCGCGAGTTCATCGAAGAAAATGCCACCTACGCAAACATCGACGCTTAAACAGTTGATAGTTGATAATTGACAGTTGACAATTATGGCAAAGCCGGATGATAAAAATACAATTGCAGCCAAATCGTTTGCATTTGCTTTGCGAGTTATAAAAGCGTATAAGTACTTAACTGCACAGAATGAATACGTTCTTTCCAAACAGTTATTACGTTCCGGTACGTCTATTGGCGCTAATTGCCGTGAGGCCAAAAATGCTCAAAGTCGGCTGGATTTTATCAATAAACTGAATATCGCTTTAAAAGAAGCTGACGAGACATCTTATTGGTTGGAATTATTACATGCAGGAGGTTATATTGATGAACAGAGTTATACATCTATCTATGAGGATTGTGTAGAACTTATAAAATTGTTAACCTCTATCATAAAGACCACCAAAGATACTACGAACTAATTATCAATTATCAACTATCAATTATCAATTAAATGAAAGTAGCAGTCTATTGTTCGGCGAAAGATGCGATACCCGAGGAGTATCTCGCGTTGGGGGATGAGTTGGGTACGTGGATCGGCGAGAACGGTCATGTGCTCGTCTATGGCGGCGCTACGGGCGGTCTGATGACGCGCGTGAGCGATGCTGCCAAGGCGGCGGATGGATATGTGATCGGAGTGATACCCCCGAGGATCATCTCCTGCGGCCGTAAAGCCAATAACTGCGACGAGCTGTACCGGGTTCGCACTATGTCCGAGCGCAAACAAGCGATGCGCGACATGGCGGATGTGATTGTTTGTCTGCCGGGCAGCTACGGCACGCTGGATGAGATGATGGACGCTACTTCTTCGGCAATCGTGGGAGAGCATCATAAGAAGACCTTCGTGCTGAACTACAAAGGCTTCTACGAACCCCTCAAGCAACAGATCGCCTTAATGCAATCGCTCCATTTCATCCCCGAACAAGAGGCCTACAAACCCATCTTCGTGGACACACTTGAAGAATTATATACACAAATATCAAATTTATAGAAGTATGAATTTATTTGCAGCCAGATTAACCGGCAAAATGAGCTCGACCGATGCGTTCGAGAAAACCATCCACGACATGCTATTTGCAGCCAGATTAACCGGCAAAATGAGCTCGACCGATGCGTTCGAGAAAACCATCCACGACATGCAAGAGCGTGTAAAACGCTGGCGTGCTATCGAGAAATCGCCAGAATTGGCGGAGTACAATGAGCTCAAGAAGATCGTCGAGAGTTCGGATTTCCAAGAGAAGAAGAACACTCTGAAGAACCGTAAGTACAAGGACACGGATGAGGGTCGTA
The DNA here is from genome assembly GCA_900317885.1 of uncultured Bacteroidales bacterium. Taxonomy (GTDB): domain Bacteria; phylum Bacteroidota; class Bacteroidia; order Bacteroidales; family Paludibacteraceae; genus Colicola. Next base: position 10,673 of record ONIM01000034.1, on the reverse strand, counting down.
AGATGGCGACGCTTGATCGTCTGTCTTCTACCTTGCGCATGAAGGGTTACAAGTACGCCCAGGACAGCGAGACCTTCCAGGCCTTCCTGAAGTTCCGCGACAGCGATGCCTTCCAGAACAAGGAGGACAACTCCGTGACCGCTTCCGAGCGTCGGATGTACAACATGATCTACCGTTCGGCGTTCTACAAGAACTACCAGAAAGTGCTGAACTCGCCGGAGTTGAAACAACTTACGGAGCTGGAGAAAGAGACCTCTACCGAGGATTTCAAGCAGCGTAACGCTCTCTGGGCGGATGCCAAGCGCTGGGAGCACTCTGAGGAGTACAAGACCGAGAAACGCTACCTGGAGCTGGCTAAATCCGAGGATATCAAGTTCTACTTCACCTCTCGTGAGGAGAAGATCGACTGGGCAGAACTCTTCCGTCCGTCCTTTGACGACGATATGACGTCCTCCAAGAACTGGAAACCGGGTTACGGATACGCGAATCCTGCGATGAAGGACGGTCACTCGCGTACCTCCGAGCTTCAGGCGTATAACGGCGGTAAGAACACCTTCTTCGCCGAGGGCCGCATGGACCTCGAGACGCGTCAGGAGACCAAAAAAGCGGTCGCTTGGGACGAGAAGAAAGGATTCACGGAGCATGTGTTCGAATATACCTCCGATGTGATGAATACCAAAGAGGCGTTTGCGCAGGAGTCGGGAATGTTCATGGCGAAAGTGCGTACGCAAGGTATCGGTCACCATTTCTTCGGCCTCTCGACGGGCAAACAAGGTAGCCCGATGGTAGCCCTCTATCACTATAACGGCTCGACCCACCAGATGGGATATGTCGATGGTCCGAAGACCCAGATGGTTGATCTGACCGGTGTCCTCCGTTCGATGTACCACGTCTATACCTTCCGCTGGACGAAGAACGAACTGATCTGGTTCGTCAACGACATGGAGGTACTCCGTCTGCCGAATCGTCTGCCCAAAGAGGCGATGTTCTATTTCGCACAGAGCTGGCTGCCGGGCAATGAGAAAGGCGGAGAAGGTAAACTGAAAGTACAGTGGGCTCGCGCTTATAGAACGGTAGAGTAATATGTTCCTCATTGCCGGGCCTTGCGCCATCGAAAATAGAGAGATCGTCCTGGAGACGGCAGAGACCCTGCGTCAGTTATGTTATGACTTGGGGGTGACGCTCTATTTTAAGTCTTCGTTCGACAAAGCGAACCGCACCTCTGCGTCGGCGCGCGGAGTAGGGATGGACGAAGGACTGAAGATACTCGAGGAGGTGAAACGCTCCTTCGATCTGCCGATCGTGACGGACGTGCATGAGTCATGGCAGTGTGCGCCGGTAGCCGAAGTAGCCGACGTGCTGCAGATTCCGGCGTTCCTCTCTCGTCAGACCGACCTCCTGCAGGCAGCAGCCAAGACCGGACGGATTGTTAACGTCAAGAAAGGCCAGTTCATGGCGCCGTGGGATATGAAAGGGGCGATAGAGAAGATCGAACAGGTGGCGCCCGGCGCAAGCAGAGAGGGACATCTGTGGCTCACGGAGAGAGGTTCGTCTTTCGGTTACGGCCGTCTGATAGTAGATATGACGTCGCTCGTAGAGATGCGCCGTTTCGGTTGTCCGGTGATCTTCGATGCTACGCATTCGGTCCAGCAACCTTCTTCCCAGGCGGGTATCACCGGCGGCAACAGAGCGATGGTGCCGTATCTGATGCGTGCTGCGATGGCGGTCGGTGTGGACGGACTCTTCATCGAGACGCACCCCGATCCCGACAAAGCCATCTCCGATGCAGCGAACCAAGTGAGACTCTCAGACATGCGCGCCCTGCTCGAACAAGCGTTACGAATCGACGAACTCGTCAACTAGAGAAACTAGGAAAACTAGGAAAACTAGGAAAACTAGAAAAACATTATACCATTATGGAGCAAACCATCACCATCTATTGTAAAAACACACATCTGTATCACGACGTACCGCGCGGAATATCGTTGATTGAACTAAAAGATCTGCTGGGCATTCAGTTGCCGTATCCGATTATCGCTGCGCACGTGAACTACAAGGTGGAGAACCTCGATTTCCTGCTGTATAAGCCCAAAGACATCGAGTTTCTGGACGCCAGCTCGCCTTCAGGCATGCGCGCGTACGTGCGTACACTAAATATGGTGCTGGCCTGCGCCATCAATGAGTTGTTCCCCGATATAGACCTGCGTATCGAGCACCCGATCAGTAAGGGTTACTACTGCACGCTGCAGTGGCATCAGCCCAAAGAAGCAGACTCCGAGGACGAGAAAGAACCGCCGGTAGTGACGCCCGACATGGTACATGCCATCAAAGAGCGAATGCATCAGATCATCGCGGAGGACCGACCTATCTACGAGGAAGAGAAACAGACCAAAGAGGTTATCCGGATGTTTGCCGAGCGGTACAATAACGAGTCCTCGATCTTCGAGACGCTCGGTAACCCCTACTGCCGATATTTCCGCATGGGGGACTTTATCGATTATTATACCAACGTCCTTCTGCCGTCTTCGGGCTATATCAATGTGTTTGATTTGCAGCCCTTCCAGGACGGCCTGTTGCTGCGTATCCCGAACCGTACGAACCCGACTATCCTCGAGGATGCCATTCCGCAGGATAAGATGTTCTCCATCTTCCAGGAGTATAACCGCTGGAACAAACTGCTGCGCATCAATAACGTCAATGATTTCAATGTAGCCTGCAAGCAGAACAAGTCTTTCGGGCTGATCAAGTTAGCGGAGGCTTTGCATGAGAAGAAGATCGCCCAGATAGCAGATTCTATCGCCACCAAACGGCCGAAGATTGTCTTTATCTCCGGTGCTTCTTCGTCCGGTAAGACTACTTTCTCCAAGCGTCTGCAGATCCAGCTGCTGGTAGATGGTATTAGGCCGGAGGTGCTTTCCATGGATGATTATTTCGTCAACCGTGTCGATACGCCGAAGGATGAGAATGGTCAGTACGACTTTGAGACTGTCAATGCCGTCGATCTGCCCTTCTTCCGTGAGCAGATGCATGATCTGTTAGACGGTAAGGAGGTGAATCTGCCGACATATGATTTTACAAAAGGCGAGCGCGTCTTCAAGGGCAATAAACTCAAACTCCAGAAGGACTCTGTCCTCGTCATCGAAGGCTTGCATGCACTCAATCCGTGTATCCTGCCGGATCTACCGCGTGAACTGACGTATAAGATCTATGTGTCCGCCCTGACGACCATCAATATTGATAACCATAACTGGATTCCGACGACGGATATACGTCTTCTCCGCCGCGTGGTACGCGATTATAAGTACCGTGGATTCTCGGCGCGCGAGACCATAGCCCGTTGCCCGTCCGTCATCCGCGGCGAGACCAAATGGGTCTATCCCTTCCAGGAGGAAGCGGATGTGATGTTCAACTCCGCGCTGATCTTCGAGTTCGCGGTATTGAAACGCCATGCGGAACCGATCTTGCAGGAGGTGCCTAAGTTCTGCGACGAGTACACCGAAGCGCACCGGCTCTTGAAGTTCCTGCAGTATTTCGTACCGGTTCCCGAGCGCGAGATCCCGCCTACATCCTTCCTCCGCGAGTTCGTCGGCGGTTCGTCATTCCGCTACTAATGGCACGAATTTTGCATTGAATCGTTAGATATAAGTTGGTGATAAGTTGGTTATTCGTTAGAGATTTATCCTATATGAAACTAATATTAGTCATATTATTATCCGTTTTGGATTCGATACCGGGTATCCAAATCGTACAGGACTCTGCGATGTCGGTACTCCTGGATGAGGCGGTGAACGGAAAACGCGAGTTGGTGGAGATAGACGGATACCGCGTCCAGATATACTCCTCTAATCAGCAGCAGACCGCGAAAGGTGAAGCGCTGGAGTTGGAGGAGAAAGTCAAACAGACCCTCGATCAATCCGTTTATGTCCAGTATTTGCCGCCGTTCTGGAAAGTGCGTATCGGCGATTTCCGTACCTACGAAGAGGCGCGGGAGTATAAGAAAGTTATCGTAGCGCAGTATCCCGAACTGATGGGGGATACGTATATTGTGCGTGATAAAATACAAGTGTTGCAATAATGGACCTGCAAGAATTTCATCCCTCTCAGTCTGTAACAGACGAGATCGCCAGGGCGGTAGAGAAGACCCTGACGCAAATAGGTGAGGACCCGACCCGTGAGGGCCTGGTTAAGACTCCCCATCGTGTGGGAAAAGCCTTGCAGTTCCTCTGCAAAGGCTATAACGAAGATCCGGAGGCGATTCTCCGCTCTGCGTTATTCGAGGAAGATTACCGCCAGATGGTGGTGGTCAAAGATATTGATTTCTACTCCCTGTGCGAGCATCATATGTTGCCGTTCTTCGGGAAGGTGCACGTGGCGTATATCCCGAACGGACGTATTACCGGGCTCAGCAAGATTGCCCGCGTTGTGGATGTCTATGCCCGCAGGTTGCAGGTTCAAGAGCGGTTGACGACCCAGATCAAGGAGTGCATCCAGAATACCCTCGATCCCCTCGGAGTGATGGTGGTCATCGAGGCGGAGCACTTATGCATGCAGATGCGTGGCGTGCAGAAACAACACGCCATGACCGTCACCTCGGATTTCACCGGGGTCTTCAATCAAGCCAAGACCCGGGAGGAGTTCATGAAACTCATTAAGTCGTAAAAAGCAGGCGAGCGCCTGCTTTTTTTATTACCGAATTACTAATATCTTCACCGCGGTGTGTCCTCCTACAGCGTTGCATAATGCGGTATAGACGCCCGGTGTTGCGCGTCTGCCGTCCGGCAGTTTGCCGTCCCAGACGGCTGTACCGCCATGGCTGCGCGTGCGGCATACCAATCCTCCGCCGCTATCCACAATACGTACTTCGCTGTTATCCATCAGCCCCGCGATGGTGATCATGCCGCCGTAATCCGGACGTACCGGGTTCGGGTATGCATATGCGCCGGACATATCCTCCTTCGCTTCGCTCGCATCGCTGCGATAGGATGCGATGCCTTTCTCTGTACCGACAAAGAGTTCGCCTGTCTCCGGCACGATAGTTAACGACAGCACGTTATTGGAAGGCAAGAGAGAGTTACTCTCTGTGAAATGCGCTGCGGTGATGGTATCGTCTTCGATGAGGTACAGACCCGATCCGGCGGTACCGATCCACATCCGGTTGCCTTCGTCCGCAAGCATACATTTGATCTGCTCTTCCCCTAACAAGTAATCGCCTAAACCCGTACCGTCATTGCGCGGGATGATGATACGTCGGCAAGCGTTGGATTGGAAGAAATCCACTTCGCTCGGGATAATCAATATGCCTTTGTCGGTCCCGATCCAGACGCGGTTATTCTTGTCCTGAGCCAGACTGTAGAAATAGTTCGGCGTGAGGATGTTATTGTTCTGATCAACGAAGGTATTTCTCCTTATACAATGATCATCGTAAGTGGAGGTAGGAGTACCGTTGTCGAAATGGAAAATCACGCCGCGGGCATCTGCTCGCTGGTCCATCATCCATTTGTAGCGGCTGTCGCGTCTGTCCGGCCATATGCCGGCTGGAGTATTGAAGACAATGTCCGTGCCCTCGCTACGCATACTCAGACCTACCCATTGCCCTGTCTTTGTTAGAACATGAAGAGGCTTGCCGATCGTTGTCGCATTCATCACCCATAGATTGCCTTCTTTGTCCATCATCGCTCCGTCCGTACGCGTGTAGAATTCCGGATTGATAGTGCTGTTCACCGGCTTGAGGGTACTGTTCTCTGAGTTATACTGTTTGACCGGTTCGAAATTCCGGAACTCGATAACACCGCATCCGTAAGCCGCTACATAATAGTGTCCCGGATCCTGGTTGTCCACCGCCACGCTCACGGGGTCTATGATCCATTTACCTAGGTTTGCAATCAGTTCGTATTCGGTTACCCCGCGCCAACTCGTACCGTCATATACATTGATCCTCGCCGGACGGATATATTCGGAGGCCCACCGCCCGCCGTTTACCGCATAGACATGTCCGTGCGCGGTATGAACGTAGTATGCCGAATTGGTGTTGGGACCTTCCGTGTGGTAGAACTCATCGCCTGAGGTGCCTAAACGGATCAGACCCCAGTTTTTCTCGCCTAACCAGTATTCGCCTCGCGAATAGATGGCGTCGTTGATGTAATAGCGGTCGCATAAACCGGTTAACTCTCCCGCTTCGTTCAACTCGTATAAATTCCGCTCTTCGGAGCAAACAAGCATCTTGCCGTCTGTGGCGTGAATCCAGCTGGTCTGCTTGCCGTCCACTAATTGCCATGCGCCGTTTTCATAGCGGTATAAGGAGTCATGCTGAACGGTATATATCTGATTGTGAGCCTGTTCGGCGTGCGTTAGATCGCGGAGAGGAACAGGGTTAGCGTGCCAGAAATGGTAGTCTGCTAAGTTATCCCGCATACATCCGCTGTACATCGAGTCGGCGGAGAAAGCATAGATCGAGTCGCCTTTCTCCAATACGGCCAGTACATCTACATCTGCCGCCTCATGGCCTATATAATAGGTATCTTTCACTTCTCCCCGCTTGCAGTTGATAGCGACGATGCCGAACTGCATAGCCAGATACGTATTCTTATCTCCGCTTCGGGCGCTATTGACACTGACAGAGACAGCACCGGCTTTGACGGATATATCCGGCATCTGACGTACCGTACCATCCGTATCCATGAGATCAATACGTCCGTCACTATAAACGATCACAAGACTTCCCGACGCCTTGTCTCGGCATATATGCGTGATAGTGGTGCCGTTTAGACCTTTCGTCTGGTCCCAATATTCGATTGCTTCGTCTGCGCGATTAAAGGAGAAGAGGGCTCCGTTTGCGATGGCAAAGATATGTTGCTCTGTTCCTACCACCTCCGTGGCGTTGTTGTACGACAGGTGAAGTCTCCATTGTTGCATACTGCCCGGATCCAAATGGTCTTCTTCATTCGCTATATTGCCTTTCAGCCCTTCTTCACTGCCGTTGGGATCGAACCGAACCAGTCCTTCCGAGGAACCCAGCCATACTACCCCCTGTTCGTCAGCTGCGAGCGACAAGATGCTGTTGGACGGTAGGGCGGAGTTCTCCGTGGTATAGTGCGCCTTGATCTCCGTCGATGCGCTGTCTAAGACATAGACGCCTAACTCATCCGTGCCTAACCATATCTGTCCTTCGGCATCTACGGCAATAGCATTCATCTTCAGCGACGTGATAGGGTTCTCGCCGTTGTTATCTTCGAAATCCGGACGTACGATAGCGTTCGAGGTCTTGAAATCTGTTTGGCTGTCAATATATGCTGCGCCTTGCTCGCTGACAATCCAGATACGTCCTAACGCGTCTTGCGCAATACCGTATATTGCCTGTACTTCGAATGCCTTGCCGTGCTGATCCACCCAGCTGCTGCGCGTATAAGTCACGTCATCCGTCTCGTCCCATCGGGTGCCGCCGTCGTCTAAAAGCGTCACTCCTACCGCATAGCGACCGATACAGAACCATTTATGGTTCGCGTTCCTTTGATCAATCAATAGACCTGTAGGAGTAGGAATCTCAAGTGGTGTCCCGCCACTCGTGCGCACCGTGATAGCGTGCCATTGACCATTTGCGTCTAAGCATTGTAACTGCTTGTCGCTGCCCGTGGTGAAAAACCATAAGTGATTGTCCTCATCGTACACCGCGCAATCCAGACGGGTGTATAAGGCCGGCGAGGAAGGGATGACCGCGACGATCGTATTATCTTCTGCCGGCAGATAGTGCTTGACCAAACTATCTGCGCGGAACTCATACAAACCTGTGCCATAACTCGTGACGAAATAATGGCTCGGGTCGTGCGGATCGACTGCTGTATTCATGAAATCCAGAGCTTGAAGACCCGTCTTGGATTCTATGTATGCAGTCTCTATGTTCGTCCATTGCTGACCGTTGTAGTGCATTGCCACGCCGGGACGGGAATATTGCACGGCCCATCGTCCTCCGGGTACCATCCATACCTGGCCATTCACCGCCGTTAGACTATACGGGGTGTTCGTCTTCGGTCCTTCCGGCTTGTAACTCTGCCGTTCGGTAGCGCTGACGCGAACGATTCCTTCCCCGCCACCTGCATACCAATCGCTCGTACCATCGTTGTAGTGCACGCCCTTGTCCGGATCCGGAGCAATGCGACCGCTGCGAAGCTCACGCTTCCAGTAACGGTAGTCCACGATATTATCGCTTAGCTTGGCGCAGAACAGACTATCCGTCGTGAACGCATAAATACTGTCTCCGAACAGAACAACATCCCGGATATCCGTCTCTTCTCCATTCGGGCGCAACCAGTAACTATCTACTAACTTGTTCTGCTTCAGATTCATCGTCTGTACGCCGTACGCTGTGGAGAGATAGGCGGTGTAACCACTGATAGTGATATTATTCACCGTCTTGCGCTGCGTCATATCTTTGTCGTACAAATCGCTGATATACTGCACCCCGGAGGACGTCAGCAGATCTATCTTACCGGATTGATAGGCGATGATCAGTTGGTTGCGCGCATCGTCGTATTGGATACACGAGATACCGGTGCTGTGCAGACCTGACTGACTATTGTAGATACGGATCTGTTCCGATATCTTATCGACGCTGTAAAGACTGCCGTCAGAAATGGCATATATCCGCTCCGGAGACATTGCTATCTGCGTCACTTGGTTGTACGCAAAGAATGTCGTCCATTGCTGGCTATATCCGTACGTCATCGTAGCGATACAGCATAATATGGTTAGTATCTTTTTCATTCCATCAATCCATCATTCTATCATTCAGAACCTTCACCAGTTCCTGAATGGCTCTTGCGCGGTGACTGATGCTGTTCTTCAGCTCAGCCGGCAGTTCGCCGAAAGTCTTGTCGTATCCTTCGGGGATGAATACCGGATCGTAACCGAATCCTCCTTCCCCGTACTCTTCTTCGGCTATCCGTCCGCGTACAACCCCTTCTATTTGAATCATTCCACCATTAAGCGTAGCGTCGCCATTCATCAATAATGTAATCACGGTTCTAAACTGACATCCCCGATTCTCTTTGCCTTCCAACTCCCGCAGCGCCTTCGCACGGTTACAATGGAAGTTCAGCATCTCATCAGTCATTTCCTTCCCTTTTGGGAGGGTTAGGGTAGGCTCCCTCCTATACCACCTCGCCGTATATACTCCCGGCTCGCCGTTCAGCGCGTCGATCTCCAGACCCGTATCGTCCGCAAATACCCCGTCAATCATCAATCCATCATTGAGCGGCTTTGCCGCGCTCATTCCATCATTAATAAAGTCCCATATCGTGCGGGCTTTGATCAGGCTGTTCTCCTCTAAGGTCTCGCCGGTCTCTTCGATCTCGGCCTCAAATCCGATATCTTTCAGACTCAGCACCTCGATGCCTTCCGGCATCATTGCCCGCACCTCGCTTAACTTATGCGCATTATTCGATGCAAATACCAATCTCATACTTCTTTATATATATTATTCGTTCTATGGGGCTCCCGACGGGCGCTAACGTTAGCGCACCCACGTCTGATTGCGCCCGAGGAACCCGCGCTTGTCTAAACTCCCGCGCAGAACCAGCTTGCCGTCCTTCATATAGATCTTGCCGTAGTAGAACTTACCGCTCTCGGGGTCCAGCACTTTCCCGCCTACTAACTGACCATCCTCGGCCTTCATCCCGCGGATAATCACCAGACCTTCAATGGGCGCATTCTTGTCTTCGCCCTGACACACATCACATTTCAGGTTCAACTCCTGATACATCAGCAACTTGCTGATCTTGCCGTAGTACAACCCATCGCTGCCTTTGTATATCGTTACTACCGACCGCCTCTCGCCGGTTTTGTCATCTACTGTTTTCCAATCTCCTACAATACTGCTGATTTGAGCCTGCAGACTGATGGTCATGAAAGCAAAACAGAGAATACAGATGTTTCGCATAATTTTTCACGTTTTAGGCTGCAAAGTTACGCAAAAAATCCCATATATTCAAGAAAAAAGTAAGAAAATGCATTTTTTTTGCATTTTTTTTCGAAAAAATTTGGTCATATCAAAAAAAAGCAGTACTTTTGCACCCGCTTTTGAGAAGCAACGATCTTTTACTTGTTACAAAGATTAAAAAAGAATGCGGAAATAGCTCAGTTGGTAGAGCACGACCTTGCCAAGGTCGGGGTCGCGAGTTCGAGTCTCGTTTTCCGCTCACAAAACTCAAAAAACGCCTTCCAGATCATCTGGAAGGCGTTTTGCTAGTACGTTTTACGGCTCAATCGTCACCTTATATATGCACTTCGCCGACTTATTGGACAAGTACATATGTTTGTAGGTGCTGTCAAAAGCCAAGCCGTCGACACGGGGAAGTTCTGAACTTTCACACAGGGTCACGAGCGTACCGTCATCCAGTCCTGTCGCGCCACGGACAATCTCGCGGACCGAATACTGGTCGGCAATAAAGAGGTTGCCCGAACCATCGAATGCAAGTTCCAACATATCAGGAGCAAACGAGGCGTTGGCCGAAGAGCCGTCTGCCATATCTGCATAACTGGTCGCTTTAACTCCACTTCCAAAGAAAGGTAACCCTAACAATTACTTAAAGACACTTAAAGTAAGAGCAAAACTTAATACGATGGAGGGGACAATAAGGATAGTTGGAAAAAGAAGAGTCGTTAGAAATTCAGAGTTTTGT
>ONIM01000005.1 GCA_900317885.1 uncultured Bacteroidales bacterium | reverse complement strand
TCGTACTCCGGTCAACCTTTTTAGGTATCGAGTCAAAAGTTTACGATTTTTAAGATTCCATCTCAGTTATCGAGTCAACCTTTTTCAGTTTTAGTCAAAGATTCCGAATGATAAATGGGGCGAAATTGCCCCATTTATCGTCCCGTATGTTTCTCGTATGTCTCTCGAACGCGGCAGGTCGGCGCAAAAATGACGATTATTAAGAATATCGGGCAACTATTGGCTGCCCGATAATATATTTCTGCTGTCAGATATTACAAATCATCAGAATCGACACTACTCATTCTTTGTACAAAATATGACACGGAAACATAATAGAACTTATCTCCTCCCCGACTTATTCCTAAGTCAAGGGAAACAATAATCGGAGGAATCTTTCCGTCTGCATAATCGTCACTCAACATACCGAATACTATCATTTTCTGATCTTCCTCATCTTTTATTATAGTTCCATTAGTATATTTTGAACTAAAGGAAGAAGTCACAGCCTCATACATCATCACAGCTTCTTCTCTCCGCCACTCGTAAAAATTCTTCTCAAATTTGGCAGCAGCTAAAACATTTTCATACCTGCGTTTATCATATTCAAAATAGAACTTAGCGATACTATATGTACTACCTCCAAAATTTACATTTGAGAAATACGTTATATTATTTTCATTTTTCAGAAACGTACCTCTCTGCTTAAACGCATTTATTGTATTAGTTCTTGTTTCGCCAAATCTCACTCCGGCAATACTTGTTACCTTATTCTTTTCGTCATAGTTAGGCCCCTTCCTTCCCGTTATGAGACTATTGAATTCTTTTGATAGTTTCTGTGTCTGGATTTTATCAAAATGAACATTAGTTAGAGTAAGAGAGAGACTATTAGGATACGCTGCAAATAATATCCGTGTCTTACCATCAGTTTTATAGAACGTCACAGCACTATCATAATCAAATGTTATAGGTTCTATTACATCCTCAAAATGAGCATATTTGTCCCGAAGTTTAAAAACTATATCTTTATATGAATCCCAGCAATTGACATATGGACTCTTTTCATAAAAAGAAATCTGGTAAACAGTATCATTCATCAGTTCCATATTCAAAATAGACATATGTAATCCTTCTACAACAAAATCTCCCAATAGAACTTCTTGATCTTCTGTATACACAATGAGGTTCATGGGTCTGTAGTCTTTCAAAATGTCGTTCCACTGCGCTATAGTTTTTCCAGTTTTTGTCGTTTCACCCACCGTTATACCGCACGCTGTAGGCGAGATAACATCATTTTGCGCCACTACGCAATTACTCACAAATAATAATGTCAGAATAAAGAATAACTTTTTCATATTTCTTTTTGTTTAAATAATATACAAACAAAAGCGTGAGGCTGCTATGCCACACACTCTGCTTGAAGGTACTAGGAAAAACCTTATGACAAGTATGTAGATAGGAACTTCACGCTGATGCGCGAAGCCTATTCACTATACTCTCGTCATTGAAAGATTCCTAGTTTTTCAAGCAAAGAGTAAAGCAAACGCTTCTTTTTAATCAATATGTTATCGCGCGTCGCTACGCGCGTTTATCCTGTCGTGATTTATCTCACTTGTTTTAATATATCTTCTGCATCAATCCCGAGCAACGAAACCGCCGATAGTTTCTGTCCCATGTCTTTGAGCGAATGACCGCAATGATAAACGCTGTCATCCGCTATCAGCCATCGGTCGTGCGATGCATTGCGCCAGAGGAACGTCTCAATCGGTTCCACATCGGTCTTGGCATTGTGCAAGTTGCGAAGACTGTTCAAATCCTTGCCGGAATAGATAGTGGCTTTAACGCCCTTGGCACGGACATCTAACATCTCAAACGTAGCCGCATCCACGTACGCGTCAATGATAATAACGCGCTTCTGCGCTGTCTTGATAATACGTTCCAGTAGCACACGTGCCTCGAAGAACTGACCATTGTAGAATACCTGCTCCATCGGCGGTAAACTCGTCCGCACGAAGAAATCTACTTTGTTTTGTAACTCGTGTATCTGGTCTGTATGTTCTTGCAACCTGCGGTCAATACGGTCTTCTATTGCTATCAGCCGTTGGTTGACTGCATGACCGCGAAGAACATACTCCTTTAATATTCTATTTGCCCAGCGACGAAATTCTATACCTCTGCTGCTTTTAACGCGATAACCCACAGAAAGAATGACATCCAGACTATAATATTCCACTTGATACACCTTTCCGTCAGCGGCAGTTGTCGCAAATTTTGCGACAACTTGATTTTGCTCTTCGTGGGGAACTGCGTTTCTTGCACTAATCCGAGTAGGTTTTTGAGTTGTCGCATTTTTTGCGCCAACTGGAGCAACTGTCGCATTTTTTGCGATAGTTGGAGCCAATTCCTCGCGTAAAGCATTGTTGATGTGTTTGCCGATGGTCTTGACATCGCGGTCAAACAGCAGAGCAATCTGGTTACGATTGAGCCAAACGGTTTCATCCTGCACGCGCACCTCCAACTGAAACTGCTCATTAGGCTGATATAGAACTATCTCGTTTGCCATTCCTTACATCACAATGTTGACAATCCTGCCGGGGACGACGATGACTTTTTTAGGCGTGTTGCCGGCGAGATATTTGGATGTGTCTTCGTGCGCAAGGACAAGTTTCTCAACCTCGTCTTTCGGAGTATCTTTCGGGCACTCGAGCGTGAAACGCACTTTGCCGTTGAACTGCACAGGGTATTTCTGCGTGTCCTCAACCAAGTACGCCTCGTTGCAAACGGGCCATTCGGCATTCACAACAAAACTCTCATTGCCGCAACGATGCCATGCTTCCTCTGCGATATGCGGAGCGTACGGCGCTAACAATACCGCAATCGGTTCAAGGATCGCACGCTTGTTGCACTTGAGTGCGCTTAACTCGTTCTGCGCGATCATGAACGCAGGGATTGACGTGTTGAACGAGAAGTTCTCAATGTCCCATGTGATCTTCTTAATGAGCTTATGCAGGCTCTTGAGTTCTTCTTTCGTCGGCTCCTCATCGGTAATCGTCTCGTACATATTCCACAAGCGTTTGAGGAAACGATGCACGCCGTCGATACCGTTGGTGTCCCACGGTTTGGACATCTCCAGTGGGCCGAGGAACATCTCATACAGACGCAGCGTGTCGGCGCCGAACTTGGCAATCACATCGTCCGGATTGACCACATTGAACATCGACTTGCTCATCTTCTCTACCGCCCAGCCGCATATATATTGCTTTGCGCCGGCGGTGTAGCCTGTTAACTCGGACGAGGTACCATCCGCAAAGACGAACTCGGCGTTCTTGAACTCCGGCATCCATGCGCGGAAAGCGTTGATGTCCAGCACGTCGTTATTGACGATATTCACATTCACGTGAATAGGTTGCACTTTGTCCTTGTATTCGGGGTTCTCGATGAGGTTGTAACTGATATAGAGGTTGCCCGTCGCACCTTCGCCGATATACCGATAGACGAAGTTTGACCGACCTTGAATCATACCCTGGTTGATGAGTTTCTTGAACGGCTCATCTTCGCACACATAGCCCAAATCATAGAGGAACTTATTCCAGAAACGAGAATAGATCAAGTGCCCCGTAGCGTGCTCCGAGCCGCCGAGATAGAGATCCACCTGCCGCCAGTACTCGTTCGCTTGCTTGCCCACGAGCGCTTGGTCGTTATGCGGGTCCATATAACGCAGGTAGTACGCCGACGAACCTGCAAAGCCCGGCATGGTACAGAGTTCCAAGGGGAAAACGGTCTTGTTGTCAATCAGCGATTTGTCTACTACTTTCCTGTTCTTCTCGTCCCATGCCCAGACTGCGGCATTGCCCAACGGCGGTTCGCCTGTCTCGGTCGGCAGGAACGCACTCACCTCCGGCAGTTCGAGCGGCAGACACTCTTCGGGCAGGGTATAAGGCATGCCGTCCTTGTAATATACGGGGAACGGTTCGCCCCAATAACGCTGGCGCGAGAAAATAGCGTCACGGAGACGATAGTTCACTTTCACACGACCGATACCGGTGTTTGTGATATATTCTTTCATCGCCTGAATAGCGTCCTTGACCTCCATGCCGTTGAGGAAACCGGAGTTAATCATCTTGCCCTCTTTGGCATCAAACGACTCCTCGGAAACATCTGCGCCTTCAATCAGCGGAATGATCGGCAGGTTGAAGTGTTTGGCGAAGGCGTAGTCGCGGCTGTCGTGCGCTGGAACCGCCATGATAGCGCCTGTGCCGTAGCCCGCGAGCACATAATCGGAGATATAAATAGGTATCTCGCCTTGTGTCAGCGGGTTAATCGCGTACGAGCCGGTGAAGACGCCTGTTACTTTGCGGTCGGCGATGCGCTCACGCTCCGTGCGGTTCTTGCAGCGTGCCAGATAAGCGTCCACTTCCGCTTTCTGCTCCGGCGTTACGACCCTTTGCACATACTCACTCTCCGGCGCAAGAACCATAAACGTCACGCCAAACACGGTGTCCGCACGAGTGGTGAAGATGGTAAACGGTGCGTCCTGGCCTTTGACGGTGAACTGCATTTCTGCTCCTTCGGAACGACCTATCCAGTTTCTTTGCGTCTCTTTCAAGCTCTCGGTCCAGTCGATGCGGTCCAAGCCTTCCAACAGACGGCCTGCGTACGCACTCACGCGCAGACACCATTGCCTCATCACACGTTGCTCTACCGGATAACCGCCGCGAACGCTCAAACCCTCGCTCACCTCGTCGTTCGCCAACACGGTTCCGAGTTTCGGACACCAGTTGACTTTCGTATCTGCCAGATAAGCGATACGGTAGTTCATCAGTTTCTCCTGCTGCTCTTTCTCGCTCATGGTCGCCCATTTCGGGTCATTTGCCTCGAACTCGGCGATGAGTTTGCTAATCGGCTGTGCTTTCTGTGTTTTTGGGTCGAAATAGCTGTTGAACATCTGCACAAACGCCCATTGGGTCCACTTATAAAACTTCGGATCGCAGGTACGCACTTCGCGGTTCCAGTCGTAGCAGAAACCGATTTTCTTGAGCTGCGAGATATAACGGTCGATATTCTCAAACGTCGTTTTCTCGGGGTGTTGACCTGTCTGAATAGCGTACTGCTCTGCCGGCAGACCGTAACTGTCAAAACCCATCGGGTGGAGTACGTTAAAGCCCTTCAGACGTTTGTAACGGCTGTAAATATCGCTGGCAATATAGCCTAACGGGTGACCGACATGCAGACCCGCTCCCGAAGGATAAGGGAACATATCCAACACATAATAGTGCGGCTTGTCGGACTCATTGGAAACGGTATAAACGCCGTTCTCCTCCCACGCTTTTTGCCACTTCTTCTCAATCTCTGAAAAATTATATTCCATACTTAAAAACAAATTTGCGTGCAAATTTACTACAAATTTTGCATATATGCAAGAATTATGGCAATTATTTCGCCAAATAGAATGAAATTCTATGTTTAGAGGACGATAATTTGACCTGTATGCTTGCATACAAGGGCAAGGAAGCGACCTAAAACAGAGCGCAGAGCGCTGGCGAAATAATTACCTTACTTGCTTTTATCCCGCACAATGCGACTGTAACTTCGGAGGGAACCCACCCCAATGGGGAAGGGGCGTGCCGAAATTTACTACTTTTTTCTGACATATGCAAGAAGTATAGGAATTTTGTAGATTTTTTGCGTGTATTTAGCCTTCATTCCCGTTACCATCTCGTTACCATTACGTACGTCACCGTCCCGTTTTTTATCCGTTTGTTACCCTAAAAAGTATCCGATTATTAAGATTCTGACATATTGGAGTCAAGTAAGACCAAAATAAGACTTAAATAAGAGTTAAGTAAGACTTTAAACCTGTTCATAATCGCCCATTTTCATCCCGAAAAATGTACGATTTTTAAGATTCTATATAACAAAAGCAAGCAATCTCTTGGTTGCTTGCTTTTGTATAATTTTGCTAAATATTTGGTATATGGTTGCTTTATTTATTATAAAGATTTGCGTAGCATATTCACGAAATCATAGATAGCAGAAATATGATTTGCTAAATCAAGATTTCCTTTATTGGTTGACTGCAAATAAAATGCTTCTGTGTCAATACTATCTAGCCATTTTTTTTGTTCTGATGTCATATTTTAAAGATCTAGTATTATTCTGGTAAATTAGGCTCTACTCTATGTAAACTAGCAATAGACAAAGTCGCCTGATCAATATTATTACCATAACGATATATTATGGCTACACTATAGCCTACAGATTCATTTTCAGGAATGTCATCTTCTTCCCAAAACACTTCAACTCTCATTCCAGAAGCAAGATTCTCCAATAAACTAATATATTGTTGATATGTTTTGGCTACATAGATGGGGTCATCTTCCATTTTTGGATCTTCTTCTACACTATTATAATAATAAGCGCCAGCAAAAGGAATGGATCTTTTATATTTTGGAAGAGTAACCTTCTCTGATATATGACTTAACCACTTTTTAGCGTCAGAAGGAACAATTCCCTTACTTGCTATATATGTCAGACCTTCAACAAGCCCATCTGAATTAAGCCCGCCGACTATTCTTTCTTTTTTGTCTGATGAAGTATAGACATACTTTTCGTCTTCGTCCGTGAATCCCATATCTTTTAGTTTCGCTTCTGCTTGCGATAGTGGAATTAAATGAAGAGGAGTCAAATCATTAAGCTGTAAGTACTCCTTAGAATTTGTTTGTGGGTCATCAGCATTGTTTTTGTCTTTGTCACATGACATTAGTGCTATACCGACAAAAGCGATCATAGCATACTTAAAAATCTTTTTCATTGTAAATTTTGATTTAATACCCCTCTTACGCCTTCGGGGATTGGCATACAAAAAGTGCGAACTTTCGCTAATTGGTTCTTTCGGGCTTGGACTCCCATAACACTCCAATACATGCAGAAAGTTCACACTCACGGTGCGAACATTCGCATTATTTCGGATGTGTTATTTTTTCAAAGTGTCCAAGTTTGAAAGAATCCTTAATAAAGCAAATGCTTATTTATGTATGTTGTTTGTCTGTTGTTTTATGCCATAGGCGGTTCGTTTGTTTCTATATTTGTCTTTCTCCATCTTTTACGTCTCGGAGAGGGACGATTATTTATTCTTCTTTCTTTATAAACTTTACAATGCAATCAATACAAATAGGCTTGCCGGATTGCGAATCAATGAACACATTTGCAGGGTGCATATCTTCAAGGTGCAATCTGTCGCTAATATAGTTCACGCCATTGCCGTCTCCATTGGCATGAAAGCCTTTGGACGCAACCATCTCGTCAATCTCCGCTTTTGTGGCAAGTCTTAGACAACCGATATACGGTTGCGTGAGAATAATGCGGAACAAGCCATCCGAGTCTCGCGTAAAGCCAATAGTGGTCATCTGCGTTTCCGGAAACAAAGCATTGTGGAGCACTATCGCTTCTAACGCCTTACCTAATGTCGCATAGATGGATGTACGCTCTTTGACAACAGAGGTGTCACCGGACTTATAGTACACTTTTGCTTCGGCTCCTTTGGCAATCATTGGGCCATAGATAGCATTGAACACTTTTTCGGGATCCGAGAACCAAATTCCCTTAGCACGTGCCCATTGCTCAACGCATTCCTCTTGTTTGGCATCTATTTCCCAATTACTTGGGCTGCTTGTTTGGCTTTTAGAAGAAAAGCGACCTGGTTCAAAGCTTGCTCGCGCGTAGCCACATACGGCGTACGCCCCAATGAGCGGCGAATCTGCAAGGCAGAGGCCTGCATGCTCTTGTTGATTAAATCGATCAAGATTTGTTCTTCCATTGAGTATATCGTTTATATAGTTATCTATCAGTTGTAGTGTATGAGCCGAGAAACCGTTGTATGTAATAGAAGTGTTGATTTGTTCTTGGCGAGTCGGCCACATGTCTTCTCTCATCTCTATCCGATCTGTTGAATCCCATTCGGCTTTGCCAAAGAGTACTTCGTTAACGACCTCTATTATTTCTTCGTCTGTCCACCCGAGACCTGAATGCCGAAATTCCTCTAATATCTGCGGCGCCCAACGCGGATCGATTAACTCGCTCCAACCTCTATCCTCAAGATAGTTGGAGGCAACGCAATACGCTGTCGGATATTGTTCGTTCATGTCTTTGCAACTTTTGGCTGCAAAGGTACTGCTTTTTTTTGACATATGCAAGGGTATTGTCGCAAAAATCGAGTTTGCACAAAAAAATCTGCACTTTTGATGCAGATTTTTTCTTTCTTCTTTCTCTAACTGGTTACAATTTGTAACCTCAATATGTTTGCTTCATTTTTACCTTTACAGCAACTTCTTGACTTGCTCGTAGACGTTCTGGGCGGTGAAGCCGAGTTTCTCGTCGAGGACTTTGTACGGAGCGGAGAAACCGAAGGAGTTGAGACCCCAGATAGCGCCGTTCTCGCCAACAAGACCTTCGAGCGTGCAAGGCAGACCTGCGGTCATACCGAAACGCTTAACGCCTTTCGGAAGGACGGACTCTTGGTATTCTTTGGGTTGCTCACGGAAGAGACCTTCGCTCGGAACGCTGACAATCTGCAGGCGAATGCCTTCTGCGCGGAGGAGTTCTGCCCCGGCGAGCAAGGTCGAAACCTCAGATCCGGAAGCGAGAAGAACCACTTGCGGATTCTCGTCTTTCGAGACAATATACGCGCCTTTGCGGAAGCCTTCGAGGTTCACATTGGGAACAGGCGCAATGTCCTGACGGCTGAGGATAAGCGCGGTTGGAGTATCGTTGTTCTCCATTGCCAGCCGCCAAGCAAGGGTCGTTTCCTCGGCATCAGCCGGACGAAGTACCAGCATCGACGGTTTGCCGCTGTGGTTATGGAGTTTCTCCATGAGACGGATCTGCGCCTCTTGCTCAACCGGCTCGTGCGTTGGACCATCTTCGCCGACACGGAACGCGTCGTGGCTCCAGATGAACTTAACAGGAAGTTCCATGAGGGCCGCCATACGTACCGCGGGTTTCATGTAGTCGGAGAAGACGAAGAACGTGCCGCAGGCAGGGATAATACCGCCGTGAAGCGCCATACCGATCATGACGCACGCCATCGTGAGCTCACTCACACCGGCTTGCAGGAACTGACCGCTGAAATCGCCTTTCTTGAAGGCGTGGGTCTTCTTGAGGAAACCGTCGGTCTTATCGCTATTACTCAAATCCGCAGAAGAAACAATCATATTACCCACGTTCTCTGCCAGATGGCTGAGGACGGTCGCTGAGGCGTTGCGGGTTGCCGCTCCGGGTTTTTGCTCAATCAGACTCCAGTCGATGCAGGGCGTTTCGCCGGACATGAAAGTCTCGTATTCGTTGGCAGCGAGCGGGTTTGCTTGTTTCCACTCGTAGTAAGCCTCGTATTTCTTGTTGCACAGTTCACGCAGTTCCGCCGCGCGGTCGTCGTACAGTTTCTTCACTTCGGGGAAGATCTGGAACGGGTCTTCGGGATTACCGCCAAGATGCTCGATGGTCTTCTCGAAGGATGCTCCGGCTTTGGAGAGCGGCGCACCGTGGGTTGAACATTTGCCTTCCCAGTTAGCACCTTCTGCCGTCACGCAGCCCTTGCCCATGGTTGTATGACCGATGATGAGCGACGGTTCGCCTTTATGGGCTTTGGCTTTGATGAGGGCTTCGCGGATAGCGTCGGGATCGTTACCCGGAATCTCCTGCACGTACCATCCCCACGCCTTGTATTTGGCTGCCACATCTTCGGATGTCACTTCGCTGCAACCCGTAGAGAGCTGGATAGCATTGGAGTCGTAGAACATGACGAGGTTGTCGAGTCCGAGGTGTCCTGCCAGACGACCTGCGCCTTGCGAGATCTCTTCTTGGACGCCGCCGTCGGAGATGAATGCATAGATGGTCGGGTTATGAATCTCGCCGTAGCGCTGGTTGAACCATTTCGCCGCGATGGCTGCTCCGACAGCAAACGTGTGTCCCTGACCAAGCGGACCAGAGGTATTCTCAATCATTCGCTCAATCTCACGCTCGGGGTGTCCAGGGGTCACCGAACCCCATTGACGGAGATTCTTAAGATCTTCAAGAGTAAACTTACCAGCCAGACAGAGCTGTCCGTAAAGCATCGGCGCCATGTGACCCGGATCCAAGAAGAAGCGGTCACGCGCTTCCCAACCCGGATTCTCCGGATCGTATTCCAAGAACTCGCTAAAGAGGACGTTGATGAAGTCTGCGCCACCCATAGCTCCGCCCGGGTGACCACTCTTTGCTTTTTCTACTGCTGCGGCAGCCAGGATACGAATGTTATCCGCTGCGCGATTCATTAATTGTGTTTGGTTCATTATAGAGGTATTTTTTTTGTGCCTAACATTGTACTTACATTAGCCTTGACTGTCGGTTGACCGTCGTTTGACCGTCGGGATTAGACCGTAATTCGGCCGTGTTTCGTGAATCAGAATCTCCATCCCAAATAGTAGTTCAATCCCCATCCGATATTGTCTCTATTGCCGAATCCGGGGATGTAAATCGGCATCATCTGATCGGCGGTCAGGCCTTCTTTGTCTCGTGTGAAGAGGACTTTGAACCGTCCCATCCATCCCATGTAGAAGGCGGACCTCTCCTTCCGGTCTTTCTTATAGGGAGGGAGTTTGGCGATTTCTACTTGGCATCCCACAACTATTTCTCCCCAGCAGTCCGCCTTCGTGCCGCTCGTCGCGTGCGAAGTATGTTCCCATCCTTGCACAGCTGTTCCGAGACGGAGTCCGACCAAGAGTGCGTGCGGCGAGTCTTTCTTCTTTTTGAGCGGGTTGATATCGCATCCCACGCGGAAGAAACCGCCTTTTCCGGAATAGTTGATGGAGTCGTTGTGCGCCTTGCCTCCAGCGTAGCCGAGTTCGAGGGTGGGGAAGAAGCGTCGCGCCAACTGTACGTTCGCCGCTATCTCGTAGTGCTGCATCTGCCATTGATGTATGCCTGCGATGACTACCGGCGAAGCGATGTCGAGTTTGATCTGCGTCGCGTTATAGATGGGCTCTTTCTTCACTTTCGTAGTGTCGGTAGCAGCGAAGAGTGAAATACTCATCGCCATCAACCATCCTATGACCCATAATCTCTTGCTCATCGGCGGGTTTACATCAACTCTTTTGCTTCGTTTTTAAGGTACTCCAAGGCCTTGTCGGTCGGCGTCGTACCGTTGGAGGAATAGGCGGTCATCAGCGCTTGGATATATACCTGTACTGTAGCATTTGGCGGTAACTGGCCGGCAATAGCGATGACGAACGCTGCCATCTGGTCACGGGCGTTGATGATCATATCCCACACTTCGTCGGAGACATAGACCTGCTGGCTTTGGTTGTGGTCAAACTCCGCGCGGATGGTCTGCAGCAAGTATTGCTGAACCTGCCCGATGGTCCAGGTGGTGAATGCGTCCGGCTGGTTCTGGCGAAGCTCCATGATCATGTGCTCCGGTTTTGTGCGCTCCAGCAAGAGCGTGAGGCGCTCGTACGCCCTGAGACGAATAGGAGAGATGGTCTTCTGGCTCTCGCGTTTCAACTCCCACTGACGTTTCTTTTCCTCGTTGCGGAAATTGGAATATTGGATGATCCAAAAACCAAAGATGACCACTGCTACGGCGAGTATGATAACTAAAGCTGTACTCATAATAAAAACTACCTTTGCTTTTTCGCTGCAAAGGTAGTAAAAATTTTGCATATATGCAAGTATTTTCGGAAAATAATTTTATTTCAACTTCTTGCCGTTGATTTTGAGCTCGCCGAGGGAGAGGTATTTCTTGCCTTGCGGTCTGCCGTTAGAGTCGTACCAAGGCAGGATGCGGAGGTGCAAAGTCTCTCCGGCAGGAATGAGAATGGGGTAGTTCAAAGAGACCAGAACGGGCTTGTTTTTCGGCAGAGCGGTATTCTCGTAAATGGTTGTTACATTGCGGAATTCGTCGCCGAAACCATAGTTGATATGGATATTCATGCCCGGTCCTCCTTTCGCCTTAACCGGCAGGATGATGGACTCAATGACGATACCTTTTTTCTTCTCAGCAGTGATGGTATATTCGATGTAGCGGTTTGCCACTTCGTCAATCTCCCCTGCAGGCCAGAGTCCGTCCGAAGGAGCGTAACCGGCTTTAGCGAGTTTCATATTTTTCGTCTTGGCATTCTTCAGGGTCGTCGCAAACGGCGTACCATCGGCTTTGAAGGCTTCCAGACGCCCTTTCTCTTCGATCGCGCGGATGTACGAGACGCTGACTTCGAGCGGCGGCAATGCTACCAGGTGATGCAACTCGCTCAGCTGCGGGCAGTTCTTGATCAACAGGTATGCCAGATGGGCATTCAGGAAGCCTCCTGCCTGGCCTGTATGGGTCTTGTCGCCGCAGTTGAAATACTCCTTCATGCACCTCTCCTGTCCGGTGGCTTCGTACATCTCGCAGCTCTTCTGCGTCATGTCCAGAAACGGCACGTGCATGTCTTCCGCCACTTCCCGCATACAACGGACGTAGTTCTTGTCAATACCGTCTTTGCTCAGGTCATGGCGACCTTCGGCAGTGATCTTGCCGTCCTTGAAATACGCGCGGCAGATAGGGCTCATGAGGATCGGCGTGACGCCCATTTCCCGTGCTTCGTTGATGAAGCGGAAGAGGTAATCCTTATAGGTCGTGTTCGGCTCTGTACCGCGCATGTCGGTCAGTGTGTCTTTGCCTTCCGCACGCAGTTTGGCGTTCTGGACATAGACATCTTCGCCCTTGCATTTCTCGTCGTTATGGGCAAACTGGATGATGAGGTAATCGCCGGGCAGCATCTGTCTCTTGACGGACGGCCAGAGGTTATCTGTCTCGTAGAACGTGCGGGTCGAAGCACCGGACTTGCCGCGGTTGTTGACCTCGATGGAGTCGGGGTTGAAGAAAGCTTGCAGATACATTCCCCAGCCGCGTTTGGGCGTGGCGGCGGGTTTGTAATCGCTCATCGTACTGTCTCCGATAGTGTGAACTCGCCGCGGAGCGGCAGATAAGGTACAAAGGGACAAAGTACAAAGTACAAATGAAATGATTTTTCTCATAATAATACTCTATTAAATTCTTTTGGAACGGGGCTCTCAAAACGCACCTTTTTCTCCGTCACAGGATGGATGAACTCCAGCACTTTAGCGTGCAGACAGAGGCGGTCAATAGGGCTGGATTCGTTGCCGTGGCCGTACTTGCGGTCGCCCACTACCGGGCATCCTTTGGATGCCAGATGCACACGGATCTGGTTCGTTCGTCCGGTCTCAAGGTGAAGCTCTACAAGCGAGTATTCTCCGTTCTCGGATACGCGAAGAGTCTTGTAATTCGTGACAGCGATATCGCCGCCGTCGTCCACGGGGGAGGAATAAACCACCGCATTGCGTTTGTCTTCGGTCAGCCAGGTGGTTATTTTTCCTTCGCGGGGCTCCAAGACACCCTCTGCGAGCGCGATATACGTCCGGTCTGTCACCAAATCCCGCCAGTACTCGCGCATGTAATGCTGGAGCTCCTCCGAGCGGGCGAAGACCAGCAGACCGGAAGTCTCGCGGTCAAGGCGATGCACGACATATATACCCGCGCGCGCGTTCTGTTTTTTTACGTACGCGCGCAAGATGGAGAACGCCGTCGTTTCGCTGCTGCCCGGCGTAGCCGCTACGGTCAGCAGACCCGGTTGCTTGTTCACTACAATCAGGTCGTCGTCCTCATAGACGATGCGCAGTTTGGGATGCGTGAGCTGGCTGTTGCCGCGGCCGGAAGAGACGGTCACGATGTCGCCCGGCTTGAGCTGAAAATCATGCCGCGTTTGGATGGCATTACCCACTTTGACACGCCTCTGGCCTAAGAGTTGTTTGACCGACGATTTCGCCATGCCTCCCATCTTGGCGATGAGAAAGTCCATGAGTTGCGCGGGTTCCGCGACTTTTAATACGGTGTCTTGTTTTCGTTTTATCATTGTTTAAATAAGTTTAGCCATCCCATATTCTCCGGTTTGGTTGCTTTGAGCCAGGCGATACCTGCCATGGAGTTGATCACCAGGAAGAAGGTGAACAGCACGATCGAGAACGCATTGCCCAGGAAGATGAACAATCCGATGCCGGCGATGCTGTATATGAACCAATAGATCCACGAGTCCGTCTTGCGATAGATCAACCAGTAGTTGGCGAGGAATGAGGAGGAGATCAGCAATCCGTTCAGCAAAAGGATGACAGCTTCTTTCCATCCGTCCAAAGCGAGCGCGCCATGAATGGCGTACAGATTGATAATAAAATCTCCCGCGGTAATGAAGATCAGCAGCGCGACGGATAAAAACAGTCGCGGGGTGTCAAGGAATTTCGGCTCAAAACTGGCGCCTCCGTCGTCTTTCGACCTGCTCCATTTATAGATGGACATCAGTTGGAACGGGATGAAGACAAAGAAGAAGAGAAACGCGCTGTCGTATTGGCTTTGCAGCAGAAACTGGATGCCTAACAGGATCGACATAACCACGCCGGCGAAGAATCCGGTGTAGTTCTGCGGGTCACGGACAGTTAAGATATATGCTACGCCGATGATAGAGGCAGGAATGCCGACTACCCACGCGGGATCATGCCAACGAAGAAGCCTACCCCCAGCCCCTCCCTGAAAGGCGGGGAGAAAAGATTCGATCAGGAATAAAATTCCGAGTAGTGCTCCGAAAAGGAGGATGGAGATGATGAAATTGCGGCCTAAAGCGCGCCAGAGTTGTGTGTTGTTCATAGTGCTATTAGTAATAAAATATCAAGGGGCAAGCACATGCTCGCCCCTTGAAAAATCTCGCAAGGATTACTTGCGGTTGCGATTGCCGTAGCGAGACATAAATTTGTCCACACGACCTGCGGTGTCCACGAGTTTGGACTTACCGGTGTAGAACGGGTGACTCGTGTTCGAGATCTCCAGCTTGATCAGCGGATACTGAACGCCGTCGATTTCGATCGTGTCCTTCGTTGCTGCAGTTGAGCGGCTGAAGAACTGAGTACCGTCAGACATATCTTTGAAAACTACTACGCGGTAGTTATCAGGATGAATTCCAGCTTTCATTGCTTTTTTCCTTTCTTTAAATGTTTAACATTACTCAGCTACTACGTTCAGCTTGATCTCTGCTTTTACCTCGCGGTGGAGGCGTGCTAATGCGCTGTACTCACCTACTTCCTTGATCGGCTCAGCGATGGTGATCACCTTCTTGTCGATCAGGATCTCCTGTGCTTTGAGAGCGTCAGAGATGTTCTGGGTGGTTACGGTACCGAAGATCTTACCGTCCTCATTTGCTTTTACTTTAACCTCGATTACGGTCTCAGCCAGTTTAGCCTCGAGTGCCTGAGCGTCAGCCAGGATTTTCGCAGCTTTGTGAGCCTGTTGTTTGAGGTTCTCTGCCAGCTGTTTCTTGTTGCTCTCATTAGCGATGATAGCAATCTTCTGCGGCAGAAGGTAGTTACGTCCGTAGCCGTCACGTACTTTTACGATGTCGTTCTTGAAACCCAGATTAGCCAGGTCTTGAATCAGAATTACTTCCATTTTCTTTCCTTTCTTTTAGTGGGTTAATTACTTCATCATATCCGTTACGTAAGGCAGCAGAGCCAGGTGGCGTGCTTTCTTAACGGCCTGTGCAACTTTACGCTGATACTTGAGCGAAGTACCGGTGATGCGGCGAGGAAGAATCTTTCCTTGCTCGTTCAGGAACTTCTTGAGGAACTCAGGATCTTTGTAATCGATGTACTTGATACCGGATTTCTTGAAACGGCAGTACTTTTTCTTCTTCTGATCCGAACCTTGCGGAGTCAGATAGCGGATTTCGTCATTCTGTGCCATGATTAAGCCTCCTTTTTAAAGTTGTTACGACGCTTCTCAGCGTACTCAAATGCGTACTTGTCAAGACGCGTTGTCAGGAAGCGGATTACACGCTCGTCACGACGGAACTCGGTCTCGAGGGTAGCGATTACTGCGGGCTCTGCATCAAACTGAAGGATGAAATAGAAGCCCGAATTTTTACCTTGGATAGGGTAAGCGAGTTGGCGCAAGCCCCACTCCTCACGGTTCAGGATGGTACCGCCATTCTGCGTGAGAAGATTCTCGAATTTTTCTACTGCCTCCTTTGTCTGCGGCTCAGACAAAACGGGTGTCAATACGAAGGCAGCTTCATAATGATTTACCATTGTAGTAAATGTTAATTTTTAATTAGTTAATAATATTAATATTGCCTCTTGGGGAGAGCGGAGTTCCTCTGAGTAATTACCGTTAAAACGGAGTTTTATCGCATTACGAAGAGAGGACCCGCGACAAAAAGCGTGCAAAATTACAACTTTTTTTTGAATTGACCAAATTTTTCAATGCTTTTTTTATAAAAAAAGTATTTTTGCTATCTCAAAGGCACAAAAAGAAAGACTCCGCATTGCTGCGGAGCCTTTGCTTATCGGGGCCCCCAGAGTAAACCAAGCCTTGGCTGTTTGCTATGGGGAAAAGCACTACAAGCGTGCACCCTGTGCGTTATAGAGAACGCCGTTCTTCTCGATGAAGAGCTGACCGTTGCGGATTACCTTAACAGTCTTCACAGCCTCCTCAGCGTTGTTGATACCGGTGGGCAGAGGATCCGGAAGAACTACTTCAGCGATCTGCTCGTCAATCATAATCTGCTTGATAACTACGGTTCCATTGGTAGTGGTCTCCAGTTTAACGAATGTCTCTTCTGTAGCAGTGAACTCCAATACATCCAGCGCCTTGTCAACCGGGGTCAGCGTCATTTCCTGGTCATTAGCATAAGCCTTAACGTCAGCTGCTACATTACCAAATTTAACGCGGATGGTCTGACCGGCCTGCAAGTTGCAAGCGATATAGCCGCCTTGTTTCTTGATCTTCAGACCAAGGAATGCATAGTTGCGGTTGGTCTTGGACGGATCGTCGTTCAGAGAATCAAGAGCATTGATGTCCTCATATGCATAGTGAGCACCGCTCAAAACGGCAGCGAAAGCCTCGCCGATGTGATCATTGTCTGCATTGTGCATGCCGTTATCCAATACGTATTGCTCGATGTTCAGCGAAGAAGCATAAGCCTTCACGAACTTAGCATAAAGAACCATGTCTGCACTGACAGTTGCGCTCAGGTCAGCCTCGGAAGTCAGCTCTGCATCGGTGTACCAGCCTTGGAACTCAGCCAGCGGCTTAACCTCATACTCGCCATGCTTGGTTGCGCTCTCGCCAACCTTTACAATCTCCTCGCCCAGTACGGTCTCGCCGTCCTTATAAGTAACGGTAGCCGTTGCTGGCTTAACAGCGGTAATGGTGTAGGTTTGCTCGCCTACAGTTTGTTGAGCCTGCCATTTGCCATCGGGGTTCAGTGCAGCTACTACATCGATATTCTCGCTCTTTGTGCTCGGCTCTGTCTCACCAACATAATAGGTGTCCTTCTGTACGGTGAAAGTAACGGTCGGAGCTTCTGCATACTCATTGGTGAGATCCAGACTCAGCGCGCCATAGAGAGTAGCCATCTGAGTGCCTGACAAAGCCTCACCATTGACTGCCACGCCGGTAAGGGTCTCTACTTGCGAAATGATGGCCTTTCCTTCTTCATAAGTGTAGTTGAATTTTTTGAACTTGAAGTCATCTGTTGTAGAGAAAAGCAAGTAAGGAACTTCGCTGACAACCACAATGTCGCTTGCCGTAAAAGCAATAGTTTCGCCATCGCTTTTCATTTCAATAGCACGGCTCTCGTCTTTAACGGTACCTCCTTCTCCGTAGATGTAGAAAAAACGATCACTTTTATTGGAACTACCTTTAATCGTAATGCTGCCTTGTACATTTGCACCTGGCAACTCAATGTACACGTTGTTGTTTTTTGCTTTGATTTCGTCGCCATCATAAGCGTACGAATTTTCGCCAGCGGTCATGCTTGTTAACGCAATAGTGATATCACTTGCGTTCATGCAAATTGCTGCAAACAAAGTTGCGGCTAATGTGAAAAGTTTTTTCATTTGTGTTTTTGTGTTTTAAGTTAAACGAAAATTTTGGGTTTTTATAGTGTTTTGACAACTATATCTTACAAAATCGGGTGCAAAAGTACTACATTTTACGCACATACGCAAATATATTTTGTGTTTTTTTGCTTTTTATACAAATTCCGTCAATTTTTACACCTAAATCAACCAAAATTCCACGAAGACTACAGTAAGACTTTAGTAAGACTTAAGTAAGACTTTTGTAAGACTTTTCCGCGGATCCCATTTGAGAAAATGTGTAAAAATTGCCGTAGAACAAATTTTTCCTGCTTTGCGTTTGCATATATCGATTTTTTGTTGTACCTTTGCACCCGATTTTTTTTACGGAAACGACGATGAAACGTATTTTTAGGTACTTTGGAGCGCTGTTGGTGGCATCTATCCCTTTCTCAGCAGTGCTGGGCGATGTAATTACGCATGATTTTAACCAAATGAACGCCAAGCCGCGTACCATCAATTTCGGAACCGGCAATACTTCTGCTACTACCACAACCGATGACATCACTTATACCTGCGGAGGAACGGCTACTGCGAAGTTTTATACGGACCATGTGCACAAATCAGTAATCAGTATAAATCTATTATCCAATACCGATTACGTGATTGTATTTTCGCCCTTAGAGCCGATTGCAAGTGTAAGGATTTCGTATTATTCGGAAAGTACGGTCTATACGAACTTAAAGATATACGCTTCTTCGGACGGCTCCGATTACGGTTCTCCGCTCTCTGCCCTTTATGAGTCGAGTGTTATTAATGCGGAAATACCTATAGGAAGTCACTATCTGAAGATTCGTAACGAAGGAAGTACAAAAATATCTATTACAGAAATGAAATATACCCGGGAGACTTGCAACTGCTTCCGCTACGTGCCGGAATGAGAGTAGATAATAACATATTGATTCCCGAGCTGGCACGGCTGGTGGCGGATGAGAAGGAAGTGCGCTTCACGCCTTCCGGCGTCAGTATGCGGCCCTTCATAGAGGGCGATAAGGACAGCGTGATCTTGGCGCCTTTGAGCCGACCGCCACGCCGGGGAGATGTCATCCTCGCGCAAGTACGAAACGCCGCCGGACTACCTACGTACGTCCTTCATCGACTCATTCGCGTAGAGAATAATGAGTCCGACGAACCGGTATATGTCCTCCAGGGAGACGGAAATATCCGAGGCGAAGAGCGATGCTCGCGTGGCGGAATTATCGGGCAGGTGATCCGTGTGGAATCGCCTTCAGGACGCCGCAAACCCCTTACCAAAGGACGCTTGTGGTACGCTTTGAGACCGATACGCAAATGGTTGTTAAAAATTTATAGACACACAATATTGATTTGGCTTTATGAAAACAATTGAAGGATTTAAACTCCGTAAATTAGGTAACGAGTATATCTTGGTAGGCGAGTCCATGGCGCTTATCAATTTTAACAAGATGATCACGCTCAATGAGACGGCGGGATTCCTTTGGGAGAAAGCGGAAGAGCTGACTCGTTCGCATGGCGCTTTTGACGCTGCCGCACTTTGCAAAGCGCTCTGCGCGGAATACGAAGTCGCTCCCGAACAAGCCTTGACGGATGTACAAGCTACCATCGACTCCTGGAAAGAGGCCGGAGTCATAGAAAACTGAATACTTATTTTAAGATTCGGCTACACCTTATTATTAATCGCGCGCGAAAGTGTGCGATTTTTTTGGTTATTTCAAAGAAATATAGTAATTTTGCACCGTTTTTGGCATAAAAATTAAGAAAATCAATAAAAACAAACAATTTAAGGTATGAAAAAACTTTTTACTCTTGTATGCGTGTCGCTCTTTGCTGTAAGCACGTTCGCTGAATTGGGCTACGGCGTTACTCTGACACAAAATGATTTCAACAACAATTCTACTGTTGTTAAGAAAGAAGGAACTATCGAGTGGGATAATGGTCATGTACGTTGTGGCGGTTCAAGTAACGGTATTGGTATAGGTGGTCCAAGTTGGAATTGGGACGACAAGTATTTTGATGTCAAACTGGCAAATGGCGTACCGAGTCAATTGACTTTTGAGTGGGCATGTAATAACGTTACTTCCACTCAAGCGGATTGGTATGTGAAAGAAAGTGCGGATGGCTCTAACTGGTCCGCTGCTATCTGGACGAATACTTCTTCTTCGTCATCTTGGACCAAGGTCACGAAAGATCTGCAGCCGAACACTCGCTATCTGCGTTTCTGCTTTAGCGGTAACTTTGCCGGAAACTTCAAGAACATCAAAGTGACGGAGAGAATCGAAATGGGTACTCCGGTTCCTGCTGAGTTGGATTTCGGTACGGTTAAAGTGGATGCAGATACCACGATGACTTTTGCTATTTCTTGGACCAACTTGGTAGCGTCTGTTACTTCCGGTGACACACATTTTACCGTTAATCCGGATACTATCGGTGAGATCGGCGCATATGATCAGACCTCAACGGTAGCTGTAACTCTGCAAACCGGCGAAGCAGGTTCGTATAACAGCACGATTGTTATAGAAGGTCGCGGCAAATCGGCGCAAGTAACTATTAGCGGAGCGGTGGAGAAATATGATCAATCCATTGCATGGGAGCCGGCAGAGAGTTATAACTTCGGAGAAGCGATTCCCGCCGCTGTTGCATCAAGTGCATTGGATGTGGAATACGAGATTGCTAATCCCGAAGTCCTGAAATTCGAGAATGGCGCATTTGTAACCCTCTATGCCGGTACTACTCAAATTACGGCTAAACAGGCTGGTAACTACAAATTCAATGCTGCTGCAGATGTAGTGCGCACAATTACCGTTGTTGCTCCTACTACTTATGGTGACTTCGCTCAGACGACTTGCGACGAACCGGTAGAGTTCAACGATACGACTTATACCGAGACAACCCAAGAGGACGTCAATGTAGGTCTGAACTTCATGGGCGGCGACTCGATCGTACATGTCTCTGTTGTTATCAACCACGCTTCTTTCGGCGCAGAGGAGATGACCATCGCTTATGGCGCTGAGGAGATCTGGAACGGTATTGAGCTGAAGGATTCTACCGTTGGTGTTCACACGGTAATCTTCGATACTATCAACGCTGTTGGCTGCGATTCTACCGTAACGCTGACCCTTACCGTAACGAAGCAGGAGGCTCTTGAGATCCAGCAATCGCTGGAGTTCTGCGAAGGCGATTCTGTGGAGTTCCGCGGCGTTTGGTACAAAGAGGCACAAGAGCCGTTTGTTATCAATGCAGAAGGCGAGATCCGCGACACGGTTATTAACGTTTCCATCACCGTTAATCCGAAGGAATACAGCGAGTTACAAATGACTGACACCGTCGGAAATGTAATCGCTCTGCCGGAAGGCGAGTGGCTGCTCGGAGAAAAGGTTGTTACCGGTTCCTATGAGCTGCAAGAGACAGATACCGCAGGTCTGGAGTTCCTTCAGTATTCGCAAACGCTGGCCGGATGCGAGGCGCTGACCGTCCTGTTTGTAACTGTTGAACCGAAACCCGAAGAGGAACAAGGTTTCGAGCAAATCAACGCTGCTCTGAAGGCTGAGAAGTTCGTCCGGGATGGTGTGATGTATATCCGCCGTGGAGACAAGATCTACACCACTACAGGCTCTGTACTGAAATAAGGAAATGTTCTATCTGTAACGGGACCATCACGGGACCATCTCCCGAGAAATTCCTATTTACAACATTTTGAGAAGGCTTTTACGGCCTTCTCTTTTTTTCTATTTTGCGGAAGAAATTTATTCCTTTTATTAAGAAACGGCTACACCTTATTATTATTCGCGCGCGCAAGGGGGTATAAAATTTGCGTATTTGAAATTAAAATATTAATTTTGCACCCGATTTTCGCGTTGTTTGTTTTGAAACAACGCAGAAAAACTTAAAATAAGTACATTTGCTAAATTGAGTTAGCAAAATTAACAAACAATAGTAATAAAAGGTACAAAAATATGAAAAAATTTACACAATTTTTTATAATTCTCCTTTCCTTCCTCACCTTCGGTGCCTGGAATAATGTCGCGTGGGGACAAACGTACAATAATGGTACATGGTATTCGCTGTATGATGCAGAAACGTATGATGCCTATATTGCTACTATATATAATTCTCCCGATATAAAGAACTATAGTATATATCCTCCCTCTACAGGAACATTCTCAATAGCATCAAAGTTGCCAGGAGATGGTTCGGCTACAAACACAAAAAAACAAGATCCTCAAAGCTACGGCGTGCATAATTACACTTTATCTTTGGGAGGAAATAATGTAAGTGTTGCACAAAACATAACATCAACATATACGGGTTCTTCTAAAATAGTTTTTGTTACAGTATATAATTATAGCTATACATACAATTACCAAACCGTATCTACTAGTGACTTAAGTAGTGAACTGACTAGTGTAAAAGTGGCATACAAGGCGGATAATAAACATCATACCGCTAAGACAGTGTATGTAAAAGATGCAAAAATTCCGATGGCGAAACATATTCGCTTAAAAGGCGGTGACAATGGCGTAACAACCGATTCAAAGCATTTTGGAAACGTCACTTGGGGAACTGAATCTAATCCACAAACGATAGAATTCCGTTCGTTCTTGACCGGAAATACAGACTTAAACAAGCAAATCACTATTACTAGTTCGAATCCAACAATATTTCATGTCGGGACGGCATCGAATACCGGAAATAAAGTGTATAATGTTGGGAAAAATGCATTTGCATATACCGCTACATCTCGTGTTTCTAATTCTTTAAACGCAGATGATTACAAATTTAATATTTATTTTACACCAACTGAGGCAAAGTATTATTCTGCTACAATTACGATAACTGATGGCGCAAGTACAGCAACAGTTACCGTAGATGGTACGGGTATTAAGCGCGATGTGACTATTTCTACCAATCCGACGGTTCAGGCAATTGAATATCTGAGTACATTAAGTACAAGTGCTATATCCGGTGGTGTAGCGAAGGATGCTATATCAACGAGTACTACTGTGCCTGGTACGTTTGTCTGGAAGAATCCGACACAGCAGGTTCAAGAAACTGCCGGTGCACATTCCTATACGATGACGTTCAAGCCAACAGCAAACACCAAGTATAACGATAAGGATTTTGCTCAGACACTGACAATCATTCGTAAGAATCAGGCACTTACAATGAATGACGGAACCGTCAAAGTGGCTGTAGATGGCATTGATGCCGGCAAAGCAGATTCGAAGATTGATTTGGATAATCTGATCGCATCGCAAACTACTGATCCTATTTCCGCTAATCGTGCAGGAGTGGTAACTTATGAAGTAATAAGCGGCAATAAAGCAAATGCAACCATCGGCGCAGGGAATGTCTTCTCCGCGACGGTTTGCGATACTTATACTATTCGCGCGACGAAGGCAAAGACGGATTATTATAACGAAGTGACGGATGAGTTTACCGTAACTGTCACCAAACGTGCCAATACGATGGTTGCCGCGACAAACTATACCCGATACGTGGATGATGTCATTAATCCCGTGGCAACGGTGGTAAACAGCGATGGAACAATTCACACCAGTAGTGATTTTCCGACTATCGCATATTATGATGTAGAAAACAACAAGATAGTTATTCCGAATAGTGAAAGCGATTACCAGATGTTCGGAGAGCAGAAAATAGTCACTATCAAGATTTGGCAGGATGCTACGGATCGTTTCGAGGCTTCGGGTGAGAAAACGATTACTCTGGCGGTCAGAAAATATGTTACTACATCCAACGGCGAAGATTATATTATCAAGGTGAACGAAACGAAGACTGCGAACTATGGCTTCACCAATACATCTGCTTCATACCCGAGCAATAATCTGACGGATGATTTCTACTACACGATAGACGAACCGAATTTTGAGAATGCGGCACTGAATAATGGTACGGAGTTGATCACCTATGATCCTGCTACCAATGAAATCACCGGACACAATGCAGGTACGACGAAAATCACTTTCTTCCAGAAAGAGACTTATAAATACACCGGTGCTACGCTGATGTGCAATATCTCGGTAGAGAAGCGTGAGAACCAGATTGCCAATTCATGGAGCAACACATGGCAAAAAGCCATGAGCGAGAACGGGACGGCAAATATCTCGTTCTCCTCCACCCATGGCGACTACGCAAATTACCCGATTTCTATTGAGCAGATCTACGGTGAAGACGTAGCTACTTTGACAGGAGATGCATCAGGTGCATCCATCACGACGAATACGACCAAAGGTTATGCTATCTGGCATCTGTATCAAGAGGAGAATTATGAATACGGTTCTGCAGAGGCAGACGTAATGGTAATGGTAGGTGTGCCGGCTCCCCCGACATGCTACGTATATCAAGATGCTACTGAACATAAGTTCTCGACCTCTGTCTGGGACGCAGAAGGTCACTTTGAAACGCCGATAGCCATCAATGCTCCGGTAGATAAAATCTGGTTTAAAGCGAAAAGGCAATGGGGAGGTGTCAACTATTTTACGGTTCAATATTCCAAAGATAATGGTATAAACTGGAAAACACTCAGTTCCCCCTCTTTGGATGACGAATACAAGTCAGAACCGTTTGTAGCAACGTTCCCTACTATGCAGGGTACAGAGCGAATTACTCACGTCCGTTTTGGAGCAGCAACAGGTGCTACGCTTAGTAAGTGGTATAAGGACGTACAGATCTCGCGCAAGGCATACCTGAATATTCAGGATGCAGAGAAAAAGAAGATCTCGAAGTTGCCGACGATGATGTGTACAATCGATGAGACTTCATCCGCAGAGGCAAAATTCTATATAGATTATAGTACGTGCGCGGACGAAATTCTTATCGAGTCCAGCAATCCGGAGCATTTTACCGTTAGCCGTTCAAACATTGATGTTTCTGATAAGCACGATAACTTAACTTCGGCTAAAGAGGAGATAACGGTTACCTACCATAGTACGGATTTAGGTACGCATAATGCAGTGATTACTGTACGTACATCTTATCAGACGTGCGCCCTGTCCGTTAGTGGCGAAACGACCAAACGTACGCCTACCTTAACATGGCAGGAAGGCTATACAAATAACCCGCTGACATTACCTGTCGGATTGACCGTCAATGCGATCAAACCTGCTGCCACGACAACAAGTACCGCTTTGATTAAGTATGAATCAAATGATGAGAGCGTAGTTCGAATTCTGGATAACGGTTATGCATTCCAGGTAGTAGGACTCGGCTCTGCAATACTTACAGCTATCGTTCCGGAGAATGAAAAATGGAAATCAGTAAGTGACACACGCGTTATCCAAGCAACGGAAAAAGTAGTACAGGAAATCGTTTGGAACCAAAGTTTCCCGCGCTTTATGGAACCGGGTAACGTGATTGATTTGGATGCGAAAGTATATCTGCGTAATCTTTCGACAGGTGAGTTGACATACAGCGAAGAGCGTTCTCAATACATCTCTTATTCTTGTCCGCTGAATAATGGTATCGTTAGCGTTAGTGGCAACCAGATGACAATTTTGAATTATGGTGAAGTGAAAGTAACGGCTTCTGTGAGCGGAAACGCAGATTATGAGGCAGCTGCACCAGTAATAGTATTGATAAACGTTCGCCAACCTTCAGCCGGTTGTGCAACTCCCTTTGTACTCAATAAAGAGGATGTCATAGATATGTATGAGGTTGACGTTGATTTCTCAGATTATACTCATTTGACAACAGAGGAAATGATTTCTGACGACATAGATCTCGACCCGACACAAGGGAAACCGGATAAGTTGTCATTCCGATACTACGGAGAGGAGTACAAGTTAGGGCTTATAAAATCCTTCGGCGGATTTGTCAAGTTTGAGCAGCGTGTCAACTCGCAATGGTTACCCGTAGAAAACTCACGTGTGGAAACCGTCAAGAATGAATGGAAGACGAATTCTGACTTGCAGTTGGACGAACGGGCTGATGCATTGCGTATCATCCGTGAATCGGGAGCTACCGGACACCATAAGATCAAAGATATCCAGGTGACACGTAAGCAATACCTCCGTGCAACGCAGAACGAGATCAATCTGGGTGAGGTTACCTTGGGACAAGCAACGCCGGTAATCGTCGGATTTGATTACTCGGATGTGAAAGGCGATTTGACGGCGCATACAATAAATAGTACCACAGATGTTACTATTAAGGATAATGGTATTATTGATTTGCAGTGTGGCGGTTTCGGACATTATAATCTGCAGGTTACCTTTACTCCGACTCAACTCGGCGAATGGCAAGGCGCCATAGAGGTCTATGATAATATTGCAAATCTTAGTATTACCGTTCAACTTTCAGCAACCGTTAATGCAAACGAAGAGTACATCTTTAATAAGGAAGGAAACTGGAATACTAACACCAACTGGACAACGAATCTTGTCCCGGATGAGAATGTAGATATTACCGTAGCTAAAAATATGACCATCTCCTCCGCTGCAAACGTGCATAGTATCGCTATCGAGAAAGACGTTACGGTAACTGTCAAGAGTGGCGCTACACTGGTTATCGGTAACGGCACTCCGAAGAGTTTGGAATCTTATGGCAATCTCCATGTGGAAAATGGCGGTAATGTTATCCTCAATGATGGCGCAAGTCTGATATTAAATGATGTTATCTTAGATGCCCAACTGGGTATTACGAACGAGCAAACAACCTCTGCGTCCTGCTCGGGACAAATAACAAATGAATCACAGCTTGTGGTTAATGGCGACGCTTATTTCCAATTGACTTTGGATCCTTCGGGACGTAATACCTTGGGTTGGTATGACTTCGTTGTTCCGTTCCCGGTAGATGTCATTGGCGGTATCAGTATTGCAGACGATCCGAGCGCAGTAATGCAATTCAATGTCAATTACGCTGTCATGGCTTACGACGAGGCAAAACATGCCCAGAAAGGCAAGCACTGGAATAAGTTTACCGGAACAATGTTGCCGGGTAGAGCATATACAATCACCTTGGACGAAACGAAGCCTTGGAATACCGTTGTCTTCAAGAAGAAAGCCGGCGAAGCCGTAACTGGCGACCGCTCGTTCACAACTGAATACTCCGGACTCGGAGCGACCAAAGATAATGGTTGGAATGGCTTCGGTAATGGTACA
The DNA here is from genome assembly GCA_900317885.1 of uncultured Bacteroidales bacterium. Lineage (GTDB taxonomy): Bacteria > Bacteroidota > Bacteroidia > Bacteroidales > Paludibacteraceae > Colicola. The sequence continues at coordinate 43,313 of ONIM01000005.1, read as the reverse complement.
TTGCATCATACGGAATTGGATGTGGCCCCCGGAACGTTAATCCAGCTCTATGACCATGCGCATAGATGCTATCAACCGCGTGAGGCGAAAGGCTATTCAATCGCTGTCGGTCTGTCCTTCTTTATGCAGTTTGGCGGAGTTGAGACCGTTACCTTGCTCAGCGCAGATGATGAGAACACCAACTTCCGTGCACCGGAACGTGCTATAAGCAATGTAGAGAAGTTCCGCTTGGCTTTGACGGCTGAGGATGCCATCAATCCTGCGGATTATATCTGGGTTTCCGCCTCGGAAGAGGCAACCGATGAATATGTAATCGGTCGCGACGTACTCAAGATGGGCTCCATGAACGAATCTACAGTAGCTCGTATGTGGACCACCCGTGCGGGAATGGGACTCTGCAGCAATGAGATGCCGCTGGTTGATAATATAGCACAATGCGCACTCGGTTTGTATGCGCCGCAAGCACGTACCTATACCATCGCCGTAGAGGAAGCTCCGCAAGACGCAAATCTCTACTTGACGTACAATGACCAGGTTATTTGGGATTTGACATTAGGTGCTTACACAATCGACCTCGCGAAAGGAAAGACCACCGGCTATGGATTACGTATCGAGGCACGTGCTCCGCAAATCGCTACCGGCGTCGAGAACGCTGCTGTTGACAGTAAGTCCGCACGTAAGGTAATGATCAATAATACCCTCTATGTCGTTACTCCGGAAGGGGAAATGTATGATATAACCGGCAAATTTGTAAAATAAATTTGCGTATGTCAAAAAAATGTAGTACCTTTGCACTCGCAAATGAAAATGGCTAAGAAAAAATACGTAGTTCCGGCATTGGAGATAATCCAACTCCAAGCTAATATAGCCGTCATGATAGCGGATAGTTATCATGACGGAGGTTTTAGCGCTCCTGAACGTCGTTCGCCAGTGTTCTAACGTATTACAAAAAAACGGACCCCAGAGGGTCCGAAACGAGGGTAAAACTCTACAGTGACGTCCGTTTTTTTTACTTTAAGGATTTCGCCCAACGGCGAAGATACGCAAACCACTCCTCGGCAGAAGATGCCACGGGGTGGTTTTCTTTGGTCGCTCCGCAGCAGGTGAGGTAGAAATGCGCTGTCGCGCACATTTGTGATTTGTGATTTGTGATTTGTGATTTGAGAAAGCAGAGGTTGTTTTGTTTGTTATGGACTAATTTACCGGCATATTCTTTGGGAATAAAGACGCCGAGGCCGACGGTCTCTTTAGCATATTTGGCAGAGTCATTTACAGGCCAATCGGTTCCCCACGAAGCGAGTAAAACGCCATTCGGAAGAATAATAGAGATCGTATCTTTGCCTCCTTTCGCGGGAATAGTCTGTACGCCGGTGCAGAGGCCTTCTACCGGCTCGGACGCTTTGACGTCGCATCGCATATCCCTATGGCCGGCACGCATCGTATATTCTACATTCAGGTCAACTACTTTCCGTTTCTCCGGATCGTCCTGATTTCCATCGGGCACCGTCCAGTCCACATCGCAAACAGCGATAGTCGCTTTGTTGCGGCGTTTCTTGACAATCCATTGTTGCCGCTCACCGACATCTTCAATATGGTATAATTTGCCGTTCCAGTATTTGACAGACCCGACGCCTACCGTTCCGCTCACGCGGAGGATATCATCGCCGTAGCCTTCGGCTAACAGACTATCATTCGGATACCAATAGCTCTGCGCCAGTTCGAGCTGCGGCTTTCGTTTGCAATAAGGGTCGATAGTCTGTTTCTTATCGAAATAAATACGATACGCCATGAGTTCACTCTCAACGGCTACACCATGATGGTGAAGCTGATGATACGTATCTACTTTCGGACCGTCGCTCCATGCCTCAATCGGGTAGCAGTGGCGCGTCTTGCCTTCGGCATGGATGACCGTGTACCCCGGAAGAATACTATCCTCCGGAGTACCGATTTTCCAAAACGAGGTGGCTACCCGCGGGGCGCAACCCGCGAGTAGTAAGACCGCTACGCTCAAAGTCAAAAGACCGCTAACTTGACTATTCTCAGTTAATCTTGACATTCTCTACGGACGGCGCGAGGGTGAAGGCTTCGCCTTTCTGAGCCTGGATATTGACATTGTCGATGACAAGGCCGTTGGTCTGGCGGAAGAGGGCACCTTCGGTAGCGGACATTGTGATGTTACGCAGGGTGACATTCTCAATCTTCTGCTCGGGCAGACCATTGAAATAGATGGCGCGTTTGATATTCGCACCCTTGACATTCTCGATGACGATATTCTTGAACGCCGGTGTCTCTTCGCTTACAGCCGTAGCTTCTGCATTCATGCGGGCTGCGAGTTCTTCTTCGGTTTCTTCACCGGCGCCTTTACCGCCGTAGAAGAGGTCGAAGAGGAGTCCTTCGTTCGGGATATTCACCATGTTGACGCCGTTGATATAGATGTTCTCTACCACACCACCGCGGCCGCGGGTGGACTTGAAACGCAGTCCGACATCGGTACCGATATAGAGGTTGTTGCGTACCTCAACATTCTTGATGCCGCCGGACATCTCCGAGCCGCAGACGAAACCGCCGTGACCATGATAAACGACGCAGTCATCGACTACCACGTTCTCCGTCGGGATGCCGCGGTCGCGACCGGGTTTGTCCTTCCCGGACTTCATGCAGATAGCGTCGTCACCCACGTCGAAGGAGCAGCGCGCAATCACCACATTCTTGCAGGACTCCACATCCACGCCGTCGCCGTTCTGACTGTACCAGGGGTTGCGGACATTGAGGTCACGCAGGATGAGGTTCTCGCAGCACATGGGGTGGAGGTTCCATGCCGGGCTGTTCTCGAAAGTTACGCCCTCGAGGAGGATATTCTTGCATCCTACGAAATGAAGCATTACCGGGCGGAGGAACGATTTTACTACCTGCCAGAGGCTGTCGTCGGTGATGACGGGTACGTTCTGGTCCACGCAATAGGTCTGCGCCAGGATCGATGCGCTATCCGGATACCAGATATCATTCTCGGTTACTACGCCGCCTTTCTCCTTGAGGTGTTTCTTCCATTGACCCGGAGCCATCTTGGATTTCTTGAGCGGACGCCACCAATCGCCGTTACCGTTGAAAGTGCCGTAGCCGGTGATGGCGATGTTCTCTGCGTCGCGTGCGTTAAGCGGGGAGGTGCATCGCTTGGTCGGGATGCCTTCGAACCACTCATCGTAGATCTCATAAAGATCGAGGTCGTGGCTGAAGACGATGAAGGAGTTCTTCTCGGTGAAGAGACGGACGTTGGACTTGAGGGTGATCGGTCCGGTAGTGTAGATACCTTCCGGGATGATGACTGTTCCTCCGCCGGCAGCTGTACACTCGTCGATGGCTTTTTGAATCGCTTCGGTAGCCAAAGCGATGCCGGTGTTGTCAGCTCCGTAGTCGAGGATGTTAAACGTGCTCTTCGGGAACGAAGGTACAACTACTTTGGGCATTTCAAAGGAAGCCGATTTGGTCAACGCATCGATGTCCTTCTGCCGGGTCGTTTGATACTTTGACGCTGATGTACAAGCGCCTAAAACAGCTGCGGCAAGCAGCAAGAGAGTGATTTTTCTCATGGTTGGTAAATATTTTGCGGATAAATGATTTCTATTAATGATAGTCCTTCCGCGGGCGCCGAATGGCCTGCCGAAGAACGATGATGTGCGTCAATAACCTCCGCCATCGCTTCGGGGGGGATATGTCTTCGTCCGACCTCAAAGAGGGTTCCGACTACTGCGCGAACCATGTTACGCAGAAACCGGTCGGCGGTGATGAGGAAGGAATACTCCGTTTCAGACTCCTGTATCCATTTCGCTTCGCGCACATCGCAGATGGTGGTCTTTACGTCCGTGTGGACGCGGCAGAAAGAAGCAAAATCCTGTTTGCCGAGCAGCAGTGCTGCGGCTTTGTTCATCGCCTCGAAATCCAGCCCCGGAGCCACACGCGTGTGGTTAATATGGAGGAACGGGTCTTTGCGGGTGGTAATGCGATAGCGGTATGTGCGTGCCGTAGCGTCGAATCGCGCATGAGCATCGTCGCGCACGAGGCGAAGATCGCTGATGGCGATGGAAGGCGGCAGGAGATTATTGAGCCGTGCGCCAAAATTTGCAGGCACTGCGCTCTCGACATCAAAATGCGCTACCATCTTCTCGGCATGAACCCCTGCGTCCGTGCGTCCGGCGAAAGTCAAAGGCACAAGGCGCCGCAGGATGGTAGCAAAAGCTGCCTCCATCTCGGCTTGCACCGTGTTGCCGTTGGGCTGGCTCTGCGAGCCGTGGAACGACGTACCGTCATATGAGAAGGTTATGAAATAACGCATTTCTTCAGTTGGTCATTGATCTCCGGAGAGAGTTGGGCTTTATAAGCGACATAGAGTCCTCCGCCGATGAGTACGAGGCTGCGGAGGAGGCTGTCGAACCATATATTCGGCAGTGGCGCATACATGCTCCATAGCGCATTGAGAGCAAAGAGCCCGGCTAACAGCAAGGCGATATGCCACCACTTGCGATCCACTACATGGAACCCGCCTAAGGGCACTACCGTGGCGATAATCAGAATATAATAAAGGCTGTACGAGAGCAGGTTGCTCAGAGCCGCGCCTTCCATGCCCAGTAGCGGAACCAGATAGTTATTGAGCAGCAGTGCGCTGATCGTCAGGACCAGCGAGAAAATCAGACTCAACGCATAATACCGCGAGTAGTTCAAGGCGGTAAAACAGATAGCGAATGTCCCCAAAATCAATTGGCTGACACCCAAGATAAGTACTACGTTTTTGGCTTGCGCGAAGGTAGCACCGTTAGGTAGAATATGAAAAATCAAGTCAATATTGATCCAGATGGTCAGCAGAATAAATCCGCCGATGAGAAGCATGTTCCGCGTCACCTGGCGTGTGAGATGCGAGCACTCTTCGCGGTTATCCTCTTTGATGGCCCGCGCTAATTGTGGTGAGGCGATGGCAGAGACAGAGCGATTCGGCACACTGACCATGACTGCCATGTACGTAGCAATCGCGAAGATGCCGGTGGTGTCCAGACCCATCTTAGCCGTTACGAAGAACGATGAGAGAGTAGGGGCTAAGACTGTAGTGGCGGCAGAGAGCAAGAGGAAGCCCGTGTACACCAGATAGCGGCGAACGAGCGCAGGATTGCTCTTCAGGTAGGTCCAATCGGGCTTGAGACGAATCGGCTTAAGGGAGAAGAAATACGCCATGTTAATGAGCGCCGCCAGCGCGTAGTTAGCGCAAAGACCGATCACAAACCCATCGAGCGAAAGGAATCGGAAGGCATACAGCAGATAGAGCGCCAGCAGACCAATCCGCACAACCAACTCCCGCACGGCACGGGGCACGACGATATGCATGAGCACATTGCAGGTACTCTCGTAAATCGTCTGGTAGAGCATAAAGAACGCCAGGGGAAGCACAAAATAATAATACTCCACAAATAGCGGCGATTTGTCGCCAAACCAAGCGCCCAAGGGAACGCTGCATGCCCAATAGAGGATAGCAAAGAGGATAAACCCGATCATCGGAACGACCAACGCCCAGAAGAAGAAACCGTGATCCTCGTTGCTGTCTTTTTCCCGAAAGTACGGGTAGAAACGAATGATACTGGCGTTTGTGCCTAACTGCGCCAGACCGATGAAAAGCGTAGCAGCATCGACAAGCACTCGTGCCAACCCGATTTCCTCGGTAGTGAGGAAACGGGTTAGCACAAAGAACGTGGTGACAACGCCGACGGCGATGCCTAAATAGGTCACTATTGTACCACGAACCGATTGCTTGGCGATAACTCCCATTACTTAATATCCAGCAGTTCGACTGTGAAGATCAACGCTGCAAACGGAGGGATGGACTGACCAGCTCCGCGCTCGCCGTAACCTAATTCATACGGGATGTAGAGTTTGTATTTCGAACCCTTCGGCATGAGTTGCAGGCCTTCGGTCCAACCTTTGATGACGCCGTTCAGCGGGAACTCAATCGGCTCTCCGCGTTGGTAGGAGCTGTCGAAGACTGTGCCATCAATGAGGGTGCCCTCGTAGTGTACTTTGACGGTCTGCTCTGCGGTCGGTTTCGGACCTTTACCCTGCACGAGTACTTCGTACTGAAGGCCGGATTCGGTTACTTTAACCTCTTCGCGGAGCGCGTTCTCCTGCAGGAACTTCTCACCTGCTGCTTTGGCCTCGCCGTATTTGAGGCGGTTGATGACTCCCTCTACATAAATGTTAGCAGCCTGGCTGTCAAACTGAGAGGTGTAATTATACAGACCGTTGATGAAACCCTGTTTGAGAAGCTCGAAGTTGGTCTCCAGACCATCGATACCCAGCAGACCAACGGGTTCTTGCTCGCGGATAGCCTTACCGATATTCTTCGCCATAGCTACTACTTGCGGGTTGCGCATGTTCTCCTTCATACCTTTGTTGACATTCTCAATGAAGGTCTCCTCTGCTTTGCCGGTAGTATCCTCAGCGAGGACGTACGTGCGAATCTGCTGTCCGTTCATAAGACCGAAGGCATAGTTGAGCGAGTCGATAGCGGAAGCCAACTCGATGGTCTTCGCTTTGCTCGGACATTTGGAGTAAACGACCTTACCTGCTTCCATCTGACGGTTGCTCTGATAGCAGGACATAAGGAAGCTCTCCGCCTCGGCTTCCTGCATGACGGTAGTGTCCTCGTAGAGGGCGTTTACAAGACCCTGGAGGAAGATTCGCTCGTTGAGCGTCCAGTCTTTATTCTCCGCCAGACCCTTCTGCTCAAAGTTCTTAACGGAGATACCGAACTGACGCCCCGTTTGCTCAATATCGCTCAGGGACTCTTCTTTACCCTGATAAGCAGCCTCGAGGGCGTCGATAAACTCTGCAACGGCGGCATCGCTGCTGTCGTTAGCCAGGAAACGGTTCTTAATCTGCAGACCATTGAGCAGACCCAGCGCATAGTTCACGGAGTCCGCTTCGTTCTCTAATACGGCATCTTGTGCCTTGTAACTGTTGCCGCAGGAAATCATAGCCATTACGGCAAGCAAAAAGATACTAATCTTTTTCATAATTTTAATAAATTAAAATTCTGGAGCTTCGGCTGCGTCGAGTTGCGTAAGCGAGCTTACACTCGACTTGCACGAACCTTCATTTTTTTTGTTATTACTCAATTCCTAAAAGTTCAACGGTAAAGATGAGGGCTGCGTACGGGGGAATCGATGCTCCTGCTCCGCGCTCGCCGTAAGCCAGTTGATAGGGGATGAAGAATTTGTACTTTGATCCGATCGACATCAGTTGAAGTCCTTCGGTCCAGCCTTTGATGACGCCGTTCAGCGGGAAAGTGATAGACTCGCCGCGTTTGTAGGAACTGTCGAAAACGGTACCATCGATCAGTGTACCTTCGTAGTGTACGCGCACGGTGTCGGTTGCTTTCGGTTTTTGACCGAGCGACGGCTCGAGGATCTCGTACTGCAGACCGGATTCCGTTACTTTGACGCCTTCGCGTTTGGCGTTCTCGGCGAGGAATTTCTCTCCTGCCTCTTTCGCTGCGCCGGCGATCTTCTGCTCCAACTCCTGGAAGAAGGTGTTCAATACCTGTTGTGCCTCCTGATAGCTGATCTTGGGTTGCTGATGGGTCAGTACATCTTCGATGCCGGCTGCGAGGTCCTGATAGTTCAGTTTCTCTACGCCGCTGCCCATGAGGTTTTGACCCATTGAGAGGCCTAATGCATAACTAATTTTGTCCATGATTTTTAATTTATGATTTCAAATTTTGAATTTATGATTTTAAGATAGCTGCATAGCGCGCCATGTACTTGCCGAGGATGTCAAACTCGAGGTTCACCACCGTGCCGGCTTGGATATACTTGAAGTTGGTATTCTCCTCGGTATAGGGGATGATGCACACGGATACATAGCCTTTGTCGCCTTGGATGTCGGGTTCGCAAACCGTCAGGCTGACGCCGTTGATGGTTACTGAACCTTTGTCCACGCAGAAATACCCGCGCTCGATCATCTCTCTGGAGGTCTCGTACTCAAAGCGGTAGTACCAACTACCATCGGTCTCGTGGGCGTCGATGCAGACCGCTTTCTGATCCACATGGCCTTGTACGATGTGTCCGTCCAGACGACCGCCCATGAGCATCGAGCGCTCTACGTTGACCCAATCGCCGACTTTCAGCAAGTCGAGGTTGGTCAGACGCAGGGACTCCTGCATCGCTGTGACGGTATAGAGGTCGCCCTCAATCTTCACCACCGTCAGGCACACGCCGTTGTGCGCAATCGACTGGTCGATTGACAGCGGCTCGCCAAAGGGGTTGCGGAGGGTAAAGTGTTTATTGGTTTGCTCAGTCTCAATCTTGACGACTTGAGCCATTGTTTCTACGATTCCTGAGAACATTTTGAATAGGAAAATCTTTACGGGTTAATATAAATAGGTAGATGCCGATCAGTACCGTGCCGATACCCATCAGCGCCCACATGTTTTGTACATAATACAGCCGGAAGGCATAGTAACCCCCCAGCAGCCCGAGCGTCAGCGCTGTGTAACCGCCGATACTCTTGAGGTCGTAGGGAATCGGGGCTTTCTTCTGACCGATGAAATAGGAGAGGAGCATGATCACGAAGTAGCAAACGAGGCTACTGCCGCAAGACGCCCAATAACCGATGCGCGGCACGCCGACGATCTGAAGAACCAGCGTGATACATAAGCCGATGAGCGAGAAATACGCGCCCCATTTGGTCTCGTCCGTCAGTTTGTACCAGAACGAAAGGTTGAAGTAGATGCCCTGGAAGACGTACGTCCAGAGGACTACCGGCACAATCTTCAAGCCCTCCCAATAAGCGCTCGAGACGATGTACCGGAAGATATCCAGATAGAAGATCACGCCCAAGAGGATGAGGTACGAGAAGATGATGTAGTACTTCATCGCATCGGCGTAGGCTTCCACAGATTGTCGGTCTTTGTGTTTTGCGAATACAAACGGCTCGTACGCATAGCGGAAGGCCTGGGTGAACATCATCATCACCATCGCTACCTTGAAGCACGCTCCGTAGATACCGAGTTGTGCCTGTGCGTCCTCGCCGGTATAGAGATACGGGAAGAGGATGCGGTCTAATGTCTGGTTCATGATTCCTGCTACGCCGAGTACCAGCAACGGCAGCGAATAACGCAGCATCTCTTTGAGTACAGGTGCGCTGAACTGTCCGCCTTTCGGCATCGTGAACGGCAAGAGGCAGAGCGTCTGGATCGTCGTCGCTAAGATGTTACTGAGGAAGACATAGAACACATCGTTCTTGCCCAAGACTACTAAGAAAAGGATGTTAAAACCGATGTTCAGTAGCACAAACAGCAACTTGAGTGCCGCAAAAACGATCGGTCGTTTCCGGTACCGCAAGTACGCAAAGGGGATGCACGCAAACGCATCGACAGCCACTGTAGCAAACATCATCTCCACAAACTCCGAATGATCGGGATAGCCGAGAATATTCGCTATCGGTTGGTGGAAAATGAAGACAAGCATCGTAAACATCGCACTACTGATAAGCAATGTGATGTAGGCTGTTTTATAGACACTCTTCGGGTCGTAATCTTCACGATTGGCGAAACGGAAGAACCCTGTCTCCATGCCGTATGTGAGGATCACCAGCAGCAAGGCCGTCCAGGCGTAGATATTCGTCACAATACCATAGTCCGCCGTACGCGCTAAAGCGTACGTGTAGAGCGGTACGAGCAGGTAGTTCAGAAACTTACCTATTATCGAACTCAAACCATAGATAGCGGTGTCCTTCGCCAGGGATTTCATCTCACTCATCTTGTTCCTCCTTTTTCTTTGTTTCTATGCCTCCCACGCAGAGGACAATCTCACCCTTAGGGGCTTTCGCTTTGAAATGCGCTATCAGTTCAGCGAGCGTCCCGCGGACGGTCTCTTCGTGAATCTTACTGATCTCGCGGGTGACGGACGCTTTGCGCTCTTCGCCGCATACTTGGGATAGCTGCTCCAAGGTCTTCACGAGCCGGAAAGGCGACTCATAGATGATGAAGGTCTCATCGAGTTGCGCCAGGTACTGCAAACGTGTCTGCCGGCCTTTCTTCTGCGGAAGGAAGCCTTCAAAGTAGAAATGATTGTTCGGCAGACCGCTATCCACTAACGCCGGCACAAAAGCCGTCGCACCCGGGAGCGTCTGAATCTCGATACCGGCTTCTGCGGCAGCGCGGGTCAAGAAGAACCCCGGGTCGCTGATAGCCGGCGTACCGGCATCAGAGATGAGCGCGATATTGGCACCTGCCTTCAGCCGCTCCACGATATCCGCTGAGGTCTCATGTTCGTTGAACTTATGATGGCTCTTCAAGGGCGTGTGGATATCAAAATGCTGCAGCAACACGCCGCTGGTACGTGTGTCTTCCGCCAAAATCAGATCAACTGATTTCAGCGTCTCAATCGCGCGGAACGTCATGTCCTGCAGATTGCCGACCGGTGTGGGAACGATATACAGCATTTATCCGAAACGGCGGTGAAGGGAAACGATAAACTGTTGGTAACTATTACTCTCGGTGTCCCATTGGAAGCGGGATCCGATATAAGTCATCGCCTCATCGAAGGACTTCAGCTCATTGATCTCCGTGAGGGTGCGTTGCATCAGCTCGGCATTCTGACCGAATAACTCCCGTTGGTACAAGAACCGATCGCCCAACGAGATTGCCTGACGGATGTCGTCCACCGGTTTGCCATAAACCGCAGCTTTGGGAGAAACTTGCTCCTCTACTACAGACGCTGGCTCTGCTATAGCGGGAGCGGGCTCCGGCTCCTTCGATATTTCGATATCTCGAGATACCGGTATTTCGACGGGTTTCTCCACGATCTTCTCCACGACTTTTTCTACCACCTGAGGTTCCGGCAGAGGGCGGCTCTTCAGTTCCTCGATCTCTGCCTCCATCGAAGCGATGACCGCTTCGTTGGTCTGCTGAGCCTCCTCCAGCGCGGCGATGCGTTTTTCGTATTCCGCTATCCGCGCTTCGAGGGACTCAAAATATTTGATTAACTCAGTCATTCAACATTCAACATTCAACATTCAACATTACTTCGTTGCGTCTTCTAATTTACCCATCATTGCGAACATGAAGATAGCAGCGATGAGGCATACTCCGATGAACACGCTCCAAACGAGCCACAACGGCAGGTTGCCCCAGAGGTAACCGCCTACGGAAACGAGGAAGTTACCCAGCGCAGTAGCTACAAACCAGCCACCCATCATCATTCCTTTGTATTGCGGAGGTGCCACTTTGCTGACAAACGAGATACCCATCGGGCTGAGCAGCAGCTCGCCGAAAGTCAATACGAGATAGGTGAGGATGAGCACATTTGCGTTTACAAACGTACCATCGCCGGTGACGCGTGCCAACTCTTGCTCTGCCGGAGTCAGCAGGCCGATTGAGCAGAATGCCATTACCGCATAAGCCGCTGCGGCTACCAACATTCCGTACGCGATCTTACGCGGCGCAGAGGGTTCTTTTCCTTTCGCCGCCAGCGCACCGAAGATAGCCATGCTCACCGGCGTCAGGGCAACTACGTAGAAGGGGTTGAACTGCTGGAAGATCGGTGCGGAGATACCCAACTCAGCGGGGTGGTGGAAGTACTTATACGCTAATGTACCCAGCACGGCTACACCGACACACGACCAGATCATCTTCGCTTTCTTCTCGCCATCGCCGAAGATGCCGAACAGCGCGTACACAAGAATCGCTACCAGCACTAAGTTCCAGATATCAAAAGCCATCGTCTGTACGCCCGATACTACCGGCGTTACGAACTCGTTGGCAAAATACGTCAGCGTCAGACCGTTCTGGTGGAAAGCCATCCAGAAGAAGAGTACTACGGCGAAGACGAGGCACAGCGCCACGATACGTTTTTTCGTTTGTTCCGGCGAGAGGGTCTCTACTTTCTGACCACTCGCAGCTGCCTGTTTGGCCGTGTTCTCCACGTGCTCGAACCACGGACGGCAAGCGTAATAGATAGCAATACTGAGTACCAGCGAAGCGCAGGCTACTGCGAAAGCGAAGTGATAGCTGTCGTTCACGCTCACGCCCAAACTCTCCTGCGCCCAAGCCATGATCTTCACAGCGGCTGTCGGAGCGAACATAGCGCCGATGTTGATTGCCATGTAGAACAGCGAGAAAGCAGCGTCGCGGCGATCTGCATAAGCCGGGTCGTCGTAGAGGTTGCCGACCATCACCTGCAGGTTACCTTTGAAGAGGCCGGTTCCGAAACTAATGAGTACTAATGCACCGATCATACCTGCCATGGCTACAGCCGTACTGCCGTACTCTACGCCTCCCATCGGGATCGCCAGAAGCACGTAGCCCAAGAACATAATAATGATTCCTATCGTCACGCACTTGCCGTAACCGATTTTATCGGCGATGATACCACCGATCAGCGGCAGGAAATACACGAACGCCAGGAACGTGGCATAAATAGCGCCCGCAGCCGAAGCTGACAGACCAAAATTAGCGCGCAAGAAAAGCGCAAAGACGGCTAACATCGTGTAGTAGCCGAAACGCTCGCCTGTGTTGGCTAAAGCCAACGCGAACAATCCTTTGGGTTGATTCTTAAACATAAATTATTTGGTTTTAAATTATTGTGCACCATCCGTGCTTATCTTCGGCTCGGCCGAATTGGATGTCCCGTAGTGCGTGGTACAATTTCGTGAGTACCGGTCCGGGTTCGTCGCTCAGGTGGTAGATCTTGTTCTTCTCCGGATCGATCACTTTGTCGATTGGGCTAATGACGCACGCCGTTCCGCAGGCTGCGGCTTCGCTCATGTCCGCCAGTTCCTCCAGCCGGATATGCCGTCTCGTCACTTTCATCCCTAAGTCCTTTGCCAGGGTCATTAGACTGTCATTCGTGATACTCGGCAGAATAGCGGACGACCGCGGTGTCAAAAATTCAATCTGAGGCTCCCTTCCCTTTAGGGAGGGGGTGGGGGTAGGCCTCTTTATACCGATAAAGTTCGCTGCCGAGCACTCGTCGATATACCGATGGTGTTTGGCATCGAGGAAGAGGCAGTCCATGCCTTGTGCATGAGCCGGTTCGGTAGCCCGGAAGGACGAGGCGTAGTTACCGCCGACCTTGAATGTACCTGTTCCGTAAGGCGCCGCACGATCCACATGCCGGTTCACGATAAAGGTTGTGCAATGGAACTTGCCCGGATAGTACGGACCTATCGGCGAAGGGATGACGATGAACTCAAAGTCTCTGCCCGGTCCTACACCCAGCCTCGGCGTCGTACCGATCAGCAGCGGTCGGAAATAAAGCGTTGCGCCAGTTCCGTAAGGCGGCAGAAAATCCAGGTTCTTCTCCAACGCCAGCCGGATGGCTTTGCCGAACAACTCCTCCGGAACGGGCTGCATGTACAAGCCCTCTGCGCTTCGCGCCATTCGTTTGGCATTATCCCGCCAGCGGAAGATACGGATCTTCCCATCTACTCCCCGGAAAGCTTTCAGCCCCTCAAAGGCCTCTTGCCCATACTGCAAACAAGTAGCCGACACATGCAAGTGCAGGAACTTGTCCTTCGTGGCGTAGGGTTCTTCCCACGCGCCATCGTGATACGCGGCGCGAACTATATAGTCCGGCTCCGTGTAATGAAATCCCAATTTACTCCAATCAATCTCTTTCATCAAACAACGTATCTAATATACTTAATTCCGTTTGCCACGGATGTTTATCTGTCCAAATTTGTCCGCTCCAATCGGCGGTGCGTCTTTCGACTTTCGACTTTTGACTTTCGTCTAATAACGGTCTCTCTTTCTTTAGAAGGGCGACCAGCGTCGCGTTCATCTCGTCGTTCAGATCGATCAGCCACTTGTACTCTTTCTCGTAGAACGGCCTGAGGTAATCGGCTAAATACGTAAAGTACGGCGTGTGTTGGTACGCGGAGACGAGGGTGATCCAGTGTTGGTGTTGCCACCGGGTCTGGTAGCTGATCTGAATATCCCGCGTCAGCTGCTTGTGTTCTACTTTGCCCACCGGAACGGTTAGTCGTACCAACTCTCCTTTTGCGTCGCGGATTAGCGCTCGGTTGCGAAACGTCTGTTTCTCAAAGCTCTCCATCTGCTCAATCGTCGCGGGTTCGCTCATCAGCGCGTCCATGTACGACTTCGGCGGCAAATATGCGGTAGGTAAAATCATCGTTTTGCTCCTCTGCCAATCCTGTTCCAGCGGATGGAATGTTTGTCTTTGTCGATGGAGAGCCAGATGAATACCGGCCGTCCGACGATGTGATCCTCCGGTACGAAGCCCCAATAACGGCTGTCGGCGGAGTTATGGCGGTTGTCGCCCTGCATCCAGTAGTAATCCATCTCAAACTCGTACTCCTCGCCGATCTTCATGGACTTGAACTCGTACGCGTCCGCAATCCGCTTATAGATCCAGTAGTTCTCCTCGGTAATCATCAGTTTATCGCCTTTCTTCGGGATATAAATCGGTCCGTAGTTGTCGCGCGTCCAGGTGTTATGTCCCAGCGGATAGACCTCTCCGCCGCGCTCCGATGGTTCTACTACGACGGCTACCACATGCGGGTTCTGGGTCAACTCCTCCTTCATCGCCTTTGTCAGCGGGAAATGCCAGGTGGTGGCGTCTATCTGGATGCGGTCAGCTATGCTGATACCGATCTTCTCCAGGTATTTGGCCCCGAACACATGCCCGTCGGTCTGCACGAGGTAGTTTAGCTGCAATCCCTCTCTCTCCGGCTCACGCTGCCACGCCGTGGTACTTGAGTACTGCCCACTTGGCGCACTTAGTCCCTTTGTAAAAATCGTGTTCTCCACGATTTTCAACGAGTCTCCCGGTTCACCCACGCAGCGTTTGACGTAGTTCTCACGCCTATCGACAGGCCTCGTGACGATCTCGCCAAAGACATCCTCGCGGGATCTTAACAACGCCTCGCCGTAGTAGTGCTTGAGGGTATAGTAGTCGGGATTCTGCATCTTCAGACACACCGTGTCGCCGGCAGGAAAATTGAAAACGACGATGTCGCCTTTCTTCGGACTCGTCCAACCTGCTAGGCGTTTGTAGTCCCAATGCGGATTATCCAGATAACTCTTTCCTCCGCCCAACCATTCCGGCATCGTGTGTTGCACGAGCGGCATCGAGAGCGGCGTCTGCGGCACACGCGCGCCGTACGCCATCTTGCTCACGTACAGGAAGTCTCCGACACGCAGACTCTTCTCCAGAGACGAAGAGGGAATCTGGTAGTTTTGGAAGATATACAAGTTGATGAAATACACCGCTACGAGGGCAAAAACAATCGCGTCTATCCAACTAAACAAAGTATAAAGAAAAGCATTCCCTTTGGGGTTTGGCGTTGCTCCCTTCTCCCCTCCTTTCAGGGAGGGGTCGGGGGTAGGCTTATACTTCCGCCACCAAGAGTAGTTGATATACTTCGTTGTGAAGGCATCTACGATCAGCGGCAGCAACACCAGCCAACCCAGACTCTTCCAGTCGCCCCATGCGACCCAGATGACGAACGCGATATAGAGCGCGCTCCAAACCCCTGCGCGAATCCATCCTCCGCGCGACACTTCGTTAATTCTATCTTGAAAACTTTTCATCTTTTTCGGATCATTTTTGACCATTTTGGACCAATAAAAAATTGTTTTTTGTGTTTATGTCTGATTATTGATTTTTATTCGTTGAATTAGAAGATTTGTTTTGAAAAGTTATATCGAATTTATTCGGGGATAAGTTTTCGAAATAAAGATTCTTAGGTACGTAGTACTAAAATCAATAATCAGGGTTTTATATGTTTTTTTCTTTATAAATATCTTCCGCAGCGAGTACAGCTCCGAGGGCAAAACCCCTGCGGCCTTTGGCGATGTGTGTAATAATGATCGTATCCTCCTCGCTGTCCCATTTCACCTCATGCGTCCCCGGCACTTCGCCTTCGCGTATGGATTCGATAGGAAGCCTACCCCCAGCCCCTCCCTGAAGGGAAGGGAGTTCGTTCTCTATTTGTTCCGCCAAAGTTTTGGCAGTTCCGCTTGGTTTGTCGAGTTTGTGAATATGGTGGGTCTCGGTGATGGAAGGGGTGTACTGCGGTTGGGATGCCATCTTCTCAGCCAGGAACTTGTTCAACTCAAAGAATATATTGACGCCTACGGAGTAATTGCTGCTCCAGACGAGCATTTGTTTGTCATGCATCCGTCGGTCTTCGTCCATCAGTGCTGCGGCGTCCCACCCGGTCGAACCGGAGACTACAGGCACACCTTGTGCCCAGGCCTTGCGGATGTTCTCCTCTGCCGTTGCCGGAGTAGTAAACTCAATCGCCACGTCGGCGCCTTTCAGGTCGAAGGCATCGCCGGCGTCAATAGTAGCCACAATCTCGTGACCTCTGCTCAGGGCCACTTCTTCGATCATGTGACCCATCTTTCCGTATCCGATAATTGCTATTCTCATCCTTTCTTATTATACGTGTATGTGCGCGTTTACTGCGTGCGCACAAAATCGGCTACAAATTTACTGCTTTTTTTTGACATACGCAAACTATTAACGCAAAAAGAGTGCCGAAGCACTCCTTTTGTACAAAATCCGTCAATTTTTCTACATTAAGACGGCTTAAAGTGTCACTTTGTCAACCTCGATAGGCTTGTTCGTGTCCGGATCGGCAACGTTGAGAACAACGATCAATCCTTCGTACGAGTTGTTGGTCTCTTTGCGTACACGCTCTACACCTTTAGCGAAAGCGTCTTTCGCACGCTTGTCGGCGCCGGAGCGAGTGTCTTTGAAGATGATAGAACCTTTTTGGTCAGAAGCTTTCTCCATCTCCTCGTTGATAATAGGCAGACCATTCAACTCAAACTGCATGCTAAGCTGCTGATCCTGCTCTACTGCAGCCAACTGTACTAAATACTGATAACTGCTTTTCTGTCCGTCATTACAAGAAACGAACATTGCGCCCACGAGGGCGAGGCAGAATATTACTGCCAAAGAAAAAATCTTTTTCATTGCTGTAAATAAATTATTGTAGTTGTTTTACAAATACTGCTTTCACATCGCGTTTGCATTGATGGGAAACGCTGTTACGGCTGTGGGTCGCTGTTGTATGGTAGTCCCACTCCATCTTGCCGTTCTCAGGGAACGAAACCTTGAAATCATAAATCTCCGCATTGTCTCTACGCTGAAAACCATCCTCTGCGCGGAAATAAACTTGGTTGTTCTTGGAGTCGATTTCCAACATGCCTTCGTACTCCTCGCGGCTCTCGTCTGCGAAGTTCTCTTTGTAGAAATACGCATCGCCATCGTCGGTTTTACGCTTCTCAATAACGAGATAACCGTCGGTGTAGTTCAGCTCTTTCTCGGTGATGTTGTCATCGAGGTTCTTCCAAAGAACGGAGTAGGAAGTCAGCTTCCACGAACCAATCATCTGGTCGTAATTCACTTTGTTCCCGCCATCTTCCGGCTCATTCTTGTTGCAAGCACTAAGAAATACCGCGCTTACCATGCACATGAGTGCTACAAAAAAGTACTTTTTCATATTGTTTTTTTGATTTATTTGCTTATTCCTGCTTATTCCTGCTTATTTTGCCTATTATTGCTTATCCCGGCCTATTTTGCCTATTTGGGCTTATCCCGGCCTATTTCGGCCTATTATTGCTTATCTCGGCCTATTATTGCCTATTATTGCTTACCCCTGCTTATTTTGCCTATTTTGGCTTATCCCGGCCTATTTCGGCCTATTATTGCCTATTCCGTCTTATTTCGGCTGCAAAGGTACTACAAAAATTGCACATACGCAAATTTTTCTGTGATTTTTTGCAAAAAAAATAGGACACCCCCTAAGTGTCCAATCGAATGCTGATCGTATGCTGAACGTATGCTCATCGTATGCTTCGTACGACGTTAGACCTCTGTACTACCCCTCACTACTCTCGCTCGCTGCTTTTTTCTGCGCTTCTATCAACTCATGCTTCACGTAGTCGCATAGCCGCCCTTGCACGGGTTTGTTCTGCCGAATAGCCTCACGTTTTGCCTCATCATATTTCGCTTGCCATTCTGCCCTTTTCTCCGGATCATGCAAGATTGCCTTGCATTCCGCCATCATCTCCTTAAACTTCTTCACATGAGGCAGGGCGGCCTTCTTTTTCTTGGTCTTTTCGCTCAATTCCGGCTTCTCGCACACAGCGGCATACTGCCAGTTTCCCGGTATCCGTCTTGCGTAATGATTGCGGTCCACATGTCCCCGCAACTCATTCACCAACCCTGTCCATTTTGCTTTCATCTTTTTTTCTTATCCAAATCTGACGACAAAGATACACAAAATTTTTGACATACGCAAACTATTAAAGCAAAAAGAGTGCCGAAGCACTCCTTTTGTACAAAATCCGTCAATTTTTCTACATTATTTACTTAAGATCCCATGACTTTCTGTCTTTAAGAATAAACTCATCCTTCTTGGCATCGTAGTAATAAAGCGATTGGAAAATCGGATTATCTGCGTCGCAAGACAGGAGAGCTGCTTTCAATTGCGCATAGTTGCTATAGGTGTCCACTACTTCATCAACGTAGGTGTAGGTAGAGTCACGACCGAGACGGAAGGTCCACGTACAACTCTTTTTGATTTTGAAAGGACCATCAGGTGTTCCGGTAAAATAATTATCCATCGTTTGACCTATGAAGTTTTGCTCATCAGGTGTCAAATATTCTACGTTTTTATCGTAGTATGGATTAAAGCAAATGATTCTGCCTCCGACGTAACTGTTATCTTTTACATATTCACCAAATGCAACATCGTTGTATTGATAAGAAAGTCCATTGTTCATATGCATGATACTCATTAATGGCGAAGATGAGTGTCCTCCTTGCGCAACATAACGGCAAGTGACAGAAAAACCTCCTAATCCCTTAGCGCCACCGTACGTATCAGAATAGCCGTCCGGATTGATGCCCTCTACCTTCATCTCGAATGAAGCCGTCGGTTTAACGGTTCTTTTAATTTCCGGTTCAGGAACAACTTCTTCTGCTGCTTGACAGTCTGATTCGGATTTGTCCAATTTCTTCACTTGCACAGACAGTTTGTTTTTGTCATAACCCATCGCAGCATAACGATTCTTCAGCTCCGTAGCTTGTGCATCAGCCCCGTTTTCATCCGCATAGACGTACATGATCTCCGATTGTCCGTTAGCAGTCAAAGTGATCTCATAACATGCTTTTTGATTGTTCTTGCATGAAGCAAGCAACAGTACCAAAAGGCAAGGAATAATAAATAACTTCTTCATTTTTTTTTGTTAGTTTTTGTGCCTACTCTTTATAGGATTTTCGGCTCTCTCCGTTATTGTTTATTGAATTATCTATACTAAAAAAGTGAGCTAACTGCTATTGGTTCATTCGGGCTACCACACCCATCACATCCAAATACGCTGAAAGCCCACGTGTAAACGTGAACGTTTCGCATTATCCTTGGAATGTGATTTTCAATGTGGTAGATCGAATGAATCCTCAAATAAAGCAAACGCTTTTTTAGTCTTACTATGTCACCGCTTTTTTACGCTGTCGGTGCCAGCGGTTTGATTTTGCGCTGCAAAATTACGAATAATTTTTGATATATGCAAATTTATTTCACTTTTTCAGCCAATTCTGTATCTCATCTGCCAATTCATCGATACTTTTCTGTCCGTCATTAATAAGAATGAAGCCCCTCTCGGTCCCCCCATGGAGGGGGGATGATGATAGTTGCGCGCGTATACGGGCGCGTACCTTATCTATATTCTCGGGCGAGGCGTCGCCGTGGTAGTCGCGGGCGATGGTACGCGCGATGCGGATGTCTTCCGGGGCTTCGATGACAAAAATCTTGTCGCAAATAGCATCTAACCCTGCCTCATACAGAATAGCCGATTCTACAAAGTCCGGTTGCTTCTCCAAGATATCTTCTTTGACGGCGGGGTGAACGATCTGATTCAACCGCTCCAGTAGCTCCGGCTCGGCAAAGACGCGTTGGGCGACATAGGCGGTGTTATAAACCCCGTTGACAAACGCTTCTGGACCGAGGAGGGCGATGATCTGTTGCTGCACGTCTTTGTTCTCCGCAATGATACGTTTGGCTTCGCGGTCACAGTCATAGACGGCAAACCCGCGGGCTGCGAGCGCTCGTGCAATAGTGGACTTGCCGCTTCCTATGCCTCCGGTGATACCTATAATCATATTAGAACTGAAAATATATAAAGGGTTGCATCTCGGCGGAGACGAACTGGTAGATGACGACGATGGCGAGGCAGACGACGATGACCATCAGCCACAAAGGCATCGCGCTAAACCACAGGCGGTAACGGCGTTTGAAGTTCGTCGGGATCCAATGAATCAGCATGCCGGCAACGAACATCGCGACGACCCATCTGTACTCCCAGAGGAAATCCGGGATGATGGCATTGGACCACGCGCCGCCGATTTGGTTCACCATATTTTTTGCCGTCGCCCAAGCTACTTCATTTGCCGTCGCGGGGTCAAGGTTACTGGACGAACGGAAGAAGAGACGCGTGAAGGTGATGAAAGCAAAAGTCTGCAAGATCGCCCACGCGTTCGCGATTTTATTATTTAGGATTTCAAGTTTATGATTTATGATTTTATCTGCTGTAATCAACCAGTAGATATACCGGATGGCGGTTCCAAACCAGATGATAGCCGCCCATACAGCGAAGAGACGCCAGACAGGGAGGTTATAGAAATAATCGAGTAGCACCAGCCCGAACGTCAACGCAGAAATCGCCGCAAAACGTACATGCCAGTTCCATTCCCGCCAGATCTTCTCCACGATCATGCCCACGCCGTTGATGGCTCCCCAGAGGACGAAGTTCCAACTTGCGCCATGCCAGAGACCGCCGAGGACTTGGGTGATGAACGAATTGAAGTTCGACGCCCATAGTTTGGGCGCCTTGAAGCCGAGAATCGTTCGGTTACCGCCTAATGGGATATAGAGATAGCTCTTGAGCCACCGTCCGAGGGACATGTGCCACCGCCTCCAGAACTCTTGCGGCGTTTTGGACTTATAGGGGCTGTTGAAGTTCATCGGCAGGTAGAAGCCCATGAGCATCGCTACGCCGATAGCGATATCCGTATAGCCCGAGAAATCTGCATAGACCTGCAGCGAGTACGCAAAGAGCGCAAAGAGGTTCTCGAAGCCGGAGAAGAGAAGCGGGTTGTCAAAGACGCGGTCGATGAGGTTCACCGCCAGGTAATCGGACATGATGATCTTCTTCGCCAGACCGTTGAGGATCCAGAAGACCGCGATGCCGAAGGCTCTGCGCGAGAGGCGGAAAGGTTTGTATAACTGCGGGATGAACTCTTCGGCACGCACAATAGGTCCGGCTACGAGCTGCGGGAAGAAGGAGACGTAGAAACCAAAATCCAGAATGTTCTTCACCGGTTCGATCTTCCGCCGGAAGACGTCGCAGGTGTAGGAGATGACCTGGAAGGTATAGAACGATATACCCACCGGCAGGATGATGGTATCCACATCAAACCGCCCGGCCTCGGAGAAGCCGTTGCCGATATAGGCGAAGATGTCAAAGACCCGGAGATCCGCGCCAAACCAAGAGTTGATGACGTTCGTGAAGAAGTACGCGTACTTGAAATAAAAGAGGATGGAGAGGTCGATGACGACGGAGAGGGTGAGCCAAAGCGCAGCTTTGCTGACAGACCGCTTTGCTGACAGATTTTTATGGATCCGCTTGGCGATGAGCCAGTCGGAGAGTGTGACGAAGGCTAAGATGAGCAGGAAGATTCCGCTGGTCTTGTAGTAAAAGAACCAGCTGACGAACATCAGATAAACGTTGCGCAAATGGAGCCTGCGGTTGGGTAAGCCTAACCCAGACCCTTCCCTAGAGGGAAGGGAGATAAGCAACGCAAAAAGCGCATAGACCAACGCGAAGAACGCCCAGAAATAAAACTGGGTGAAGAGCAGCGGGCTCTCTGCGTTAAATCCTAATATGTGATACCAGAAATCACTCATTTACTTCCATCATCCATTCTGCTACTGCTTTTCCGGCCTTGCGAGCCCCGGCGCGGGTAAAGTGTACGCCGTCCGAACCAGCCAGACCCACTTCTTGCCATTTCATCATTGATCCGCTGCCGCCCATCCATCGGTAGAGGCTGAAATAAGCGATATGCTCCTCCAACGCCATCTTCCGCAGCAGTTTGTCCATGTACGGAACCATCGGATACGTCATCCATTCGCCGTCCGTCTGGGTCAGCATGTCGCTCGGTCCGATGAAGAGAATCGAGGCCTCGGGTGCGCAACGACGCAGGTACTGCACCTGCTGACGCAGGCCTGTGACGATCGCTTGTATCGTTCCGGGGTTCTTATTAGAGGGGATAGCGTTGCCGCCAAACTGCATGATGATCAGCCGCACGTTCTCTTCGCTGTAGAACGTGCTCAGCTGGGCGCTGTCCATTTTTGTAAAGACGATGCCCAGACATCCGCGCAAGGGGATGTTATCGACGATGATGCCGGTCCGGCTCTCTTGTGAGAGGCCGTAAACGCCGCCGCGGCCGGAGAGGAACATCGTGTCGCGGGAGGTGGTATAGTGGACGGAGGTGTCTGCGAAAAGCCGGAAACGATCGTAGTGCATATTGGGTTGAAGGGGCTGGCAGACAGCCGTGATACGCTCGCTACCTTTGACGAGGCTGTCGCTTAGGTACGCCATCTGCCCCATCGGACCGTAAAGTCCGTCGGTGCGCTGGTCGCGTTTGGGACCATGAACCATGTATCGCCTCGGACCGTTCATCGGGCTGACGAAGCGACCGGAGAGGTAAAGCTCCTGCCGTACGGTGAGGGACGGAATGGTCTGCGCTAACGGCAGTAACCCGACTCCTGAACCTCCGTAGGCGGCTTGTAAGGCTTCGCGGATCTGCTGGGTCATGCGGTCTTCCTCGATCTGACTGTCTCCGTAATGAACGACGCGGATCTTCTTCGTCCCTGCGTCCGCCAACGATGCATAAAAGGCCTGCAGGAAGACCCTGCTGTCCGTCGTCGAATCCACCGACACTTTGGGGATGGGTAGCCTCTCATCGCTATTCTCCGGAGGGGCTGGCGTATCTAGCGTATCTAGTCTCTCTAGAGCATCTAGAGTATCTAGTTGCTCTATCTCCTCCCCTTCATGGGGAGGCTGGGAGGGGCTTATCACCTCCGCGAGAGTCGGCCAGCGTACTTGCTTTTCGCCGAACGCAATCCGCCCGGGCAGCACCATGCAAAGTGCCGCCAGGCATGCCATCACGCAAGCTATAAATATCAGAACTTTATACGGCTTCACTTATTTCTTCCACAACGCTCTACTAAACAACAACAAAACCGTGAAGATCTCCAGACGTCCGATGAGCATGACTAAGGTTGCCGTCCATTTGGCTACGGTGGGGTAGTCTGCGTACGTACCCGAGGGACCGAACTGTCCGATGGAGACACCTACATTGCCGATCGCTGAGACAGCCGTTCCGATCGCTTCGTCGAAGTCCACGCCGGAAGCGCAGAAGATCAACACCGCCACCACGATGATGGCGATATAGAAGAACATGAACGCCATGATATTACTGGTCGTCTGCTCGCGCACGGTGTGACCGTTAAAACGCACGGGGATGACGGCGTTTGGGTGGATACGACGCTTGATCTCTGCTACTGCCGATTTCGCAAAGATGGCCAGACGTACCCATTTCATTCCACCGGCAGTAGAGCCGCTTGCGCCGCCGGTAAACATTAGGAAGAAGACAAACACCCACAGCAGTTCCGGCCAGGTCATATAGTCGCTCGCCGCAAAGCCTGTACTGGTCATCGCCGAGCAGACCATGAAGAAACCTTTTCGCAGCGCGCGCTCTACCGTAGCGAAGAAATTCTCCATCTCCACGATCTTGCTTATGTCGTGCTCGATGCCGTAATGAATGAACAATCCCAGAGAGAGGAAGAGGGTAGCTATCAGGACCGCAATCGCGTACCACTGCGTCTCCTCGTCCTTGAAGAGCCGCTGTGGCTTGCCGCGGAAGAGGTAGATCAGCTGGGTGAAATTGATACCCGAGAGGAACATGAAGATGGCGGTGGTCCATTGGATCGCGGCATTGTCGCTGATCATACTGTCGTTGCGGGTGGAGAATCCGCCCGTAGAGATGGTGCTCAGAGAGTGACAGATGGAGTCGAAAAGGGTCATGCCCTCGAGGTTCAGCAAGGCTATCTGGGTGATGGTCAGGACGATGTATGTCAGCCACATGTGTTTGGCGGTGTCGGCGATTCGCGGACTGAGTTTCTCGTAGCTTACGCCGGTCACCTCAGCGCTATAGAGCTGCATGCCGCCGAGTCCGAACATCGGCAGGATGGCGACGGAGAGGACGATGATTCCCATACCTCCGAGCCATTGCATCAACGACCTCCATAGTAATATCGAGTGGGTCATGGCGGTCACGTCGCGGATGACGGTAGCGCCGGTGGTGGTGAAGCCCGCCATGGTCTCAAACCATGCGTTCGTCAGCTCCGGCAGCGCGCCGCTGAGCCAGAAAGGAAGCATGCCGAAGAGCGAATAGACCACCCAGACGGTCGCCACGATGACGTATCCTTCTCGTTCACCGACGCGCCGCTCTGCGTTACGGCCGGCAAGAAGCATCCACCAGCTGCTGAGCCATGTGATGGCGCTCGACACCACCCATGCGCCTAAGTCCGGTTCGTCGTACCAGAACGCAGCGAAAGTGGGCACTAACA
Organism: uncultured Bacteroidales bacterium; assembly: GCA_900317885.1. GTDB lineage: Bacteria > Bacteroidota > Bacteroidia > Bacteroidales > Paludibacteraceae > Colicola. The sequence continues at coordinate 18,605 of ONIM01000005.1, read as the reverse complement.
TGAATAATGCCTCGAGGGTGGTCAGTACACCCATGGTCTTAAAGACCAGCCGCCAGTTAAACATCCTTGTCATTTGAAGTATCGCTCTAATGTACGTATCACGTGGCTCTTGCAGAAGACGACGACGAGGTCGTTGGCGATGATTTGGGTATCTCCGTTCACGAGGATACCTTCCCCGGCGCGCACGATACCGCCGATGTTCGCTTCGTCCGGCAGCCGCACATCTTTGACCTTATGACGAGTGATGGTGCTGCCTTCTTTGGCGTAGAACTCTACGATCTCCGCGTCGGCGCTCGTGAGGTTATGTACGCCTCGTACGGACGCGTCCAGCAGCATCTGGTAGATATAACTCGCGGCGATGGTCTTCTTGTTCAGCACCGTGCCTATATCCAGACCTTCCGCCATGGGTATGTAGTCGAGGTTCTCCACCTCGGCGATGGTCTTGCGTACGCCGAAACGCTTGGCTGCCAGACAGGCGAAGATGTTCGCTTCGCTACTGTCCGTCACGGCTACAAAAGCGTCGGCATCCTGGATGCCTTCTTCCTTGAGCACATCCATATCGGAGCCGTCGGCGTTAATGATCAGCGCGTTCGGCACTTTCTCGCTCAGGATGTTACATAAGTCCCGGTCTTTCTCGATAATCTTAATATTGATCTCATCTACCAACTCTGTCGCTGCTTTGCGGGCGATGCGGTCGCCGCCGAAGAAGATGACGTTCTTGATCTCGCGTTTGGACTTGCCTAACTCCTCCCGCATGTACTCCATGTTCTCTTTGGGACAGACGCAATAGACCAGGTCGTTCACCTCTACGGTGTCTTGTCCGCGGGGGATGATGGTCTGCTGGTCGCGTTTGATGGCTACGATGCGGTACTTGCCGTGGTTATAGACTCCCGAAGCAAAACTCTGACCTAAGATCTTCGCTGTCTCGCGTACCTTGACGATACATAGCTCCAGAGCGCCCTGACAGAGATGCAGGTGGTACCGCATCCAGTTCGTCCGCAGGCTCTCCTCGATCTCGTTCGCTGCCAACACCTCCGGATAGATGAGGTGGTTCAGACCCATGTTCTCAAAGAACTTACGGTTCTCCGGCAGCAGGTATTCGTAGTTATCGATGCGTGCAAGTGTACGTTTGGCGCCTAAGGAGTTGGCAATCAGGCAGGCGGTCATGTTCTCCGTCTCATGAGGCGTGACGGAGATGAACAGGTCGCAGTCCTTAACACCTATCTCTCGTTGGTCATGGATGGAGGTAGGGTTGCCGACACGCGTGAGCATGTCGTAGTTGGCACTCAGGTCGCCCAAGCGCTCCGGACTCTCGTCCAGAAGACTGATCTCCATTTCCTCGCGGCTCAGTAGTTTCGCCAAGTGCGTGCCTACTTCACCGGCACCTGCAATAATGATTCGCATAATCCCTCCTTGTCTAATTTCAATAAGTGGTATAGTTCTTTGGTAGAGCCGTGCTCTACAAACTGGTCATTCACGCCCAGCCGGATGACGCGCGGGTTGTAGCCGTGGTCGCTCATCCATTCCAAGACGGCGCTGCCCAAACCGCCGGCGATGATGCCATCCTCGGCAGTGACGATGGTTTTGTATTTCCGTCCTACTTCGTGTAGTATCTCCTCGTCCATCGGTTTCAACCACCGCATGTCGTAGTGAGCGAACCGTCTTTCGACTTTCGACTTTTGACTTTCGACTTCCTCTATCGCTTCGCTCATGGGGTTTCCTATCGCACCGATGGTCAGTACCGCTACGTCCTCTCCGTCCCGGAGTTTGATGCCCTTGCCATACTTCACCATTCCATCATTAAGCGAAGCGTCACCATTAGCATCACTCAATACCGCGGTTCTTCCTCTCGGATACCGTATCGCCACAGGTCCTTCCATCTTCTCTGCGAGGGTTAACATCTCCCGCAAGTCTTCGGCGGTTCGCGGAGCGCAAATCTGCATGTTCGGTATGGGTCGCAGGTACGCCAAGTCCAGCAGCCCGTGATGCGTTGCGCCGTCGTTGCCGACGATACCTGCGCGGTCGATACAGAGCACCACGTGCAGGTTCTGCAACGCTACGTCATGGACGATATTGTCGTACGCCCGCTGGAGGAAGGTGGAGTAGATATTGCAATACGGCACCATCCCTGCTTTCGCGAGCCCTGCGCTGAACGTCACGGCATGCCCCTCGGCGATGCCGACGTCGAACACGCGGTCCGGCAACTCTTTCTGCATAATGCTCATCGAGCACCCGCTGGGCATCGCAGGCGTGATACCGACGACCTTCTCGTTCTTCTTCGCTATCTCCAACAACGTCTCGCCGAACACCTCCTGCCAGAGCGGCGGAACCCGTAACCCGTCACCCGTAACCTGTAACCGCTCGCCGGAGGCAACATCAAATTCTCCCGGCGCATGCCATACCGTCTGGTCGTTCTCCGCCGGTGCGTAGCCCTTGCCTTTCTTGGTGATGATATGCAGCACTTTCGGTCCGCGGTGGTTCTTGATCTCGCGAAGAATACGCACCAAGCCCTCTACGTCGTGGCCGTCGGTGGGACCGAAATAACGGATGTTAAGACCCGTGAAGATATTACTGGGTTGTTTGGAAAGAACTGCTTTGAGAGAGTTGTTGCGACGTAACATCGCCCGCCGCTTGCGTTCATCTACCAGGTGCAGTCTCTCCGCTACCTGATACAGCCGCCACCGCCATTTGTTATAGGTCTCGCTGGTTGTCAGATCGACGAGGTACTGCGTGAATCCGCCCTTCAGCGGGTCGATCGCCATGTGGTTGTCGTTGAGGACGATCAGCAGGTTGTTCTTGTCCATCGAGGTGTTGTTCAGTCCCTCGAAAGCCAGACCGCCTGTCATCGCCCCGTCCCCGATGATTGCTACTACGTGGGTCTTTTGACTTTCTGCTGAATCGGTCTGTGTTCTGTCAGGCGAAGCCGGTCTGTGTTCTGTCAGGCGAAGCCGGTCTGCTATATCTATGCCGAGAGCGGCAGAGATAGAGTTAGAAGCGTGTCCGGCGATGAAGGCGTCATACTCGCTCTCCGCAGGGTTGGTGAACGGCGAGAGACCTTTGAATTGCCGGTTCGTATGAAAGCGGTCCCTGCGACCCGTGAGGATCTTATGCGCGTACGCTTGGTGTCCCACGTCCCAGACCAGCTTGTCCTCCGGGGTGTCAAAGACATAATGCAGCGCTACCGTCAGCTCGATAGCGCCTAAGGATGAAGCCAGATGCCCGGGGTTCTTACTCAGCGCTTCGATGATAAAATCCCGCAACTCCGCACATACCGCCGGCAGTTCCTCTACCTTCAGCTTCTTCAGATCCGCCGGCGAATCAATCTTGTTGATATACTGATATTCCATTTTTTCTCCTGCACGCGCATACTTGCGCAAACTAAATCGGCGGCAAAATTACGAAAATATTTTGATATATGCAAAAAAAATTGTAATTTTGCACGCTGAAATCATTTTTTTGAAAATAAAACTACGTGAAACAATGAGAAAGCTCCTTTATGTCATGACGTTATGCCTGTTAATGACGGGTTGTAACTCGCGTACGCCGCAGTATCGCATTGGCGTGAGTCAGTGTCTGGATGATGCATGGCGGCAGAAGATGAACTATGAGATGGAGCGTGAGTTGCTGCTGCATCCGGATATGACGCTTTCGCGCCGTATTGCATATGGCAGCAACGAGTTGCATGCTGATTGTCAGTCCCAATGAGGCGAAGCAGGTACAACCCGCTGTGACGAGGGCTTATCGGGCAGGTATTCCTGTGATTGTAGCCGACCGCCGTGTCCCCGGTGACGAATGGACCGCTTTTATCGGCGGCGACAACTACAAAGTCGGCCGACTGATGGCGCATTGGGTGATAGGAAAAGCGAGTGACAAAGGATCAAAGGCGAAAGGGAAACCGTTCGTCGTCCTGGAGGTAGCCGGATTGCCGGGATCAACTCCTGCTACGCTTCGCCATAAAGGTATGATGGAGGGTATCGAAGAGGCGAAAGGCGAAGGGTTAGAGGCTAAAGTAGAGGTGCAGAGCGTGATGGGAAGATGGTACCAGGAGAATGCCTATGAGGTTGTCTCTGCTTATCTGGAGAATCACCCCTTGCCCGATGTGATTGTGGCGCATAACGACCTCATGGCGATCGGTGCCGCCGAAGCAGCTGGGGGTGTCCCCATCATGGGAGTGGACGGTATCCAACTCGGACTGAGGGCCATAGTAGAGGGCAAGATCACCTGTTCGGCTACCTATTCCTCCCGCGGTGACATGGTGATTGCAACGGCGGCGCAGATCCTGCACGGCGAGCCTTTTGTGCGGGACACGGTGTTGGAGACTACTATGATAGATGCTTCCATTGCATATCCGATGCTCAGGCAGGACGAAGCTATCACGCGTGATCTGGAGACCCTGCATATCGTCCAAACCCAATCCGAAAGCAAATGGAAACAATTACAGTTCGATAGATTCATGCTTATTCTGTCTGTGGTATTTTTCTTCACTCTGTTCATCATCACCTTAGGTTATGTCTTCATCAAGCAGCGTAGTATGCAGACGGAGATCAAGCATGATATTATCCCACAGTTGGAGAATATGCAGGAGGCTATCCAGCTCAGTAAGAAAGATGAGGCCTTTGCTGAGAGGCTGCGTCAAGTGGTGGATGATTATCTGACAGATCCGAATCTGACCGTAGAGTTCTTGGGCGGCAAACTGCAACTAAGCCGCACGCAACTCTTTCGTCGCGTGAAAGCGGTAGCCGGGAAAGGACCGTTGGATTATATCCGTGAGCGACGGTTAATCCGCGCAGACGAATTGCTCCGCACGACCGATATGACTATCCAGCAAGTAGCTTTGGGATTATGTTTCTCTAGCCCGGGCTATTTCACCAAATGCTATAAGGAATACTTCGGACACCTGCCCAGTGTGCGCTAAAATGAAACATTTATAAATACTAATTATGTTGCAAAATATGTACCGTTTGTTGCAGTGAAACATTCGTGGCATATTTTGCAACATTATTTTTTGCGCATGTGTATAATTAGATGTACTTTTGCAGCGGAATTGAGTTTTGCTCGGTTTCGCTGCTTGACTTTTTATTTAAATTTTAACATATCATGAATTCAAAAAGTGTAATTTTAGCCTTTCTTTGGATGCTATGCTTCACGGCATTCGCTCAGGCGCAAGTGACTGCGACGGGTGTTGTGGTGGATGCAGCTACGGGTGAACCGATTATCGGCGCGTCAGTTCTGGAGGAAGGCACATCGACACCGATTTCGATGGTAATTTCTCACTTTCCGTCGGCAAGGATGCCATGGTGGTGATTTCGTATGTGGGCTACAAGACCCAGCAGTTATTCCCGAAAGCGAACATGAAGGTCTCCCTTGCGGAGGACAGCGAGGTGCTGGAGGAAGTGGTAGTAACCGGTTATACGACGCAGCGCAAGGCGGATTTGACCGGTGCCGTATCCGCTATCTCGGCTGCCGATCTGGAGAAGCAGCAGGAGAACAACCCGATGAAAGCGCTGCAGGGCAAGGTGCCGGGCATGAACATCACCGCCGACGGTAGCCCTTCCGGTGCCGCTACGGTACGTATCCGCGGTATCGGTACGCTCAACGACAACGACCCGCTGTATATCATCGACGGCGTGCCTACCAAATCCGGCATGCACGAGTTGAACCCCAACGACATCGAGTCCATCCAGGTGCTCAAGGATGCCGCTTCCGCCTCTATCTACGGTAGCCGTGCTGCTAACGGCGTGATCATTATTACTACCAAACGCGGTGCGGAGGGTAAGATCCGTGTTGACCTCGATGCTTCGGTAGCGGCGCAGACCTACGTGAACAAGATGAATGTACTGAACGCTACCGAGTTCGGACGGGTAATGTGGCAGGGCTATGTCAACGACCGCGAGAACCCTAACACCAACGCCTTAGGCTATCACTACGACTGGGGATATGACGCCCAAGGAAATCCTGTACTGAACAGTATGTCCATGAATAAATATCTGGACGAAGCAGGTACGGTACCGGCGGCGAACACCAACTGGTTTGACGAGACTACGCGCACAGGCGTAATACAAAATTATAATGTATCCGTCTCTCACGGCGGTCAGAAAGGTAGCTCCTTCTTCTCGTTAGGCTACTATCAGAATAACGGCGTCATCAAGACTTCCGATTTCAACCGCTTCTCCGCGCGTATCAATAGCGACTATAAGATCCTCAAGGATTATGTCACTATAGGTGAGAACTTCACCATGAACCGCACCTCGGAAGTAGCCGCTCCCGGCGGGTTCTTGCAGAACGTACTGCAGTTCAACCCTTCGCTGCCGATATACACTACGGAGGGCGAGTTCGCCGGACCTGTGGGCGGTTATCCCGACCGTGAGAACCCCGTAGCGCGTCTGGAGCGCAACAAGGACAACCGCTATACCTATTGGCGTATCTTCGGTAACGCGTATATCAATATCAACCCGATTAAGGGACTGAATATCCGCACTACCGCGGGTATCGACTATGCCCAGAAGAAACAGCGTATCTTCACTTATCCGATCACGGAAGGTACCATGGCGAACGACAAGAACGCCGTGGAAGCCAAGCAGGAGCATTGGCTCAAATGGATGTGGAATGCCATTATCACCTATAACCTGGAGATCGGCAAGCACCGCGCTGACTTCCTTCTCGGTACAGAGTTGAACCGCGAGATAGACGAGTATTTCTCCGGCTACAAAGAGGACTATCTCTTGCTCAATACCAATTATATGTGGCCGGACGCGGGTGTAGGTCAGGCGCAGGCTTATGGTAGCGGCGGCGGTTATTCGCTGATCTCCTTCTTTGGCAAAGCCAACTATACCTACGACAACCGTTACCTGGTTTCCTTCACGCTCCGTCACGACGGGTCAAGCCGGTTCGGTAAGAACAACCGTTTCGCTACCTTCCCCTCTGTATCTGCCGGATGGCGTATCAGCCAGGAGAAATTCATGAAAGCGACCTCCTCTTGGCTGGATGATTTGAAGATTCGTGCTTCGTGGGGGCAGACCGGTAACCAGGATATATCTTCCACAGCCCGGTATTACATCTATGTCAGCAACTATGGTATCAATGAGTCGGGAGGTCAGAGTTACGGCACCTCGTACGACATCGAGGGTACCAACGGAGGCCATACCCTCCAGTCCGGTTTCAAGCGCAACCAGATAGGCAACGACGATATCAAATGGGAGACTACGAGCCAGACCAACGTCGGTCTTGACTTCTCTTTCTTCCGCCAGACCTTCTACGGTACTTTCGACTGGTTCTACAAGCAGACCAAGGACATCCTCGTTCTCATGGATGGTATCAGTACGATGGGCGAGGGTGGTTCCAAATGGATCAACGCCGGAGCGATGGATAACATGGGTGTGGAGTTGACCTTAGGCTACCGCAACCAGACCAAGGGCGGCTTCAAGTATGACATCACCGCCAACCTCTCTCATTATAAGAACACCGTGACCAAGTTGCCTGAGACGGTAGCCGCCCGCGGTACCTTCGGCGGTAACGGCGTGAAATCCGTAGTAGGTCACGCTATGGGTTCGCAGGTAGGATACGTAGCCGACGGCATCTTCAAGAGCCAGGAGGAGATAGATAACCACGCTATCCAGGAGGGTGCCGGATTGGGACGTATCCGCTACAAAGACCTCAACGGCGACGGTAAGATCACCGAGGCGGACCAGGACTGGATATACTCTCCGGTTCCGGCTGTGATGTTCGGCGCGAACTTCTATTTCGAGTACAAAGGCTTTGACCTGACCCTCTTCTTCCAAGGCGTAGGAGCCGTGGATGTCATCACCGACCTCAAGCGCGAGACGGACATTTGGGCGGGTCTGAATATCGGATTCCTCAACAAGGGTACCCGGCTGCTGGACGCATGGTCACCGACCAACCCAGACAGCAACATCCCCGCGGTCTCCCTCAAGGATAATAACAATGAGAAGCGTGTCTCTACATATTGGGTAGAGGACGGCTCCTTCCTCAAACTGCGGAATATCCAGCTTGGATATAACCTGCCTAAGTCGGCTTGCGAGAAGATGAGAATGCAGAACTGGCGATTCTTCCTCTCTGCCCAGAACGTGTTCACCATTCATTCCAAGAGCTTCACAGGAGTAGATCCCGAGAACCCTAACTTCGGATATCCTATTCCGCTCACGCTAACCTTCGGAACCAAAGTGACATTCTAATTGGAAAGGTGAAAATGAAAATTGAAAGGAAAAAGATTATGAAAACAATGAATAAAATAACGGTGCTTGTACTCTGTATATGCTCCCTTTGTACCTTACCTTCCTGTAACTCCTTCCTCGACTACAACGAGCCGCAGGCTACGCTTAGTCTCGAGCAGGCTACCGATCCGCAGTATGTGGATAATGTAATCGTGTCCGCCTATGCGATCTTTATCTCCGCGGAGGATATCAACTCCTCCTTCTCGATGTGGAATTTCGACGTCCGTTCTGACGATGCTTACAAGGGCGGTAACGGAACCTCCGACGGAGACGTCTTCCATCAGCTGGAGATCTCCAAAGGTATCCTCACTACCAACTGGAATATCAACGATATGTGGGTACGGCTCTATAACTGTCTGAGCCGTGTCAATACCGCTATTGACGTACTCAATAATACGGATGAGGCGGATTATAAGTTGAAGGCGCAGCGGCTTGGAGAAATGTATTTCCTCCGTGCCTATGGCCATTTCCTGCTCAAACGGCTCTACAAGAATATTCCTTTTGTAGTCAAGAGTAACATGACGCCGGACGAGTATGCCGAGTTGACCAACACCACCTATACCAATGACCAAGGCTGGCAGCTCATCGCCGATGATCTGGAGAATGCCTATAAGGTGCTTCCTGTCCATCAGGAGGACAAAGGCCGTCCTACCAAAGCCGCTGCAGCTGCTTTATTGGCGAAAGTGTATCTCTACAAGGCGTACCGTCAGGATAACCCCGCTTCGCATCAAGTGACGTCTATCAACGCGGAGGATCTGCAGAAGGTAATCTTCTATACCAACCCCTCTATCTATTCCGAAGGCGGATATGCCCTCGAAGCGGATTTCCATAATAACTTCCGTCCCGAACCGCAGTACGAGAACGGCGTGGAGAGTATTTGGGCGATGCAATACTCCATGAACGACGGAACTAAATACGGAAACCTCAACTGGTCCTACGGCCTGATCGTTCCGAACATCCCCGGCGTGACCGACGGCGGTTGCGACTTCTATAAGCCCAGCCAGAACCTCGTCAATGCCTTCCGTACCGACGATGCCGGGCTGCCGTATATAGATAATTTTAACGCCAAGTATTATGACAAGGACTCCGAGTCTGCCGATACCCGTCTTTTCCTGACAATCGGTATTCCGGGCTTACCCTATATGTTCAACCCCAAATACATGATGTCCACTACCAGCACCTGGAGCCGCTCCAACGGTCTCTACGGCTATTATGTGTCGTTTAAACATAATGTCGATCCGGATGGCGGTTATCTCATCAAAGGCTCATGGTGGGGTTCCCCGATGAACCGTATCGTCCTCCGATATGCGGACGTAATGCTCATGCGCGCCGAGGCGGAAGCGCAACTCGGTGTGGATCTCGCCGATGCCATGAAACAGGTGAACGAACTCCGTTCCCGCGCTTCTCAGAGCACAGGTGCTATCAATAACTATGATCTCAAATACGGCGTGACGATGAAGGTACGGCCTTATCCCGATGTCCCCGGACAGGAGGAAGTCCTCAAACGCGTCAAGATGGAGCGACGACTCGAGTTGGCTCTCGAGTCCGAGCGCTTCTTCGATCTCGTACGCTGGGGAGAAGCCAAGCCGGTCATCCAGAAATACTATGACGAGGAAGCTAAGAAATGCAACATCTACGAAGGGGCTACCTTCACCGCCGACAAGAATGAGTATCTGCCTATCCCCCACGAGCAGATAGCCGCTTCCAACGGCCATTTCAGGCAAAACATCGGAGGATGGTAAAATCATTTACTATCGGCTCATGTACCATGTAATCATTTGATAATTGAATTAGTATGAAAGCAACATATATCATTAAATCATCTTTATCCGTACTTCTTGTGTTCTCTCTCTTCTGCCTGGGAGCTTGTAGCAAGAAGGATAACCAGATGAACCTCGATGCAGACTGCCGATTGGAGACCTTGACGCTGAATGACAGCTGCACCGCTGTAATCAACCATGCTACCCGAACGGCTGTCGTACGCATCCCTAAGATCTACGATGAGGCGCTGATGACCGTTACGTCCATTACGGTCTCTCCCGGCGCCAAGGCCTCACTCAAGGTAGGCGACAAACTGAATATGCGCACGGCGCATAGCGTGAAGATCACCAATGAAGACGTTTTCCTCGACTATACCATCTCCGTCAAGCATGACGAGGTACATATCCTGGGACTGACGATCAACGGACAGTACGAAGGAGTGGTCAACGAGAAGATGAAGACGATCTTTGTGCAGGTTCCTGGTGAACTGGACGTGACCTCGCTTATCCCTACCGTCTCCATGACCGAAGGGGGCGTCTGCACGCCGGCGAATGCGACCGCCTGTGACTTCACCAACCCCGTGGTCTTTACCGCTATATATAGGACCGACACCGCCCGATATACCGTTACCGTGCGTGCGCTGACCCAACCGAAATATATCTTCGTGGGCATGGCTGACCGCCTGCAACGCCTGACCATGGAGGAGCAGGTTGCCGGTTCTTGGATGCTGAGTAATGTCGATTCGTCGGCATATGCCTCCTTCGCCGATCTCGCTGCCGGAAAAATCAGTCTGGCAAAATGCAAAGTCATCTGGTGGCATCTCGATGTCGATAAGAAGAACCCGATCCAGACGGTTGAGCAGTTTGACTTTGAGGCGGAAGCGGTGATGAAAATGGAGGTACTCGATACCCTGCGTGCGTACTACCAGCGCGGAGGAAACTTCCTGCTGAGCCGTTATGCAACCTTCCTGCCAATCTAGGGCGTTAAGTTTAACGGCGATAATAATGCCGTTCCCATGACCGATCCGGGATATCGGATTACCAATACCACCACCCAGTTCCTCGTAGGCAACGGTCACGAGTTCAAGACCTTGGACGCTTGGCGGACTGCTACCGGCGCGAAAGAACTGAACTTCGCCGGTAATAAGGAGATTGCCTTCTGGGAGTTCCCCGCTGAGGCTCCGAGAGGCGGAATCGTTTGTATAGGTTCCGGTACCTTTGACTGGTACTCGCCTTCGGATGATTACCTCGAGAATTTCCATTCCAACGTAGGTAAAATCACCGAAAACGCTATTAATTATCTTTCAAAATAACGAGTTATGAGAACTTTCAATACTATAGCCTTTGCGGCTTTGATGGCTTCAGTCCTTTACGGATGTTCGCCCGCGAACGAGCCTGAGCAGAAAGACTGGGAGAATACCACCTCCTATTTCAAGTCCACCGATGAGCGCACCTCATCCACCTACTATCGCCCCTATGCCGGATTTGTTGGAGACGTGATGCCGTTCTTCGATCCCCTGCAGCGGGATTTCAAAATCCTCTATCTCCAGGAGTACCGTCCCAACACGCCGGATTCATATCACCCCTTCTGGGGCGTGACGACCACCGATGCGGCTACCTACACCTCCATGGGAGAGGTACTGCCTACCGGCTCCAAATACGAGCAGGATGCAGCTTTAGGTACCGGCTGCGTGGTCTATAACGAAGCGGACAAACTCTATTATATCTTCTATACCGGAAACTTCCCGCTCGCGAAAGCTACGGATAACCGCGAGGTGGTGATGTACGCTACCTCTCCGGATTTCAAGACTTGGACCAAGAACCCCATCTTCCGCCTCGCTGGTACGAATGACGGTTACAGCCGTACCGACTTCCGTGACCCCTGTGTGTGGAAGGACGGAGATACCTGGCATATGATTGTCAGCACCAAGCAGGGAAATGCAGGCGTTCTGGCGGAATATACCTCGTCCAACCTCCAAGACTGGACTCATGCCGGTGTCTTCTCTAAAATGGTTTATAACGGAGACCGTTTCATGGAGTGCGTAGATATCTTCCAAATGGGCGAGTGGTGGTATGCCGTCTATAGCGACATGGCAAATTATGAGCGCCGTGTACATTATATCAAAGGTCGCACTATTGATGAGTTGAAACATAACATCGCTAACCCCGGATGGCCGGATAACTACAAGGAAGGAGCGCTGGACAGCCGTGCTTTCTATGCCGGCAAGACGGCTACCGACGGTACCAACCGCTATATTTGGGGCTGGTGTCCGACACGTGCCGGAGAGGATAACACCAAAGCCAACAACGATGGAGGGGAACCCGATTGGGCGGGATCTATGATGGTTCATCGCGTTCAGCAGAATAGCGACGGTACACTTTCGCTGGTCGAGGTACCTGCTATCCGTGATAAATACAACCTCTCGCAGACCGTCAAGGAAATGGTTCGTTTCGGACAAGGCGACACCATTACCGCAGTTGACGGCGGCTATAAGATGATCGGTTACAGCTCTATTCTGTTTAATACGCTGGGCTATCATAACCATCTCTCCATGACCGTCACTACCACCAATGCTAAAGACGGCTTCGGTCTCTCCTTCGCGCGTGGTACGGATTACAAGAAATACTACTCCGTCATGGTGCGCCAGGACCGCGACGCTTCTCATCCCAACAGCCACCAGATCTATTTCGAGGAGGAGAATGGTATCTATAACATCGCCGGTGCAGAGAGCTATTCCTTCCCCACGCCCGCGGACAAGACCTACAAGATAGACATCTATACCGACAACTCCGTCTTCGTGATGTATATTAACGGAACGGTCACCTACACCAACCGTATCTACGGTATCCAACGTAACTGTTGGTCTGTCAACTGCTACGAGGGTGAGATGACCGTCAAAGATATCCAACTCAAACAATATTAACTAATTAAATTTTAAAATTATGAAAAAGATTTCTCTTGTTGCGCTCTTCGCAGCGCTGGTAATGAGTGTTAACGCTACCGACATCTGGACCGGTTCGAAACACGTTTCGTGGGATGATGGTGGTGTGCAGATTGCAGCCGATCAGTTCGCAGCGGCTCAACCCGGAAACCTGATTAAGGTGCATTTCACCGGTGCTTCCGACGGTATCGAGTTTAAGGTAATGAATGCGCATTTCGACCATCTGGCAGGTAGCCGTGAGGCTGCATGGATCAGTGGTGACGGCGCTTTCGAGCAGTTCCTTACCCAGACCGCAGTGGATAGCCTCAAAGCTTATGGCCTCGAAATCATCGGTGCTAACTTTACTTGTACCCAGGTAGAACTCCTTGAGAGCAAAACCCTCAAGGATGGTTTTACTGTTTGGACCGGTTTCTTCTGGGCGGACGAATGGAGCACACTCGAACTCTATCGTGACGGTTATTGCAATGTGGATCTCGCCTATGCGACAGCCCTCCGCATCTATTCGGAGGCTAACCGCTCGGATTTCGCGATCAATATCAAAGAGAACTGGGATGCAGAAGGTCAGATCGCTGACCAAAGCGCAATGACCGCAGGTGAGGGCTACATGGAACTCGCTTTGACCGACGAACTGCGTACCCGTCTGGCTAACGCCGGTCACTGGATGATTCAGTTCAACAAAGAGGCAGGTGAAGCCTTCAACGTAACCGACATCGTGCTTGTGGGTAACTTCCCAACTGCTATCAGCAACACTGCTGTAGAGAGCAAGGCTGTTAAGTTCTTCGAGAACGGACAACTCGTCATCCTCAAAAATGGTGTGAAATACAACGCGCTGGGTGCGCAATTATAATCCCCGCGACGGTATAGGCGGCTGAAACCCGCCTATACTGACTAACAAACTAATAAAAATACATCCTATGACAAAACACATTCTTTTTGGATTGCTGTCGGCGACGGTGCTGTTGGCGGGTTGTGCCGGGAAGCCGGCAACCCATCCCACGGACGAGCCTTTCCGTTCTGTCTATCACCATACGCCTGAGGCGAACTGGATGAATGACCCGAATGGTATGTTCTACGACGAGGCGAACGGCGTATGGCACCTCTACTACCAGCACAATCCCTTTGGTACTACCTGGGGCCCGATGCACTGGGCTCATGCCACTTCAACCGACCTCCTCACTTGGGAGGAACACCCCATTGTGCTCTATCCGGATTCTATCGGAACGATCTTCTCCGGTTCGGCAGTCATTGACAAAGATAACACCGCCGGATTCGGGGAGAACGCTATCGTAGCTATCTTCACTCAGTCCGAGCGTATCGGGCAACATCAGTCTATCGCGTATAGCACCGACGGCGGTTATACCTTCACCAAGTACGAAGGCAACCCTGTGCTCATGGGCGACATCGCAGATTTCCGTGATCCGAAAGTGACTTGGGATGGCGATCATTGGCTCATGACGCTTGCTTGCCAGCAGGAGATCCGTTTCTATGGTTCGCCGGACCTCAAAAATTGGGAATACCTCTCGTCCTTTGGCAAAGACCTTGGTGCTCATGGCGGCGTATGGGAATGTCCGGAGTTAATGAAGATAAATGACAAATACGTCCTCCTCGTTTCCATCAACCCCGGTGGACCGTTTGGCGGCTCTGCAACCCAGTATTTCGTCGGAGACTGGGACGGTAAGACTTTTACTCCCTTCCCTTCAGGGGAGGGTCGGGGAGAGGCTGTTCCGTGGCTCGATTACGGTAAGGATAATTACTCCACTTTCACTTTCCATAACTCCCCTGATGGCCGTTTGGTAGCCATGGGATGGATGTCTAACTGGCAGTACGCAGAAGTCGTTCCTACCGTCGCTTTCCGCTCGCAGAATACTATCGCCCGCGATCTCTTCCTCTTTACGGATGACGAAGGCGAGTATCGTCTGGGTTCTGTACCGTCTCCGGAGTCTTTGGCGCTCCGTGGTGAGGAGACCAGATACCTGCCGGATGCCGGTATCGTGGAGCTGACCCTTGATGGCTCACAGGATGCACTCATCACTCTCTCCAACGACAAGGGAGAAAAAGTGGTCATGAACCTGGACGTGCACCGACGTACTTTCTCCATGGACCGTACCGCTTCGGGTGATTGCTCTTTCTCCCATGATTTTGCAGCCCGCACGGTGGCGCCGCTCTTCGTCAAACGCGATACCTACCATGTCCTCCTCTTCATCGACCATTGCTCCATCGAGGCGTTTGATGCCGAAGGCGCTTGGTCGATGACCAACCTCGTTTTCCCTTCCGAACCTTACAACCATCTGGACGTACAAGGCGGCGAAGCGAAAATCTATGATATTCGTTAAACTGTTAAATCGTTAAATCGTTATAATATGTCTAACACACCCAAAACTTCTAAATTTGCCCTTCTGTCGGTGATGCTCTGTTTCTTCACCATGGGCTTCGTAGATCTCGTAGGCATCGCTTCCAACTACGTGCAGCAGGACCTCGGTCTGACGCATGCGCAAGCGAATATCATGCCTTCGCTCGTATTCTTCTGGTTCCTTATCTTCTCCGTGCCTACGGGTATGCTGATGAATAAGATAGGCAGAAAGAAGACGGTTCTCCTCTCTATCCTCGTCACCGTTCTGTCGCTGATTCTGCCGTTGTGCGGAGAGAGTTACGCGATGATGCTCTGCGCCTTCTCGCTCCTCGGTATCGGTAACGCCCTGATGCAGACTTCGCTCAATCCGCTGGTA
This sequence comes from uncultured Bacteroidales bacterium, assembly GCA_900317885.1. GTDB lineage: Bacteria > Bacteroidota > Bacteroidia > Bacteroidales > Paludibacteraceae > Colicola. The sequence continues at coordinate 2,946 of ONIM01000005.1, read as the reverse complement.
TCGAATATCGTCACGGGTAACCTCTCCTCGACGCTGACATTTGGTCAGTTCGTCAAGGCGATCGCCTCTTTCCTCGCGCCGTATATCGCCATGTGGGGCGCTACGGCGGCGATCCCTCACATGGGCTTGGGGTGGAAAGTGCTCTTCCCGATCTATGCCATCATCGGTATCGTGGCTATCCTTGCGCTGGCGTTCACGTCCATCCATGAGGAACCGGTAGCGAAAGGATCGTCTTTCGCGCAGTGTTTCAAATTGCTTGGCAACCCCTTTATCCTCCTCTGTTTCTTGGGCATCATGTGTCATGTGGGTATCGATGTCGGTACCAACACCACCGCGCCGAAGATCCTCATGGAGCGGCTCGGAATGGACTTGGCGGCTGCCGGATTTGCCACCTCGCTCTACTTCATCTTCCGTACCATCGGTTGCCTCTCCGGCTCGGCTATACTGCGGCTCATCCCGGAGAAAACCTTCTTCGCTATCTCCGTATGCATGATCATCGCAGCGATGATCCTTCTCGCTGTGAGCCATTCGCAGGCAGCCCTCTATACCGGTATCGCCCTCGTGGGATTCGGTAACTCGAATATCTTCTCTATCTGTTTCGCGCAGGCACTCAACCATGACCCCGAGCACAAAAACGAGATCTCCGGTCTGATGATCATGGGGCTTTTCGGAGGAACCATCTTCCCGCTTGGTATGGGCGTTATGTCCGATATGATGGGCTCTCTCGGCGCTGTCCTCGTCATGGCTGTCGGAGCTCTCTATCTCTCCTATTTGACAATTAAAATCAGAGCATAATGAAAAAATACGTTATCGGTATCGGCGAGGCGCTCTTTGACTGCCTCCCGGAAGGACGCAAACTCGGTGGCGCGCCCGCAAACTTCGCTTATCATGTCTCGCAGTTCGGACTCAACGGATGTGCTATCTCCGCTATCGGCGCAGACGAACTCGGTGACGAGATAGTAGATACCTTCGAGAAAGTGCATCTCAATCATATCTTACCCGTCGTAGAACAACCTACCGGCACGGTCAAGGTCACCCTCGACGACAAAGGTGTGCCGCAATACGAGATCTGTCTCGGCGTAGCCTGGGATAACATCCCCCTCACCAACAGCATGTTAGAGGTCGCGCATCAGGCGCAGGCCGCGTGCTTCGGTTCGCTCGCGCAGCGTTCCCAAACCAGCCGAGAGACCATCCAAGCGATTCTCGACTCTATGCCGGAGGATGCACTCAAGGTCTTTGATATCAACCTTCGTCAGTCTTGGTACACCGCCGAAGTGATCGCGGAATCCCTTCAGCGGGCGAATGTCCTCAAGATCAACGACGAGGAACTCGATGTCGTAGCGACCATGCTTCTTGGCGAACCTACCATTCCCGGCCGCCTCATCGCTGAGGACGCAGAGAAGACCCGCCGCATCTGCCGCGAACTCATCGCGCGTTACGAGCTGGATATGCTCATCCTCACCTGTGGTGCCATCGGCTCTTATGTCTTCACGGCTTCCAAAGAGAGTTATGTAGCTACGCCCAAAGTGCAGGTGGCTGACACCGTCGGAGCCGGAGACAGCTTCACTGCTACGTTCGTAGCCCAACTCCTCCTCGGCAAGACCATCCGCGAGGCGCACGAGAAAGCCGTAGCCGTCTCTGCCTACGTCTGCACCCAGCGCGGCGCTATGCCCATCCTTCCAGAGGAACTCAAGGCATAGGTAAATCTAAAGTCGCAATTACGCCATCCTCCCGGGTGGCGTTTTTATTTTTTTTGTGAACGAAAATCTCAAAAAACACCCTTAAAATGCAAAAAACATAAATTCTACTTGCACAATTCAAAAAAAAGTAGTACCTTTGCACCGGAATTGACTTTTGTAATCGACAAAACGCAAGTTCGTTTGTCTTTTAGAATCGTCAAATTAATATAACTTTTGACTAAAACAATCGACAGTTATGCAAAGATTAAATCAGCGGTACAAGCAATTATTGGACGAGACCAACCTTGATTTTGCGAGGTATATCTATCAGGAAATCAATTGGGATAACCGATTGATTTTATTGAAAGGTCCTAAAGGAGTAGGCAAAACAACCATGCTCTTACAGCATATCAAACAGACTTTTGAGGATACATCAAAAGCCTTTTATGCCTCGGTGGATACATCTTGGTTTACCACCCACACGCTGGTCGATCTGGCAGAGTACCTTGTTTCACATGGTGTAACTCACTTGTATCTGGATGAGGTACATAAATATAGCGGCTGGGACAGGCAGATAAAAGAGATTTATGATGCTTTTCCTAAACTGCATATCGTTATCACCGGCTCTTCCATGCTGCAACTAAGCTCAACGGAGGCAGATCTGTCACGCCGTTGCCGGGTTTATACGATGCAGGGAATGAGTTTCCGGGAATACCTCGAGTTTGAGCATGTGGCACAACTACCTGCTGTTCCATTTAACGAAATCCTCACCGATCATCAAACGATTGCTGCGCATCTGACAAACCAACTGCCCGTGCAGAAATATTTTGAGCAATACCTTGAGCACGGCTATTACCCGTTCTACAAAGAAGAAGGCGATGGCTTTGCTGCGCGTTTGGAAGAAGAAGTGGATTGGATAATAAATGTTGAAATACCTGCTGTGGAGAAAGTCTCCTATGAGTTGGTATATAAGACAAAAGTGTTATTAGGTATCTTGGCCGAGTTGAATCCTTTCACCTTGAATGTCTCTGAGCTGGCTACCAAATTAGGAGCATCCAGAGATAGTATATACAAGATGTTGGACTTACTTCAAAAAGCAGGACTGATACGGCGCTTGTACCAGAAATCTACAGGTATGAAGAGATTGCAAAAACCTGAAAAGATATTATTTGACAATACCAATCTGATGTATGCCTTATCGCCGAACTCGGATATGGGTACGTTGCGCGAGACTTTTATGTCTAATATGCTATGTTCGCATAAACTG
>ONIM01000063.1 GCA_900317885.1 uncultured Bacteroidales bacterium | reverse complement strand
TCATTCCGCACGCCTCCGACAAACAAATAAGCAAACTATTAAGATAATCTATGAGCGAACTAACCATCAACGGTCGTAAGTGCCTGCTATACGAATGCGGCGACCAACCGCAAGTGTTGCTCATTCAGCCGGTGGGCGAGCATGAGAATGCTACGCTGGATGCGGAGATAGAGGCGATCCGAGAAGCGGTTCGTGTGCCGTTTGTCTTTGCAGGCTTTGCGATAAGCGATTGGGAGGAAGAACTAACGCCGTGGCATGACCCGAATATCTCTCCGCGTGAATCTGTGGGTGACCATGCTTTTGAGACGTTGGACTTTATCACGGAACATCTGATACCGTACATGTTTGAGCGTTACGGCAAGATGCCGGTTGTGTTGGGCGGATATTCCTTGGCCGGTCTGTTTGCGCGTTGGGCGGTCTGCAAAGAGGAATGCTTTGATGCCGTTGCTGCCGCTTCTCCTTCGCTATGGATAGTGGCTTGGAAAGGTTTTTCTGATGCACATGAGGTGTATGCACGTTATGTCTATCTCAGTCTTGGTGACCGCGAGGAAATCACAAAGAACAAAGCCATCGCACATGTGGGCAATAACATCCGCTGGGAATACGATCATCTGCAACGCACAATAGGTTCCGACCATTGCACGCTTGTCTGGGAAAAGGGTGGTCATTTTGTCACTCCGCATCTCCGCCTCGCACGTGCTTTTGCTTGGTGTATCAATTCGCTAACGAAATCTCGTTTTTAAAATTTGCGGGGACCCCAAATGGTGGGTCCGAGTCCATAGATTAAGACAAAAAAAAGAACAACCACCGGATGGCGATTGTTCTTTTTTGTTGCTCAACCAGGACTCGAACCCAGACAGACAGAACCAGAATCTGTAGTGCTACCATTACACCATTGAGCAGCTTGCATTGACACTTGCGTGACTGCGCGTTTCACGCTTGTATAACGCTCCGTGTCATGCTACGCTTTTCGGTCGGAATATCGTTTCACTAGCATTCCTCCCGAGTTAGTAAACCGATTAAAACGCTAGCAGAGCGATGTTTTAATCGGAGAGGAGGAAGTACGTCGACTTTACGAATCGCGGGGCGATGAAGTCGTCGTAAGTCACTTCCGACGTGAAAGCGAGTGCAAAGGTACTACATTTTTTTGATATGAGCAAATATTTTTGCAAGTTTTTTACAAAAAAATGCACTTTTGCTACTTTTTTAGCTTCTCATGGCATTGTTGGACGTACATTTCGTTCGCTTCACGCACCCAACAATACTTCCATTGAGGTCCTTTGAAAAACTTATCTGCTTTCTCAAACCACACCAAAGCTTCCGCCTTGCTGCCAAAAGGTTTGGGCGCATAAAAGAGGCTCGTGCCGTAGTACGAGAGTACCAACGGATCGTTGGGCGCGAGTTTAGTAGCTTCTTTCGCCAGACTCATCGCCTTGATTGGTCGCATGGATTCGTGCAGCCTCAGTTCATAGACCAAGACGGCAGACATGTACATCTTGTAATGGCCGGTCGGAAGTTGGTTTTTCGCCGCCTCCACATGTTTGCGGAACTGCGCCACATAAGATTTAGCCGCCGGCATCAAGGACTCTTTGCCCTCTTTCTTCGCTTCCGCAACGATATAGCCGCAGTACCCGTACTCGTACAATAAATCCTTCGTACTTCGTACATTGTCCCTTTGTACATCAATTTGCTCCTTCCAAACGGACATATCCTCCTTTTGGTACGCAGCAAACAAGTCCCTATCCGCCGAAAAATCTTGGGCGGATAGGGATAAACTCATTGCTATCAGGAGCAACAGCAAGGCTCTCCTTTGTACTTGGTACTTGGTCACTTGGTACTTGAATTTATTTGCCTCTCTCGAGCAGCAAAGTGTGTGTCGGTTGATCGCATACTTCGGTCGGACCGTAATACTGAATCGGACCCGGGTAGATATAGCTGGTGATAGGATCTGCCCAAGCTGCACGGTGTGCCTCCAGATACTGGAACGGCTTGCCGTTGAGGTCCACGAGGGCTTTCTGGATAACGGGTTTCATCTTACCGTTACGCTTCTCCATATTCATCATCATCGTGATAGGTACACCACCTGCGATCCACTCTGCAGCGGGTTTGGTGAGGTTGCGCACAAGCGACATGTAACCGGTCTTGCCGGCCGCGATGAGGTGCGTAGCCGTCACGCCGATAGAGTAGCAGTAGTCGGCATCGAAGTTCGACGGGATAGCGCAACGACCTTCGTAACCGAAGAAGTGGTTGAGGGCGGAGAACTTACCTTTGTACTCGCCGTTTGCCTTGAGGACAGCCAGACGTTTCTGAACCATCTCGATGAGCAGTTTCTCGGTCTCAATCTGCGAAACCATGACGTTTCCGTGCGGGTCGCGGTCGAGCGTGAGCTGCTTTGCGATACCCTTCGGCAGCGAACGGAAGAGTTCGCAGGAAGCCGGAGTGAGTTTGGATTTGACGTACTCGCGTTTCGCATCGTCGCCGTCCAGACCGGTGAACTCCTCGTTGTTAGCGAGCATGTCGTTCAGCTCCTGAATCAGGATACGCATAGCCGGGATGAACTCAATCAAACCTTCCGGGATGAGCACGGTTCCGAAGTTCAGACCTGCGTTAGCGCGCGCTACAATCACTTTGACGATATCCTCAACGATGTCATTGAGGGTCATGTTCTTTGCCTCTACCTCCTCGCTAATCAGGCAGATGTTCGGTTGGCTCTGCAGCGCGCACTCCAATGCGATATGGCTTGCAGAACGGCCCATCAGACGGATGAAGTGCCAGTATTTCTTCGCAGAGTTAGCATCGCGCTGGATGTTACCGATCAACTCGCTATATACCTTACAAGCGGTGTCGAAACCGAACGAAGTCTCGATCATCTCGTTCTTCAAATCACCGTCAATGGTCTTCGGACAACCGATAACCTGGATGCCGCATTTCTTCTGCAGATAGTACTCGGCCAGCACACACGCGTTGGTGTTCGAGTCGTCGCCACCGATGATGACGATAGCCTTGATTCCCAACTGCTTGCAGATCTCGATACCGTTATCGAATTGCCATGTCTCTTCTAACTTGGTACGCCCCGAACCGATAATATCGAATCCGCCGGTGTTGCGGTACTCGTCGATGATAGCACCCGTCAACTCCTGATATTTGCCGTCGATCAGACCCGAAGGACCGCCGAGGAAACCGTACAGTTTGTTATTCGGATTGAGAGCTTTGAGGCCGTCGTACAGACCGCTGATGACGTTGTGACCACCGGGAGCCTGACCGCCGGAGAGGATCACGCCGACGTTAAACGGTTCCGCACATTTGTTCTCGCCTGTGGTCGGTTCCATCGTGATAACCGGCATACCGTACGTGTTCGGGAAGAGTTTTTGAATCTCCTCCTGATCCGCAACGGAATGCGTCTTCTCGCCTTCTACAAGGCGTACTGCGCCTTCAATCAACTTCAACAGTTGCTCGACGGCTTCTTCCTGCGGGCTGTTCTTGAGGACGCACTCTTTGCCGCGATAGAGGGAGATGCGGTCTCGTCCTGCTCCCACATAGCCGTAATCGGCGTCCGCCATCTCGCCGGGACCGTTGACGATACAGCCCATGACGGCAATCTTGAGACCTTCATACTGCGCGGTTGCTTTCTTCACTTCCGCAACGGTTTTCTGGAGGTCGAAGAGCGTACGTCCGCAACCCGGGCAGGAGATATACTCCGTCTTATAAATACGCACGCGCGCGGCTTGCAGGATATCCTTGCTCAGGAAATTGAGTTTCGTCTCCGAGAAATTCGGATTGACCAGCGTCAGTATCGTTGCCTTGAATTCCCAAAGCAGACGCCCGCACTCGGCTGCGGCTTGCAAGCAGAACAGGTTCCAGTCCTCTTCGACCGAGCTGTAACGCACCTCTGCTTCGCCGCCGATATTATCCAGCACTTCAGCAGTAATCGTACCATCATACCGAGTGGACTCTTCGTCCGCGAAATACGCCACCAAGTCCTGCGCTACGGGTATCTCGTTCTCCGGCGCTTCGCTGAGGCTCACACGTATCGTGTCGCCTATACCATCCGCCAGCAGCGCACCGATGCCCACTGCGGATTTGATACGTCCATCTTCGCCTTCGCCGGCCTCAGTCACACCGAGGTGGAGCGGGAAGGCCATATGCTCTTTATTCATGGTCTTGACGAGCAAGCGCACGGTATCAACCATGACGCGGGTGTTGGAGGCTTTGATGGAGATGACAATCTCGTAAAAATCATGCCTTACCGCTACGCGGAGAAACTCCATGACGGACTCCACCATTCCTGCCGGCGTGTCGCCATAACGGCTCATGATACGGTCGCTTAGGGAGCCATGGTTGACACCCAGACGAATTGCCGTCTCATGTTCGCGGCAGATGTCCAACAGTTGCACGAAACGATCCTCCAGCCGTTTCAACTCCGCGCGGTATTCCTCCTCGGTGTAGTCGATATGTTTGAATTTGCGGGCAGGGTCGATGTAGTTACCCGGGTTGATGCGCACGGCTTCTACCACTTGTGCCGCGGCGTCTGCCACGTCTGCTTGAAAATGCACATCCGCCACCAGCGGTACTGCTGTCAGAACCTGCGCGTGGATCTCTTTGAGGGATTCCACTTCACGCAGACCTTGCGTAGTGAAACGCAACAGTTCCGCTCCGGCTTCTATACACCGTCTCGCCTGATCGACCGAGGCGTCAATATCGTTCGTGTCCGTGTTCGCCATCGTCTGGATGCGGACAGGGTAGTCGGAACCCAGAAAAATGTTTCCAACCTGCACAGAACAGGTCTTTCTTCGGTTATATGTCAGTTTTATTTCCATAAATGAGGGCAAAAATGCTTTATTTCCATAAATGAGGGCAAAAATGCCCTAAAATGCTATTTTTTGTTAAAAAAGTTCAAAAAAATTTGGTCATGTCAAAAAAATGTAGTACCTTTGCACCCGCTTTCAAAAATTAGGTTTTCAGAAACCCTCTGGGGTCCCCGAAAATTTCTAATTTTTGGGGAGAGCGAGAACACGGCGAAAAAGGAGAATCAGTAGCTCAGCAGGTAGAGCACATCCCTTTTAAGGATGGGGTCCTGGGTTCGAGCCCCAGCTGGTTCACAAGAAGAGAGTTTCGACTCTCTTTTTTGTTTTCCTTTTTCATTCTTTCAAATAGCGCGTTACAATTTTGCATGCAAAATTACTACTTTTTTTTGACTTGTGCAAGTATAAAATGTTTTTTATTCTCAAACCTATAAAAAAAGCGTCTGGTGAGACGCTTTCGTGAAGAAGATTTCAGATGTGATTAGTAGGAATCACTCTTTTGTTTCGATACTATTTTCCTTGTTGCCGTATTTTTTGTAGAGGTGCATCTCTACGAGGAAGGAACAGAGGAGACCGATACCGATACCGCAGGCGATGATGAGCCAGAAATAGATACTCATGGTTGCTGTGCCCGCCAGCCAGTCGATACATGCGCCCAAGCCGATGCCGAGTAACACACAGGCTGCACGGAGCGTGTCCAGATTGAAAGGTCCCATCTTGCGCGGTTGCTTCTTCGGTTCGTCAATGAGCAGTTTGGCGGTCTCTGCGTCCGTGTGGTTCTCAATGATAAGTTGGCGGACTTCTTTGTCCTTCGTCTTTTTGTGCATAGAGGACCAAAAGGACATTACTACAGCTATGATAGGCAGACCAAAAATACAAATAATGGCTACGATACCAACAAAATTATCAGCTATATATTCCGAGTTGACTAGTATGCTCCTCTGCTTATATGATACGCGGAGTGCGGAAAGGTTACACTTCCGGCGAAAAATAACGGAGCCGTTGCGCTGCCAGACCAAGAATGGTGGCTATCGGAATGGCTATATAAACGATTTGCAGTTGCTCTTGCATCTCCGGCATAAAGACAAAGAGCGCATAGATATACACCACTACCGCAACCGGCATACCGAAACAGAGACCGAGCAGTTTTGCCCATTTGCGCAAGGCCTTGAGGCGCATGTCGCGACGCACGGTGCGCATGACCTGACGGTTTATCTGTTCCATCGCCTTGTGCTGCTGTGCGGACTGCTGAAACAGCGTGTCCAATTCGTAATCAGTTATTGTTTCCATGTTCAATCTTTTTCTTTAGTCTTTCTCTGATGCGGAAGAGCCGCACTTTGAT
>ONIM01000033.1 GCA_900317885.1 uncultured Bacteroidales bacterium | reverse complement strand
GGAAACGCCCATCTCTTTCGCCATCTGCTCTTGTCCCTTCAGATCATGCGGAACGAACTCGTGCAAAGGCGGGTCGAGCAGACGGATGTTCACAGGCAGACCGTCCATAGCGTCCAAGATACCTTTGAAGTCGGCTTTCTGGTACGGCAGCAGTTTAGCCAGTGCTTTCTCGCGACCCTCGCTGTCCTTGGCGAGGATCATCTCACGCATCGCAAGAATCTTCTGGTCGTCGAAGAACATGTGCTCGGTACGTGTCAGACCGATACCCTTAGCGCCGAACTGACGAGCTACGCGAGCGTCGTGCGGAGTGTCGGCGTTGGTACGAACCTGGAGATGCGTATATTTGTCGCAGAGATCCATGAGTGCCTTGAAGTCACCGCTGAGCTCAGCAGCCTTGGTCGGGATCTCACCTGCGTAAACCTGTCCGGTTGAACCGTTGAGAGAGATGTAATCGCCCTCTTTGTAGGTCACGCCTTCGATCTTGATGGTCTTAGCCTTGTAGTCCACGAGGATAGCGCCTGCGCCGGAGACGCAGCACTTACCCATACCGCGAGCCACAACGGCTGCGTGCGAGGTCATACCGCCGCGAGCGGTGAGGATTCCTTCTGCTGCGGACATACCTGCGAGGTCTTCAGGGCTGGTCTCGATACGAACCATGACTACCTTATGACCGTTCTCGTGCCACTCCTGTGCGTCATCAGCGTGGAAGACGATCTGACCGCAAGCAGCACCCGGAGAAGCCGGCAGACCTTGGGTGATCACTTTGGCTTTCTTCAGCGCGTCCTTGTCGAAGACAGGGTGGAGCAGCTCGTCGAGTTTCTGTGGCTCGCAACGCATGATCGCCTCTTTCTCGGTGATCTTGCCCTCACGAACCATATCCATGGCGATCTTCACCATTGCCGTACCGGTACGCTTACCGTTACGGGTCTGGAGGAACCACAGTTTGCCCTCCTGTACGGTGAACTCCATATCCTGCATGTCGCGGTAGTGGTCCTCGAGCTTCTGCTGAATCTCATTGAGCTCGGCGTAGAGCTTCGGCATGGCTTCCTCCATCGACGGATATTTGCTGGCACGCTCTTCCTCGCTGATACCCTGGAGCGCTGCCCAACGGCGGCTACCCTCGAGGGTGATCTGCTGCGGAGTACGGATACCGGCTACGACGTCCTCGCCTTGTGCGTTCACCAGGTACTCACCGTTGAAGAGGTTCTCTCCGGTAGCAGCGTCACGGCTGAAGCAAACGCCGGTAGCGGAGGTCTCGCCCATGTTACCGAAGACCATCGCCATGACGGAAACGGCCGTTCCCCACTCGTCAGGGATACCTTCCATCTTACGGTAGAGGATCGCGCGCTCGTTCATCCAGCTGCGGAACACAGCGCAGATAGCGCCCCAGAGCTGCTCGATCGGGTCGTCCGGGAAATCCTTGCCGGTCTGTGCTTTGATAGCGGCTTTGAATCGCTTCACGAGCTCTTTGAGCTCCTCTACGTTCAGGTCCTTGTCCAGCTTGATGCCGCGGATCTCCTTCACCTCCTCGATGATCTTCTCGAAGGGATCGATGTCGGTCTTGTTTACCGGCTTCATGCCCAGAACGACGTCGCCGTACATCTGTACGAAACGGCGGTAGGAGTCATATACGAAGTGCGGGTTCTGGGTCTTGGCTACCATGCCTTCTGCTACGGTATCGTTCAGACCGAGGTTGAGGATGGTATCCATCATACCCGGCATGGATGCGCGCGCACCCGAACGAACGGAGACGAGCAGCGGGTTTTTCGGATCGCCGAACTTGCAGTTCATCAACTCCTCTACGTGCTTGACAGCTGCCTCTACCTCTGCGGTTAACTCCTCTACGATCTTCTCCTGACCTACCTGGTAGTACTCGTTGCAGACCTCGGTAGTGATGGTGAATCCCGGAGGAACGGGCACACCGACGAGGTTCATCTCTGCGCAGTTTGCGCCCTTGCCGCCAAGCAGCTCACGCATTTGCGCATTACCTTCAGCTTTACCGTTACCGAAGGTGTAAACTCTTTTTTTCTTTTCCATTTTTAAGATATATTTTTATTGAATAATGTGTTTCTCACAAAATGCGCTGCAAAGATACAATTTTTTTTCGAATTATGCAAATTTATTTGCACATATGCTAAATTTTTTGTAATTTTGCAGCCGCAATTAGAAAAACACAAAATCTAATACATAAAAACACAAATCTATGAGTGATGTAACTACGTTGATGTACGTCGTATTGGCGGCATCGATCTTAGCGCTCGGATTCGCCTATTATTTCTACCGTTGGATGTTAGGAAAAGAGGAAGGCACCGAGCTGATGAAGAAGATCGCTTCACACGTTCGTAAAGGAGCGATGGCTTATCTCAAACAACAGTACAAAGTAGTGACGATCGTGTTCGTCGTATTGGCGGTTGTCTTTGCCGTGATGGCGTATTTCAACCTGCAGAACGGCATCGTCTGGTTTGCTTTCCTGACGGGAGGTTTCTTCTCGGGTCTGGCAGGTTTCTTCGGAATGAAGACGGCGACGTACGCGTCTGCTCGTACGGCCAACGCGGCTCGTCAGACGCTGAACGCGGGTCTGCAAGTAGCATTCCGTAGCGGCGCGGTGATGGGTCTGACGGTAGTAGGACTGGCGTTATTGGACATCTCCGGCTGGTTCCTGATCCTTCAGAAGACGGGTCTGCTCGCGCTCGTAGGCGCGGACGCGGACCTTATTACCATCACGACGACGATGCTGACGTTCGGCATGGGTGCTTCGACGCAGGCGCTCTTTGCCCGCGTAGGCGGCGGTATATACACGAAGGCTGCTGACGTAGGTGCGGACCTCGTGGGAAAGACCGAGTACAACATCCCGGAGGACGACCCTCGTAACCCTGCGACGATCGCGGATAACGTAGGCGACAACGTAGGTGACGTAGCGGGTATGGGTGCGGACCTGTATGAGAGTTATGCAGGTTCGATCCTTGCGACGATGGCGCTTGGTGCATCGGCTTTTGCCGGCGCAGCGGTAGAAGGGATGCAGATGAAAGCGGTGTTGGCTCCGTCGCTGATCGCGGCGTGCGGCGTGCTGCTGAGTATCATCGGTATCTATCTGGTGAAGACCAAAGAGGACGCGGGCATGAAGGAACTGCTGCGGGCATTGGCTATCGGAACAAATACGGCGGCGGTACTGATTGCCGTAGCAACGTTCGGTATCTTCGCCTGGCTCTTCGGTACCGATACCAACCTCTGGTGGCAAGTCTCTCTGTCGGTAGTAGTGGGACTGCTCGCCGGCGTGATCATCGGTCAGAGCACGGAGTACTACACCTCGCAGAGCTATAAGCCCACGCAGAAAGTGAGCGAGAGCAGTCAGACGGGTCCGGCGACGGTGATCATCAGCGGTCTGGGCTTAGGTATGCTCTCGACGGCGGTGCCGGTGATCACGGTAGGGGTAGCGATCATCTTGGCGTATCTCTGCGCGAACGGCTTCCATGTAGAGTTCAGCGCGGCGAACCTGAGTATGGGTCTGTACGGTATCGGCATCGCGGCGGTAGGTATGCTCTCGACCTTAGGTATCACCTTGGCTACGGACGCGTACGGACCTATCGCAGATAACGCCGGAGGAAACGCGGAGATGAGCGGTCTGCCGGCAGAGGTAAGACAGCGTACGGACGCGCTGGATGCACTGGGCAACACGACGGCTGCGACCGGCAAGGGTTTTGCTATCGGTTCGGCAGCGCTGACGGCGTTAGCTCTCCTGGCATCGTATGTAGAGGAGATCAAGATCGCGCTGATCCGTACGGGCGAAGCGTTGCCGAACGGGGTAGAGGCGGCGAAAGCGACGTTGGTAGATTTCATGGACGCGTATAACGTCAATCTGATGAACCCGATCGTGCTGGTAGGTATCTTCATCGGCTCGATGATGGCGTTCCTCTTCTGCGGCCTGACGATGAACGCGGTAGGCCGTGCGGCGCAGAAGATGGTAGAGGAGGTACGCCGGCAGTTCCAGACGATCCAGGGGATCCTCGAAGGCAAGGCCGATCCGGACTACGCACGGTGCGTAGCTATCTCCACCAAGGGCGCGCAACACGAGATGCTGCTGCCGTCGATCCTCGCGATCATCGTACCGATCATCACGGGTCTGGTACTGGGCGTAGCAGGCGTGTTAGGACTGCTCATCGGCGGTCTGGCAACGGGATTCGTATTAGCTGTCTTCATGGCGAACGCCGGCGGCGCATGGGATAACGCAAAGAAATACGTGGAGGAAGGTCATTTCGGCGGCAAGGGCAGCGATTGCCATAAGGCGACGGTCGTAGGCGACACCGTAGGTGACCCGTTCAAAGACACGAGCGGCCCGAGTCTGAATATCCTCATCAAGCTGATGTCGATGGTAAGTATCGTCATGGCGGGGCTCACAGTAAGTTGGCACTTACTTTAGGATTTAGGGTTTCAAATTTAGGATTTAGGATTTAGGATTTAGGATCCCAAGGCTAAACAGATGAGACCGGCGAGGATGCCGAGCATGCAAAGGACCTTTTTATAAGGGTCCTTTTCTTTTAGGAAGATGAGCCCGTAGGCAAAGCCGATGACCGTCCCTCCGCGTCGGATGGTAGAGACGACGGCGATCATCGAGTCCGGGTCCTGTAGGGCTAACATATAGACGTTATCGCTGATGACGAGGAAGACAGAGATGAGGGATATGGGGATAAGGGGTAAGGGGTTACGGGTTACGGGTGAGGGGTGAGGGGGTACGGGTGAGGGGTGACGGCGATGGTGGATATAGCAGAAGACGAGCATCATCACCGCCTGATAGAGCGTATAATAGACCTGCACGGCGTTATGGTCGTAGAGGCGCATGATATACTTGTCGTATAGCCCGGAGCCGGCACCGATGATGATCGCGAGGGCGAGGGCGAGGTAGTAGCGGTTAGCGGTTAGAGGGTGAGGGGTTACGGGTGAGGGGTTACGGGTTAGGGATGAGAAGGAGAAGAGGAAGATACTGCCGATGGCGAGGAGGACGCCGGTCCATTGCCAGGGGTTGAGTCGTTCGCCGAAGATGAGCATCGCTCCGATGAGGGTCCACATGGGTCGTGTCGCCTGCCAGGGGCTGACGACGGAGATAGGCAGGTGCTTGAGCGCGAGATAGGCGCAGAGCCAGGAGCTGAGGACGATGACCGATTTGAGGACAGTCAGCAGATGACCGCGGAGATCGAGCGTAGGCACGTAAAAAGCCGTTCCTGCCATCATAGACGGCGCGAGACGGGAGAGCAGCAGAGGGATCAGCAGGATGCAGGAGGAGATAAGGATACTGGCGGTCAAGACATCGACCACCGAGCCATCGCGCAGCGCTACCTTCTTGCTGATATCATAAAACCCTAAGCAGAGGGCAGAAACAAAGGCTAAAATGACCCAGGTCATGGGTGAGGGGTTACGGGTTACGGGTTACGGGTTATTTGTACAGGAAGCGCTTGATGGAGCGTTTGGGGGTCTTCTCAAAGGGTTTGTCCTGCACCTCGATATTCGATACCTTGCTGTAGGAGGGGATGAGATGGTTGAGCTTCTCGAGGTTCTGCTTCATGAGCTGCTGTATCTCCTCGAGGGACATGCGTTTTGTAAGCGTCTCATCGGGGAAGACGAGTGCGACCAGTTTGCCCTCACGCTCGACGATAAGCGACTCGCCGACGGCTTCCTGGTTATTGAGTTTGTCCTCGATCTCCTCGGGGTAGATATTCTGTCCGGACGCGCCGAGGAACATGGTCTTACAGCGGCCTTTGATGTAGATATTATGCTTCTTATCGAGCCGTCCGAGGTCGCCGGTACGGAGCCATCCGTCTTCGGTGAAGGCTGCATTGGTAGCATCGGGATTCTTATAATACCCGAGCATGACGTTCTCTCCCTTGACGAGTATCTCTCCTATACCGGCGTCGTTGGGGTTATCAATCTTGACCTGCATATTCATCACCGGCACGCCGCCGGTGCGGGCTTTGAAGTACTTCGGCGGGTTACCACCGATGAGCGGACCGCATTCGGTCATGCCATAGCCGATAGAGAGCGGGAAATGGATATCCATCAGACATTTCTCCACGACGGGGTTCATCGCCGCTCCGCCGCAGATGAAGTAGCGCAGCTTGCCTCCGAACGCGTTCATCAGTCCGCTCTTGACGCGGCTCTTGAGGAAGTCGCCGATGATAGGCACGTGCCAGAAAGAGCGGATCACCCATTTGGAGAGCGTGGGGTCAAGTTTCTGCTTGTAGATCTTCTCGATGACCAGCGGCACGGTGACTACCAGGTACGGCTGTACTTCGTTGAGCGCCTTGAGCAGGATAGACGGGGTAGGGCTCTTGGTGAGGAAGTAGATATGCGTCCCCGAGCAAAGGGGGTAGAGCAGCTCGCATATCTGGCCGAACATGTGCGCGAGGGGGAGCATGGAGACGAGCCGTTGTCCCGGATCGACGGGCAGCATCTTCATGCCGACCTCGACGTTGTTACTGAGCGAACGGCCGTTGAGCATGACGCCCTTGGGGCTGCCGGTAGAGCCGGAGGTATAGTTGATGAGGGAGAGCTTGTCGGGATCGGCGGTGAAGGAGATATCTTCGGGTTCGATACCCTGCGGGTATTTGGCTTTGAAGAGTTTGTCGATCGCTTCTTTGGCAGGCACTTGGACGCCTTGAGCTTGGTAGAGCGGTGACCAGTCCTGCAGGGAGATAGCCGCCTTCAGTTTGGCCGGCATGGTCTGGTGCTGCAGCTCTTTCCAGACATAAGGTCCGACAAAGAGCATCGAGCTATCCGAGTGGTCGAGAAGATGGTTGATGTCCTCCGCCGTGAAGTCCTGGAGAATACTGACGCAGACGCCTTCGTACGCGGCGATAGCGAGGTAGGCTACTGCCCAGTTTGCGCAGTTTCGTCCGGCAAGGGCGATCTTATCGCCCGGCTGGATACCCAGCTGCTCAAAGAGCACACGCAGGCGCAGCATCTCGATGGCTAATTCGCCAAAGGTATATTCATGATTCTCGTTATAATCCGTCAGCGCCGCATCGTTCCATTGATGCGCCATCACGGACGTCAGATAGTTCAGATAATGCTTGGTCATAATCTCGTTGCAAAAATTTATAATGGCAGGTATATCACCTGTTTGGTCTCAAACCACTCGCCTTTGAACCACGTGGAGCAAGGCGTTACTTCTGCGTCCTTGAAGGGTCGCAGTTCTTCTTTGAGGTCGCCTCCTTTGAGGACGATGATGCCGTTGGGCACGGCGTTACGATAGGAGGAAGAGATATTCTTCCTTACCAGTTTGACCAGATCGGGGAGGGGCATGACGGCGCGTGAGACGACGAAGTCAAACTTCTGTTTCTCCTCCTCTGCGCGTTCCTGCTTGCAGACGACATTGGTCAGAGAGAGGGCAGTAGCAACCTCGGTAGCTACTTTGATCTTCTTTCCGATAGAGTCAATCAAGGTAAAGCGA
Source organism: uncultured Bacteroidales bacterium (assembly GCA_900317885.1). Classification (GTDB taxonomy): domain Bacteria; phylum Bacteroidota; class Bacteroidia; order Bacteroidales; family Paludibacteraceae; genus Colicola. Next base: position 20,204 of record ONIM01000033.1, on the reverse strand, counting down.
CATTCGGGAAAAAGGATAGCTAAGGGGATACCGGGGAAGCCACCTCCGGTACCTACGTCGAGAATGGTACTACCGGGCTGGAACGGCAAGAGCTTCGCGATCGCCAGAGAGTGGAGCACGTGGTGCTCGTAGAGGTTATCGATGTCCTTGCGGGAGATCACGTTGATCTTACCGTTCCAATCACGATAGAGCGCGTCAAGCTGAGCAAACTGCTCAGCCTGGCGGGCAGATAATGTAAAGTATTCAGAAATCAGCATTCAGAAATCAGTATTTATTCTGCCATGTTGGTGAATACGTTCTGTACATCCTCGTCCTCCTCGATCTTGTCGATGAGTTTCTGAACGGACTCGCGTTGCTCGTCGGTGAGCTCCTTGGTGTCGTTGGGGATGCGTACGAACTCGATGGACTGTATCTCAAAGCCCTGCTCCTCGAGGTATTTCTGCATGTTGATCGCCTCGTTGAAGTCCGAGTAGATGACGATGGTGTTCTCCTCCTCATCTACGCCGAGTTCCTCTACGCCGAAGTCAATCAGCTCGAGCTCGAGTTCGTCCAGATCAATACCGTCTTTCATCGTGACGGTGAAGCATGCCTTGCGATCGAAGAGGAACTGCAAGGAGCCCTGTGTACCGAGGGTACCGCCGAACTTGGTGAAGTAGGAGCGGATGTTAGCTACGGTACGCATGTGGTTGTCGGTCGCGGTCTCGATGAAGATAGCGATGCCGTGCGGTCCGTAACCTTCGTAGTTGATCTCCTTATAGCCCTCGGACGACTTATCGGTCGCTTTCTTGATAGCGCGGTCGATATTATCCTTCGGCATGTTCTCGCGCTTGCATTGTTGGATCAACGCACGCAGACGAGGGTTCGAATCCGGGTCCGGTCCACCCTCACGGGCAGCAATAGTGATTTCTTTTCCTAACTTGGTAAATGTGCGGGACATGTGTCCCCAGCGTTTTAGTTTAGTTGCTTTTCTGTATTCAAAAGCGCGTCCCATAATGTAATGTATTTAAATGTTATTATTGATTAACTTGTGTGCTGTCCGCGGGAGTCTCAGCGGGTGCGTCTGCATGGTCGAGGATGGTCTCGATATGTACCTCCTCGAAGCTGATCTTAAACTCTACGCGGCGGTTCTTCTGGCGGCCGGCTTTGGTCTTATTGTCCGCGATAGGTACTTCCTGACCGTACCCGACGGCCGTCATGCGGCTTGCTTCTACGCCTTTCTTAGCGAGGTAGTTCTTCACCGCGTCCGCACGTTGCTGCGAGAGACGGAGGTTCATGTCCGGTTTGCCGACATTATCGGTATGACCCTGTACCTCAATCACGTAGTTGGCGTTCTCGATGAAGATGTTGGCAATCTGGTCGAGCAGCGGGAAGGACTTCTTCTTGATGGTCGATTTGCCGGTCTCGAACTCGATACCTTGCATTGCTTTCTGCAGGAGCTGACGTACCTCACGTTTGATCTCCGGGCAGCCCTTGTTCGCTTTGGAGCCGGCTACCGTAGGACACTCGTCCTTATAATCCGGCACTTCGTCACCATCGCTATCTAACTCGCAACCCTTATTATCCACGTGTCCGCGCGCCGCCTCGGGGGTGTTCGGACACTCGTCGAGGTAGTCTGCCACGCCGTCTCCGTCGCTATCTTTCGGGCAACCCTTCTCATCTACGGTAGCGTGTGCTGCTTCCGGCGTGCCGGGACACTCGTCGAGGTAGTCGGGTACACCGTCACCATCGCTATCCATCGGGCAGCCCTTGGCGTCGATCATGCCGTAAGCCTCTTTCGGCGTATCCGGGCACTCGTCGAGGTAGTCGGGTACACCGTCTCCGTCGGTATCCAAGGGGCATCCGACGCTGTCCACTTTTCCGCGCGCAGCCTCCGGCGTATTCGGACACATGTCTTTATAGTCCTCTACACCATCGCCGTCGGTATCCAGGGCGCAACCTACCGAATCCACAAATCCGATAGCGGCAGCCGGCGTACCTAAGCAGTGATCCAGATAATCCGGTACACCGTCGTGGTCCTCATCCAACGGACAACCTACGCTGTCCACCTGTACGCCACGCGGGGTCTCGGGACACATATCGATCTTATCCCATACGCCGTCTTTGTCTTTATCACGGCGGTTGGAACCCCAGCAGATGGAGAAGCCGAGAGCCAGGTTAACCGTCTTTGCTTTATAGGGCAGTACGTACAGCGGCGATTTGCCTTCACGCGGCATGCCTGCGTAGCTCGTCGGGATATAATCCATCGCGAGCGTGAGGTTGATACCATCGTAGGGCATGAACCCGATACCGGCACCGATATTACTGTACTTACCGTTATTCATGAGGGAGTAGGAAGCCGCTATATTGAACCAGTTCACCGGTCTGAAAGCGACACCGAAAGTGATCTCTTCGTACAGCCGTGAGTTATACAGCCTCGTTGCCGAAACGATACCTATGCCTACGCGGTTGTCCCAGAAATTAGCGTCCAGACCTACGTTCAAGCGCGCAGAAGTCATGCGTGCAAAACCCGCATTACCGCGCTTGCTCATCGTCATACCGTTGAGCATGTTTTTCAGATTATCGACTACGGTATCCATCAGCATCTGGGTGGAGAAATTACCGTTCTCGTCCTGATAATGGCTGTACTCGATCTCTCCGGCTCCGCGGAACTGCGCAACGGCGCTATCTACGTCACACTCAAAGCGGCTGCTCTTGCTCCAATAGATGAAACCGAGATCGGTCAAGGCAGCGCTGACCTGAAGTTGCTCAATAGGCTTCCAGGTAAAACCGAAGTCCAAGGCAGCACCGTAGCCCGACGGAACAGCCATCTTCGCCAGATTCTTGGTGTCTACGAGTTTGTTAAAGTCGATCTTCTCTTTACCGCCTTCTCCGGAGATAGCGTCGTAGATCTCTTTTCCGGTCTTACCGTCCACGTACTCGCTCAGATACTCGGTGTTCACGGGTCCGGCTACATCCAGACGCATGGTACCGCCGAATTTCCATACTTCGGTATTGGCGTACATATTCAGCTGCTTGCTATTCAGACCAACATACGCCTGACCCAAAAGGACTTTGAGTTTACCACCGATGGTCCACTGGTCGTTGAGCTTATGGCTGTAACCACCGCTGATCTCCGTATAAGCGTTCGCTCCGATGCCTAAGCCCGAGAGCGCCAGCACATTGGTGCCCGTCAGATCTTTCATACCGCCGCCTAAGGTGAAGTCAAAGAAGGACTTAGGCGTCGTTTCTCCGATCTCAATACGCTCGTTGATACCGATCGTCAGGTAGCCGTTCTCTTTGATGCGGAATCCCATGTTAATGAGACCGATAGTGAGGTTACCGTTGGCGTAGGTCATGCTGCGAAGTTGCTTCAGGAACTTCTGCTTATCGGCATTGGGGTGGAGCGGGGTGATGGTATTGCCGGTTAGCGGATCGACAAAGAGCACATCGCTCATCGTCAGCGAGTTGTTGCCCAGCTCCATACTCATCCATCCTAACGGAGAGAAGTTGATATAACCCTGGCTCACGGGTTGGAAAGCCGGGTTGATGGTATGACGCATCGGGGTGTTCTCCAAGAAATAGAGCGTCGTCACTTGTTGCGCACTTGCGCTAAGTGAGAAGAGAGCCACGAGGGCTGCGAGAATAAATTGTTTCGTTTTCATAGCTCAGCCCTCCTTATTTCTTACCGATATTATCCAGGTCCATGATTGCTTCCGCATGCGCCGTCAAGCCGATCTTCAGCGTGAGACCTTCGTCGTCGGTGAGTTTCACTTTGAATTGATCGTTGGTCTTGTACTCATCCGCCAAGGAGTCATCATCGATATACGCCGCGTAGATGATCGACTTGATCTGAGGCAGCATGTCCATTTTCTTCTTGGACATCTTAGCGGTGATCGTGGTCTTGCCATCCGCCTTCGGTACCCAGTGACCTCCGGTGTAGGTGTACTGCGGAGCTACGAGGGTGATGGTGTCTTGCGGGAAGAGGAGCAGCGGCTCAGCCGGGTTCTCCGGATCCATCAGCATGTTACCTGCCTCGTCGTAGCAACGCATCGCCGCCTTGACATCAAACGGAATCGAGTTGTATGCCGTGAGGAAGAGAACGACGTCGGTCGCCTTCATCGTGTCCACGAAATTCACTTCCGCCAGCAGCGAGTCGATGCTGTACTTGCTGAGCTTAACATCCTTGATGGTATCGGTATAATCCAGGTGCAAGCCCTCGTTGAAGATCAACGGAAGGGTAGCTATCGCATTCACCTTGATAGCCGTGTTCGGCGTGATACGAATCTGCGGAGTAGTCTGCTGGTTGAACTTGACGTTAAACCGGTAGCCGAGTTGTTTTGGTACACCCACAAACAAGCGATCGATGCGTCCGCCGTCAGGCGTATTATTGAACTCTACGTTCATATTAGTAGTGGAGTCGCCGATCTCGCTGGTCAGCGGCAGCCACTGATCCGGCTGGAAGTCGATGGTCTTGGTTCGCGCTTCGCTCGCACCGAAAGCAGCGTAGTGAGGAATTGTACGTCGAGCTGGTAGTCAAAGCCGGAACCCTCCGGTACACTAACCGTTATGCCGGCAGGGATGGTGAAGGTAAAATGCACCATGAACTGAACCGAGTCCACTACGTTGGTTACATACTCCGGCAGGCTGCCCGGATGAAGGTTCTTCATGAGCACGATACTGAAGTCGTTGACATTCGTCTCTACGCGTTGGCCGTAATCGGTAGCATTGGGGTCGTTCTTGTCATAGACGACCATGGTGTTACCCGAAGGACGATGAACGCGATCGCCCAGATCCAAGGTGACGCGATTGATCCAGTCCCACTGCAAGGGCAGACCGTTCTCTCGTTTGATCGTGGAAGCAAAGCTCGCAATCTCGATCAACGCACTGTCCAGACGCTCTTTACCGATCGAATCCGGGTGGTTGATACCATTCAGCTTCACCGTCAGCGGGAAATCCAGCGTCACGGGATCACCGGTACCGGTTACCTGCTTGTTCGTACCGATCATCACTGCTGCCGGCAGCTTGTCGTACACGTTCAGGTTCAGATGGGCACTTGGGATGTAAGCCGCCAGATCCAACTGGTGGTAGTTCCTCGATACGTGGAATGTGTCCTGCCAGAAGATCGTACCCTTGTTGTCGATGAAGACGTTCTTCACCTTGCCGTTGCCTAAGAAATCTCCGATCTTGGCATGGATGCTACCGATCGGTAGGGCTACACCCATCTCTACTTCGGCTTTCTTGTCGATGTTAGCCAGATCAACGTCTGCATGACAACCGGCTAACACGCATCCGGCCATGATAGCAATAAATGCATGAAGAGGTTTAAATTTCATAATTTTATATAGATTTTGTTTGTTATAGCCAATTTTGCGTGCAAAATTACAAAAAAAAATCTATATACGCAAGTAAAAAGGCATTTTCTTTGCATTTTTATCGCAAGATATAGATTTTTTCGGTAGCTCTTGTGACGGCGGTGTATAGCCATCGCGTGTATTCCCGCCGTTCGGAAGGGTCGCTCATACGCGCTTCATCTTCGCCGATTCCGCTGGTGTCGATATATACATGCTTCCACTGCCCGCCCTGCGCTTTATGGCAGGTCACGCAGTAGGCAAACCGTACCTGCAAGGCGTTGTAATACTCGGATTCGTAGATCTTTTTGACGAGTTCTTTCTTGTTGCGGATCTCCGGGTAGTCCTCCGCGATGCGGCTGAAGAGTTCTTTCTGGAGATCGTAGTTGGCTTCTGGACTGTCGGTCGTCAGGGTGTCGAGCCAGATCATCGCATCTATCTCCCAGTCGTAATCCACCGACCTCAGCGATGCGCGGGCAAACTCAAATCCGTAGAGCTCATGGCGGTTGTAGAGCCGCTCGACGGCAAACATATCGCCGTTGGCGAGAAACTCCAAGTTCTCGTATCCTTTGGTCCAGAAATAATTGTTTTTCGTCACCATCAACCTATCGCCGTTGGACAAGTCCTCCTCTTTCCATAACACGCGTGCTCGCACGCCTTGGTTATAGAGGTTGGTCATCTTGTTGCTGCGGGCGATGATGAGCGTCTCTTCGGCGCCTACGTTCCGCCAACTTGCTTCGATGGTCTCGATTGCTTCCTCGCCGGGCACCCGGATGACGTCTTTCCCGTTCGGCTGAATGGTTATAGCACCGTCCCTGATTCTCGTCGCTTCGCTGAGGATGCCGCTGTCCAAGGCCTGTCTGGCTACGTCTTTTAACTGATAACTGAATACGGACAACTGATAACTACTCGCCATATAGTCGGGATCGAGCGCCGGGCTCTGCGTGCTTCCTACCGGCGGCAGCTGTGCGTTATCGCCGACCAGGAGCAGGCTGCATCCCTTGTCGTTATACACGTATCGGATGAGGTCGTCCAGCAGGCACCCGCTGCCGAAGACTCCGTTGTCGCGCTGACCGGAGAGCATCGACGCCTCATCGACGATGAAGAGCGTCCGCGTATGCAGGTTATCGCTCAGCGAGAACGCCTCGACGCCTAATTGGTTCTGACGGTAGATCTTCTTATGGATGGTGTAAGCTTGTTTGCCGGAATAACGGCTCAGTACTTTGGCGGCACGGCCGGTAGGAGCGAGTAGGATACAGGGTTGCTTGAGTCCCTCCAGCGCCCGCACCAACGCACTCATGACGCTCGTCTTGCCTGTACCTGCGTAGCCGCGTAAGACGAAGGCCTTGCGCGCGTCGCGCGAGATAATAAAGGAGCCTAAGGCCTTGAGCAGACCCTCCTTCTCTGCGTTCGGCTCAAACGGCAATTCATCCCGGATGCGTCCTATAATGAAGTCTTCCAGCATTATTTTTACCTAAAAATCCGTAAATTTTGCAAATTTATTTGCGTATGTCGATTTTTTGTTGTACCTTTGCAGCCGGTTTTGAAATTCAGACATAGGCAGGTGCTATACGACCAGCTCCCTCTGAACTCCCCCAGGCCTTGATCGGAGCAAGGGTAGGAGGTTGTAGCGGTGCGATGTAGTCAGCCTGCCTTTTTTATGCCCGTTATTCTGCGTTGTGCGTTATTCTACGCGCTGACCTGCTACGTTATACACTTGTCCGTGGTGCAGGATCAGGATCTGTCCGCCGCGCAGGATCTTCCGAGGGGCTTCTATCTCTGTAAAACTATAATCTACCGCCGCAGGGTTCATCGTATAAGCGACCCAGGCATCGGGAATGCCGTATCCGTATAGTTGTGCGTCAGGCGTCGTATAACGGTCGGCAGAACGGATGATGCGCTCGCGAATCTGCATGGCATTCTCGGTAGGCAGTGCTGACCAAAGACAAGCGGCAAGACCTGCCACCAAAGGTGTTGCAAAACTCGTTCCGTTACTTTGTACAATCTGCCCCAGGGAGTTGATTAATGTCGTCCGTACGCCCACGGCGCAGACATCCGGTTTGACCCTTCCGTCTGCAGAAGGACCATGGCTGGAGAAAACACCTATCGTACGCAGCGTATCTACGGCGCCTACCGTCAGCACACTATCTGCGTCTGCCGGAACGGAAAGGGTCTCCCAGGGTTTGTCTCCTTCATTACCGATAGCAACGCATACTAACATCCCTTTCCTTGCCGCGATGGTGGCAGCCATGCTCACGCGGGTCGTACGGCCGTCCAAGGCGCTTTTTGGTAAGGTCCAATCCGGGTTGTCAAAACTGCTGTAACCCAACGAGACGGAGAAGATATTCACGCCCAACGAATCCGCCTTCTCTAAGGCAGCTACGAGGTTATCCATCTCTTTGGGGCTTTCGGTAGCGTATTCCTCCGATCGCATGAGGTAGTATTGGGCTTGCGTTGCGGCGCCGTGGTAGCCCTCTGCGATGCCGGAGATAGCACTCAGACAGCAGGTGCCGTGGTTGCCGGTAGGACCAAAGAAATCGTCTTTGTCATCCGTGAAGTCGAAATGTCCTAACGCCAGGCTGTCCCGGAAACACGAGAGCGTGTCGGCGTTATAGAATCCTCCGTCGCAAACCGCCATCAGGATGCCTTGACCCTGAAATCCTGCCTGGTGAAGCGGATGGAGGTTATAGACCGCCTGCTGTTTGTCGGTATAGAGAGGGGAGGTGGTGTACTGCCTTGCGGGAGCTTTCTGGCTGGACATATTCGTGCTGTCCCGCGTCATCTCTACACCATCGACGAAAGACAGTTGTAGTACCCTCTGAGCGGTCTCTTCCTTCATCTCGCAAGTCACGCCGTTAAACCACCGGCTCTCATGATGAATCCGTACGCCCATCTTCCTCAGACTGTCTTTATAAAGCGTACAAACGGGATAATCTTTCTCGTCCGTCACAATGTTCCATTGTGTACGTTGTGCTATCGCTCGCGGAGAAAGCGCCGGAGCACTTTTCTCCGGTTTATCCGTAAACGAAACAAAATAGATATGTAAGAGGATTAATAAGTTAATCATAAGGGGGTAGTGGGTTAGGAGCGCAGCACCAGCTGCACGACGTTCTCCACGTGTTGGGTATGTGGGAACATATCTACCGGCTGCACTTTTGTTACGCGGTATTTTGGGTCCAATAATTGCAGATCCCGTGCCTGTGTAGCGGGGTTGCAACTGACGTAAACGATCCGTTTCGGTTCCGCCTTCATGATCACATCGATCACATCCTCGTGCATGCCTGCACGTGGCGGGTCGGTGATGATGATGTCCGGACGACCGTATTTCGTTATAAAAGCATCATTCAGAATATCCTTCATGTCTCCTGCGAAGAAGAGGGTATTATCGATGTTATTTATCTTCGAGTTAACTTTCGCGTCCTCGATGGCTTCCGGGACGTACTCGATGCCGATCACTTGGCGAGCCTTTTTCGCCACAAAATTGGCAATCGTGCCGGTGCCGGTATAGAGGTCATAAACCAAAGGTTTTTCACCATTAAGCGAAGCGTCACCATTAATCAATCCACCATCTTCAAATGCAAACTCCCGTGCCACTTTGTATAGCTCGTACGCCTGCTCCGTATTGGTCTGGTAGAAGGACTTGGGACCTACTTTGAATTGCAGGCCTTCCATCTCCTCCATGATATGATCCTGCCCGAAGTAGGTCTTTACCTCAAGGTCACCGATGGTGTCGTTGTATTTCGTGTTCTCGACGTAGAGGAGCGAGATGATTTCCGGAAACTCCGTATGGAGATATTCTAAAAAACTCTTGACTCTTGACTCTTGACTCTCGACTCTCTCTCCAAAGGAGACAATGAGCATCAACTCGCCTTTGTGGTTGTTTCTGAGAATGAGCGTCCTCAGCAGTCCCTCGTGCGTATGTTCGTTATAGAACGTCAATCCGTGCTCGCGGGCGTAAGCGCGTACGGAGTTACGGATACGGTTGTTGATATCCGGCATGAGATGGCATTCCTCGATGTCCAGCACCTTGTCGAACGCTCCCGGGATGTGGAACCCGAGACCGTAGGATGAGTCGATCTTGTCTAACCCGCCGGCAGCCTCAATCACCTCCCATGGGTACCACTTGCGGTCGGCGCAGGTGAACTCGAGTTTGTTGCGGTACTCGTAGATATGTCTGGAGCCCAAGATAGGACTGATCTCCGGCAGTTCTACCTTGCCGATCCTCGTCAGGTTATCGACGATCTGCTGCTGCTTGTATTTGAGTTGCTCCTCGTACGGCAGGATTTGCCATTTGCATCCGCCGCAGACCCCGAAATGCTTGCACTTCGCTTGACACCGCACCTCCGACAGCTTCACGATACGCAGCACTTTGGCTTCCATGAAGCTGTGTTTCTTCTTCGTCACCTGCAGATCCACTACGTCGCCCGGTACGCAATTCGGCACAAATATAACCATGCCGTCTATCTTTGCCAATGCTTTACCTTCCGCGGCTACACCGGTGATGGTGATGTTTTCCAGTACTGGTAAATTCTTCTTTTTGCCCATACTATTTCAAATTTGCTGCAAAGGTACAACAAAAAAAAGAGATATGCAAGAAAAAAAGAAAAAAACGCGCACGCGCTTGCGTATATCAATATTTTTTTGTACCTTTGCACGCTTTTTTATCAATTAAACATTAATTGAGGCAAGAATACAATAGAAGAAACAGCAAAAATACTATGACTAAAACAGCGTTAATAACCGGCGTTACGGGACAGGACGGAAGTTATCTGTCGGAGTTCTTATTGGCGAAAGGGTATGAGGTTCACGGCATCATCCGCCGCAGTTCGGTAGATTATCGCGAGCGTATTGCTCATCTCGAGGGCACGCCGCATTTTCATCTGCATTACGCAGACATGAGCGACTCGATGTCGTTGGTTAAGTTAGTGGGGAAAGTACAGCCGGATGAGATCTACAACCTTGCGGCTCAGAGCCACGTGCAGGTCTCGTTTGATGCGCCGGAGTTTACCGCCGATGTAGATGCGGTAGGCGTACTGCGTATCCTGGAGGCGGTGCGGACCAACCATCTGGAGAAGACCTGTAAGATCTATCAGGCTTCGACTTCCGAGTTATATGGCAAGGTAGAAGAAGTGCCGCAGTCTGAGACGACGCCGTTCCACCCGTACAGCCCGTACGCGGTAGCGAAACTCTATGGATACTGGATCATTAAGGAGTACCGCGAAGCGTACGACATGTTCTGTTGCTCGGGAATTCTCTTTAACCATGAGAGTGAGCGCCGCGGAGAGACCTTCGTGACGAGGAAGATCACGTTGGCGGCTGCACGTATTGCGCAGGGCAAGCAGGATTGTCTCTATCTCGGTAACCTCGATTCGCTGCGCGACTGGGGCTACGCCAGGGACTACGTGGAGTGCATGTGGCTCATCCTGCAGCATGAGACACCGGAGGATTTCGTGATCGCGACCGGTGTGCAGCACAGCGTACGAGAGTTTGCCACCCTCGCTTTCCACCACGCAGGTATCGAACTGCGCTGGGAAGGCGAAGGTATTAACGAGAAAGGGATTGATGTGAAAACCGGCAAGGTGGTCGTTGCCGTTAGTCCGGATTTCTACAGACCTACAGATGTGGTGAACCTCCTCGGCGACCCGAGTAAAGCAAAGAGAGAGTTGGGCTGGAACCCGCAGAGTACGAGCTTCGAGCAACTCGTGGAGCTCATGGTGAAACACGATATGCAGAAAGTGGCTGCCGATGATGCTGCCGCGGAGATACGCAAAGTCAACCTCGCTGAGTTCTTGGAAAAAGGAATTGACAAGTAAGACTTTAGTAAGACTTTTGTAAGACTTTTGTAAGACTTATAATTATCCCGTGATTTCAGAAAAATTCAATTAAGATGTTGAAAAATTCAAAGATATATGTAGCAGGCCACCGCGGAATGGTGGGATCTGCGATCGTACGGGAACTGCAAAGGCAGGGATATACGAATATTGTGACACGGACACACAAGGAGTTGGATCTGTGTCGCCAAGAGGCCGTGGAGAAGTTCTTCGAGGAAGAGAAACCGGAGTATGTGTTCCTCGCTGCTGCTAAAGTGGGCGGTATTATGGCGAACCAGAATGCGTTGGCAGATTTCATGTATGATAACATGATTCTGGAGATGAACGTCATTCATGCAGCATGGAAGAACGGGGTGAAGAAATTGGAGTTTCTCGGCTCGTCCTGTATCTATCCACGCATGGCGCCACAACCGATGACGGAGTCTTGTCTTCTCACCGGCGAGTTGGAGAAGACGAATGAGGCTTATGCGTTAGCGAAGATCAGCGGACTCAAATACTGCGAGTTTCTGAATCGCCAGTACGGAACGGATTATATCTCCGTCATGCCGACGAACCTCTATGGCCCGAATGACAATTATCACCCGGAGCATAGCCACGTCTTGCCGGCATTGATCAGACGTTTCCATGAGGCGAAAGTGAGTGGCGCAAAGAGTGTGACGTGCTGGGGAACAGGTTCTCCGCTGCGTGAGTTCTTGTATGTAGATGATTTGGCGAACCTGTGTGTGTTCCTCATGAATAACTACTCAGGCAACGAGACCGTCAATGCCGGAACAGGCAAGGAGTTGACCATCAAAGCTTTAACGGAACTCGTAGCGAAAGTAGTTGGTTATGAGGGAGAAATCCTTTGGGATAGTACCCGTCCGGACGGCACGCCGCGCAAACTGCTGGATGTGAGCAAAGCAACCCAACTCGGCTGGACATACAAGACTGAGTTGGAAGACGGTATACGTCTCGCCTACAAAGACTTTTTAGAGAACCCGATGCGTGCAGAAAGATGAGAGACTTCTCGCTGGACATATATCGTGAACTCTTGGAGACTTTGCAGAAGCAAGGGTATGAGTTAATCTCATACAAAGACTACTGTCGAAAGTCGAAAGTCGAAAGTCGAAAGTCGAAAGACAAGTTCGTCATCCTCAGGCACGACGTGGATGCAAAGCCGGAGAACAGTTTGCAGACAGCGCAGATAGAGCACTCGCTCGGAGCAAAAGCAAGTTATTATTTCCGGACCGGAGAAAGCGGATGTTATAAAGGAAGTAAGTTGTCTTTGCCGGAGATCATCCGCGCGATAGCGGCTTTGGGACACGAGATCGGTTACCACTACGAGGACATGAGCTTGTGCGGCGGAGATATCGATGCGGCCTGGAGCCATTTTCAGACGTGGCTCGATTATTTCCGGCAGTACTACGCCGTGGAGACGATCTGCATGCACGGCGCGCCTACAAGCAAATGGGACAGTAAGGATCTGTGGCAGAAATACGACTACAAGACGCTCGGTATCATCGGCGAGCCGTATCTGGATACGGATTTTAGCGATGTATTCTACCTGACAGATACGGGTCGTTGCTGGGACGGATACAAGGTCTCGGTACGGGATAAGATCCCTCATTATCAGGACGAATGGACGGCGAAAGGGCTGAGTTGGCATGCTACTTTTCAGTTGATCGAGGCGATAGAGCAAGGCTTACTGCCGGCTCATGTGATGATCACCTCGCATCCCCAACGATGGACCAATAACACGAAAGAATGGTATAAAGAACTAATAGCACAAACGATAAAAAATGGCATTAAATTTTGCATTAATCGGCGCAGCCGGATATATTGCGCCGAGACACATTAAGGCGATCGCCGAAACGGGCAACAACCTGCTGGTGGCTTACGATAAGTTTGATAGTGTAGGACGGCTGGATAGTTCGTTCCCGGATTGCTCTTTCTACACGGAGAATGAGCAGTTCGACCGTTTCTGCTCGAAGCAGATGAGGACGGACAACCCGCTGAACTGGGTATCTATCTGCACCCCGAACTATACCCACGATGCGTTCATTCGTTACGGTCTGAGACTAGGATGCGATGTGATCTGCGAGAAACCCTTGGTGCTCAACCCCTATAATATCGACAACCTCTTAGAATTGGAGAAAGAGACAGGGCACAAGGCCTATACGATTCTTCAGTTACGGTTGCATGAGAAGATCCGTGCGCTGAAGGAGAAAGTGGAGAAAGGGCCGAAAGATAAGATTTATGACGTGGATCTGACGTATATCACGAGCCGCGGCAAATGGTATTATAGTTCCTGGAAAGGCGACGTACATAAGTCCGGAGGTATTGCGACGAACATCGGCGTACATTTCTACGATATGTTGCAGTGGGTTTTTGGTCCGGTGAAGAAGAATATCGTGCATGTAATGAGTTTTGACCGCGTGGCAGGATACCTGGAGCTGGAGAAAGCGCGCGTGCGTTATTTCCTTTCTATCAATGCGGAATGCTTGCCGGCGAACGCGGTACAAGGCGAGAAAATGACCTATCGTACGCTGAAGATTGACGGGGAAGAGTTCGAGTTCTCGCAGGGCTTCACGGAGCTGCATACGGAGAGTTACAAGCAGATCCTCGCCGGCAACGGATTCCGTATCTCCGAAGCACGGCCGTGTATCGAGACGGTGGCTGAGATCCGCCATGCCGAGCCTATCGGACTCGTTGGTGACTACCACCCCTTAGCAAAACTACCGCTTGCCAAACATCCGTTCGGATGGGATGAGAGAAGGTAAGCCCCTTCCCGACCTTCCCCTGTAGGGGCAGGAGAAATTGAGAAAATGTATAAATGAGAAAATGAGAAAAATCCAAAACTTATTATTTCTGGCTTTAGTGGGCTTTCTGCTTTCGTCGTGCGTGACGTCGCGGAAAGTGAACTATATGCAGGAGCCGGATCGCTATATCCCTTCGTACGCGGATACCTTGAGTTTTGAGGATTACGAGTTGCGAATCGGCGACAGGCTGTACGTATATGTTTACTCGACGAACGAGAATGTACAAAAGATGTACAACGCCGGCGGCGCGAACTCATCGCAAATGCGTCAGCAGATGGGTAACGGAGCACTCGGCGGGTCGTATGACTTATATACATACCTGGTTGATGAGGAAGGAAACATCGACTTTCCGACGATCGGCAAGATCTACGTACAGGGGTTGACGACCCGTGACGTGAAGCATAAACTCGAGCAAGAGTTGGGTACCTTGCTCAAGGAGATTCCGGGGTATTCGACGATCTCGGTAGAGGTGAATATTGTTAACCGCTCCTTCTCCATCATCGGTGCTCAAAGCGGACGGTACATGATCAACAAGGAGAAGATGACGATCTTCGAGGCGCTCGCCCTGGCAGGAGATTTAGGAGAGTTTAATAGCCGCAAGGAGATCAAACTCGTGCGCGAGAAGAACGGCGTGACAACCATTAAGACTTTTGATGCCCGTTCGAAAGACCTCGTGAACTCCGAGTACTACTACATCGAGCCGAATGATATCATCTATATCCGCCAGATACCGGGATACAGTTTTGGTATCAACCACGTGACGACGGTTATCGGCGTGACGGCAGCGACCATTTCGTTCGGCGTATTCATCTACTCGATTGTCCAGACCGGTATCAACCACGTCAACAAGTACTACGGTAAGAAATCTTCATCATCAACGGAAGGAGGTGCCAAATGAAAAAGTTAACTGTTTTGATTTTGGCACTGGTAGCAATGACCCTCTCGGGATGCTACAGCCACCGCGTGATCGGTTATCTGCAGGAACCGACCAAATGCAACAAACTGCCGGTATATGACTCCGTACCGTACCAGCCGTATAAACTCCGCGTGAACGACGAGATCATCTACCGTCTGATCACGATGGACGAGACGATGAGTAAGATGCTCGGCGCCAATACGATGACCGCCAGTACGCAGTACGCTAACTCCTACCGTATTCACCAGGACGGAACGGTAGATATGCCGTTCCTCAAACCAATCAAGGTGGCGGGTCTGACGGAGGCACAAGCCCAGGATACGTTGAAGGCTGCGTTTAAGGAGATCATCCCCGATGCGGACGTCAAGGTAGCGATGTACAACAAGTATTTCTCCGTCATCGGTGACGCGCATGCCGGACAGTTCTATATCTACAAGGAGAAGATGAATATCTTCCAGGCGCTCGCCATGACTGGTGACGTGATGAACAGCGGTGACAGACGGCATATCCGTATCATCCGTCCGCGCGACGGAGGGCAGGAACCGGAGATCCTGGAGTTCGACATGCGAACGAATAGTATCATCGATTCGAAATACTACTACGTTTATCCCAACGACGTCATCTACGTGGCGAGGACGAAGGACAGCTTCTATAAAGTGCCGAACTACTCCGCCTTTATCGGACTGATCACGAGCAGCGTGGCGCTCTTGACGACCGTCTTGAACTATGTGGCCTTTATGTATAAATAACGACTATGAGTAACAATAATCAATATTACACACCGGGTGGTAACAATAACTACTACCAACCCGGAGGCAACCAGGCTTATTACTACCAGCCAGGAGGTAATCAGCAGTACTATCAGCAGGATCCGCTTCAACAGAAAGGCGACGATGATGAGGATAGTTCGATGAGTTTTAACCCGCTTGAGTGGTTGTTTACGTTCCTGCATTACTGGTATCTGTTTGTGATCGCGATCGCTATCGCGTTGGGTCTGGCGATGCTCAAGAACCGGAGATGGATCCCTACGTATTACTCCCAGGGCACGATCGTCATTAAGGAGAGCAGCACGTACGGCGGTTCGGCATCGGCGCTGATGAACGGCTTCGGCGTAGACGCAGGCTACAAGAACGTGAACAACCAGATGATCATGCTCGGTTCGTACGACCTGATGAGCAGGGTGGTGGATTCGTTGCCGTTTCTCAATGTGGAGTATATCACGCAAGGCCGTTTCAAGACCCGCCAACTATACCGTCAGACGCCGGTAGTGGTAGATCCTATCCATATAGAGCCGCGGGCTTACGGACCTCTGTTCCAACTCAATTTCCGCCCCGATGGTACGATGCATATCTCTTCCACGGAGGAAGACCTGCCTCTGGAGTTAGATGTGCATTATGGTCAGCCGGTAAAGTGCAAACTCTTTGAGATCACTATCTGGCCGACCGAGCTGATGGTCAATAGCGGAAAGATCTACTTCCGCTTCCGCACGCATGAATCGTTGGTGGACGAGTTCATGAGCAGGTTGCAACTCTCTTTTGTGACGGAGGGATCAACCGTTCTGGCGCTCTCCTTAGTGAGCGAGACGCCGCAAAGGGACTGCGAGTTCATCGACGAGTTGGCGAAGATCTACCTCCTGCAGAACCTCGAGCAGAAGAACGAGGTGGCAGAGAACTCCATCCGCTTCATCAACGAGCAGTTGGATAACCTGCAGTCATCCTTGCAGGTCAGCGAAGGCGCGATGACGAACTTCCGCCAGGAGAACAAGTTCGTCGATGTGAACTCGTATGCCGGCCAGCTCATGGGACGTATAGCCGAGTACGAGCAGAAATCGATGGAACTGCGGCTACGCGAGACCTATTTCGACTACCTCATCTCGTATATCCACCAGAATATCGAGAACGGCGCGGTGATTGCGCCGACGACGATGGGCGTGAACGAACCGATGTTGATGAGTCTGGTACAGCAACTCAACGACCTGCGTATCCAACGTGGCGAGTTAACGGAGAAGAACGTGTACTACGCTATCTACACCAAGGATATAGAGAATGTCAAGCAAGCAATCGAAGAGGTAGTCACCTCCATGCGGGCATCTCTGGAGATCGAGAAATCCGACCTCAAGAACCGCTACGCGGAGGTGGAGAAATCCATCAAACAACTACCACAGAAAGAGTTGCAGATGGTAGCCATCGAGCGTAACTACCGCATCGACGATAACTACTACACCTTCTTCTTGCAGAAACGTGCAGAGGCCGAGATTCAGAAGGCGTCCAACACGCCTGATAACTCTATCATGGATAAGGCGCGTACGACAGCCATCATGAATGCGAAGGCCAAATCCAAGACCACGAGTACGTATCTGATTATCGGATTCCTGATTCCGCTGGTGCTGATCATTCTCAGCGAGTTGCTCAACAACAAGATTCGTTCGCCGAAAGATGTTGTCAAGCTGAAAATGTTCCGCCTCATCGGTACGTTACGTCACGCCAAGAGTCAGAACCCGACGCTGGTACGCGCATCGCCCCGATCGAGTTATGCGGAGATGCTGCGCGCCATACGTACGCGTATGGAGTTTGTATTGAAGCGCAAGGAGAAAATGGTCATCTGCGTCACCTCTACGGAATCCGGCGATGGTAAGACCTTCCTTTCTACCAACCTCGCGGCGCTGTATGCCATGACCGGTAAGAAGACACTTCTGGTCGATCTGGACCTTCGTAAACCGAATATCCACACCAAACTTGGTCTGGAGAACGGTAACGGTGCGTCCAACTATCTGATTGGCGATTGCGAGGTAGAGGATATATTCGTTCACGACACGCCTTTCGGTTTTGATTTCGTCCGTGCCGGAACAATCCCGCCTAACCCGGGTGAGTTGGTACACTCCGACAAGCTGCGTGAGACCATCGCTAAAGCCCGCGAGGTGTATGATTTTATCATTATTGATACTTCGCCTATCGGTCTGGTACCTGATGCATACGCGGTGATTGAGCAGAGTGACCTCTGCCTCTTCGTCATCCGTTGTATGCAGACCAATAAGTCCTTCTGCAAGCAGACCTTGGAACAAATGGCTGAAGTGGTGGATGCGCCGGAGAAGATCCAGCTCGTTCTCTCAGATATACCGACGGAGGGCAGGCACTCGTACGGATCCGGATACGGTTACGGCTACGGCGGTTACGGCGGCTACGGCTACGGACACTTCGGTTACGGCGGTTATGGAGGCTATGGGTACGGCGGTTATGGCAGTACGAATGGCAAATCAGGTCGTTATGGGAAGGTCTATGGCAAGATTTACGGCAAACTCGTCGGAGACGACAAAGCAGTACGGTCGTATTACTACTACCACCACGAAGAAGACGACGAAGAATCGCAGAATAAAGACTCGAATAACAACAGCGAGTCGTAACTCAGAATCGGGAAGGGATGCAGAAATGCATCTCTTTTTTAGTCACGGGGTGTACGAAACGGATCTCCGCTGCGTGAAGCATAAGTCGGTTACTCTCCTCGCTACCGTTACCGTACAGCCGGTCACCGATAATCGGAGCGTTTAAACCATCCGGATGGGCTGCATGAACGCGCAGCTGGTGCGTACGTCCTGTTTGCGGGTAGAAATCCACAAAGAAGCTGCCGTCCGCTCGCCGCTCGCGTATCTTATAACGCGTGATCGCCGGCTTGCCATGATCCAACGATACCATCTGGCGCGGACGATCATAGGGGTTCGGCAGTAACGGCAAACGGATTTCGCCTTCCTCGGTGAGTAGTGCTCCTTCTGCCCATTGCCCCTTAATCAGCGTCTCGTAGCGTTTGAGAATGTCACGCCGCTGGAAATAGGCTTGCAGCGTCTTATATACCTCTTCCGTTTTGGCAAGGACGATGAGGCCGCTGGTGTCTTGGTCCAAGCGGTGCGCCGGCATGAGATAGCGGTAGCTATTCAGCGCTTTCAGATAGGCGGACAGGGAGAACTCTTCCGTCTTGCCCGGAACCGACAAGAGCCCCGCGGGCTTATTAACAACCACCAGAGACTCGTCCTCATAGATAATCTCCACCTGTCGGCACAATGCTTCAGCATCGTTCTCTTCGACCGTTCTCTCCAAGTCTAAACCTTGCATCATAAATCGCAAGATAGGCACGCATCGACCGGAACAAGGAGCGTAGAACTGCCCCTCGCGCCGTAACTCATTCTTCGGCGTGGCACCTATCCAGAACTCCGCTAAGGCTACCGGTTTCAGCCCATGCAGGAAGGCATACTGCAGCAACTTTGGCGCACAACACTCTCCTGCACCCGATGGAGGTAGAGGGTCTTTGTCCCTTGGTCCTTGGTCCCCTTGTCCCTTTCCAAACCACTCCTCCGGGGAGAAGATGGGCTGCTCGTTTTGGAAGATCTCCAGCAGGTTCCGCTGCTCGCCATTGCCGTTCAGCACGTTGTACTCGGCGAAAAGCAGTTGTTGCAACCGCCGCGACTCCTCTTTGCTCGTGCCGATTGGTGGTGTCTTCATCTCATATACTGGCGGCACAAAACCCTCATGGAGGTATTGACCATCTAACTGTGCGGAAAAGGCCGCTATAAAGGACACACCCTCCGCCGTCTGCCACGTGCCATCAGCGCTCTGCCATGCGCCGTCTTGCTCTATGACTAACACACCGAACATTTTCCCTAAACGATGCAATTCGCTATCCGGGTTCGCGCGCATGTACGCGTGTACCTTATTAATTATAAGCGCTGCAGCCGCTTGCGCAGAGGGCTCCGGAGGAAGGGCAAAAGGTGAAAACATACTTGTCGTTATAAAAATCGACTGCAAAAATACAAAAAAATTTGCACATGTGCAAAAATTATTGTAATTTTGCACCCGATTATGCAAACAGCTTTCGATAATGACAAATATATCCGTATTCAGTCGGAACATATCCGCGAACGGATAGCTCAGTTTGGTAATAAACTGTATCTGGAATTAGGTGGTAAACTCTTTGACGACATGCACGCCAGCCGTGTTTTGCCGGGTTTCTTGCCGGATACTAAGTTGCGTATGCTGACCCAGCTGCGCGATTCGTTGGAAATCCTCATCGTTCTTTCTGCAGAGGACATCGAGCGGAATAAGGTGCGTCAGGACCTCGGTATCACGTATGACGAGGACGTGCTGCGTCTTCGCGAAGAGTTTATGAATCGCGGATTTGTGGTCTCTTCGGTGGTGATTACCCATTACTCCGGTCAGCGTTCGGCGGATGCTTACCGCCAGCGTCTGGAGCGCAAGGGCATTCGCGTGTACTACCATTATATCATCGACGGCTACCCGCATAACGTCGATCTGATCGCGTCGCCGGATGGCTTCGGCCGCAATGA
>ONIM01000030.1 GCA_900317885.1 uncultured Bacteroidales bacterium | reverse complement strand
CGGGATGACCGAGGGCTATACCGAGACCTTTGCGCTGACCGATGGTATAGTTAACGAAGCCCTGATGGGTGCCCAAGACCTTGCCTTGCGCGTCCACGTACTCGCCCGGGCGCACGCGTTCCTCATAGTCAGGCACGTTCGCGCGCAGGAAGGCGCGATAGTCGTCATCCGGGATGAAGCAAATCTCCTGACTCTCGCGTTTGGTAGCGAGTTTCTCGTAGCCGTGCTGACGGGCAATCTCGCGCACCTGGTCTTTGGTATAGTCGCCTAAGGGGAAGATCGTCCGTTTCAGTTGCCCTTCCGTCAGGCGCCAGAGAAAATAGGTCTGGTCTTTATGGGTGTCGGCAGCGGTACGGAGATACGTGTGGCCGTCGCGCTCGGCGATACGGGCGTAATGGCCTGTAGCGATATAGTCGCAACCCATCTCGTCCGCCAGGTGGAGCATCTCGCCCCACTTGATGGTACTATTGCAAAGAATGCAAGGGTTAGGTGTCCTGCCGGACATGTACTCGTCGATGAAATCCTGAATGACGCACCGCCGGAAAGACTCGCGGAAATCCACAATGTGGTGCTCAAACCCCATGCGCTCGGCGTTATGCTTCGCCTCCATGATGGAGTCAATGGTGCAGCAGCCTTTCTCCTTGGCGAGGCAGGAGTCTTTCATGCTATCGTAGGTGCGGAACGTCACGCCCACGACTTCATAGCCCTGCTCCAGAAGAAGCATGGCGCTGACGGTGGAGTCTATTCCTCCGGACATACCAAGCAAAACCTTCCCTTTCATTTTTGCATATCTACGAGTTTGGTATAGTATCCTCCGAGTGCGTATAGTTCGTCATGGGAGCCGGACTCCACGATCTGACCCTCATGCATGACGCAGATGAGGTCAGCATGCTTGATGGTCGATAGGCGGTGCGCCACGACGAGCGTCGTACGGTCTTTCATGAGGTGCTCCAGCGCCTCTTGTACGAGTTTCTCGGACTCGCTGTCGAGCGCCGAGGTAGCCTCGTCGAGGATGAGTATCGGCGGGTTCTTGAGGATGGCGCGGGCGATGGAGAGCCGCTGGCGTTGGCCTCCCGAGAGACGGCTGCCGCGGTCGCCGATAGAGGTCTGATAACCCTCCGGCATGGCTGAGATGAACTCATGCGCATTGGCGATCTTCGCCGCCTGCTCCACCGCTTCGTCCCAACTCATGCCGTTCGGCGCAGGAAGCGAGGTGTCCACGCC
Organism: uncultured Bacteroidales bacterium; assembly: GCA_900317885.1. Taxonomy (GTDB): domain Bacteria; phylum Bacteroidota; class Bacteroidia; order Bacteroidales; family Paludibacteraceae; genus Colicola. The sequence goes on along the minus strand of ONIM01000030.1, from coordinate 15,658 downwards.
GAAAGTGATGTTATTATAGACGGTGTCGTTGAAGAGCACGGGTTCCTGGCAGACGATACCCATGAGGGCGCGTAAGTCCCGCGTTAGGAAGCGCCGTATATCCGTGCCATCGACGGTGATGCGGCCCTGCTGCGGGTCGTAGAACCGCGGTACAAGGTCCGTGAGGGTGGTCTTACCGCTGCCGGACTGACCAACCAGCGCGATGGTCTTGCCTTTCGGGATCGTGAGGCAGATGTCTCTGAGCACCTCGCGGTCCGGCTGGTAGCGGAAGGAGAGGTGGTCGATCTGAATGCTCTCGTTGAAGATAACCGGTTCCGGCTGCTCCGGTTCGAGGATGTTCGACTTCGTATTCAGTACCGCATCAATACGCTCTAACGACGCCAGACCCCGGCGGATGCCGTAGGACGCTTTGCTCAGATCCTTCGAGGGGTTGATGATTGAGTAGAAAATCACCAGGTAATAGATGAACGTGGAGGCATCTATCGTCGCGTGGTCGGAGAGGATAAGCAGGCCGCCGAACCAGAGGATGATGGCTATCAGCGCTGTGCCCAAGAACTCCGAGAGAGGGTGGGCAAGGTAGTACCGGCGGTTGATGCGATTGAAGGTCGCGCGGGTCGCATTGATAAGGGTGTCGAATCGCGAGCGCAACTTATGCTGGGCATTGAACCCCATCACTACGCGCAGCCCCAAGAGCGTCTCATCGATGGAAGAGAGAATCTCTGCGTTCTGCTCCTGACCTTTGGTCGAAGCGCGTTTGAGCGAGCGACCGATACGCCCGATGAGGAACACGGCGATGGGCATCAGGAGGAGTACAAAGAGCGTCAGCTGCCAGGAGATGACAAAGAGCGTAACCAGATAGACAAGGATCATGATCGGATCCTTGAAGAGGATGTCTAACGCAGACATGATGGACGCTTCCACTTCGTTCACATCGTTCGTCATGCGGGAGATGACATCTCCCCGTCGCGCCTCTGTGAAGTAGCCCATAGGCAGTGACAGCACTTTGTCGTATAGCTGTTGCCTCAGATCGCGCAAGACACCCGTACGGATGGGTACCATGTAGTAGTTCGCCAGCCACGCCGCGCCGCATTTGAGACCCGTCATGCCCACGAGGAAGAGTCCCAGCAGCAGCAGTACATAACTTGCGCCGTGAAGGGCTATCTGTTCGTTGAGCAGGAAATACATATTCCCCCGCAGCGCCGCTATCGTCTCCTGCAGACCGCTCACGGCGCTCATCTCCGTCCATTGTACATCGACTGCCGTCAGCCCAAAGAGGATGCGCAGCACCGGAATGATGGCGGCAAACGAGAACAGCGACAGAATCGTCGATAGGAGATTGAAGAGGATGTTGAGCGCCATATAACGCTTATAGGGCGGTACAAAACGGCGTATGAGGGTGATGAACGGCATATTAATGGGGTCTGTTTTCGTGAATGTATAGTAGTATCTGTTTGTCGAATTGCTCCTTCGGCGTGTAGAAATGCGTGCGGATAGGGAGTGGAACGAGTGACTTCTGCTGTGCCGCCAAGCGCTCCTCCAAATCCGTCAGCCGCAGGCGCTGCAGGTCTTTCTCCGTGGTGAGGACAAAATCGAAATGTTTCGCCCGACTGATGATTGTCTCTACGTCTGCGGGGGTGAAAGCATGGTGGTCGGGGAAAGCGAGCAGCTCCGCATGCGGGTATTGCTTCTGCACATGCTCGAAGAGGTACTCCGGCCGCGCGATGCCGGAGAGCACCAGCGGCGTGCCTTCGTGGTCGATGGGCGCATAGGAGATGCCGGCGAAATGGAGGTGCTGGTAGGTAGGCAGATGGAGCCGGTTATCAATCACCCGCATGTCTATCGGGCGGATGTCTTCGGGACACTTGGTAACGACGATGGCGTCGGCTTTGAGTGCCCGTGAGGGCAAGTCCCGGAGGGTACCGTACGGCAGCAGGTGGTCGTCTATATAAAGCCGGTCGTAGGGGGTGAGCAGGATCGTGTAGCCGCATCGCAGCGCGCGGTGCTGCATCGCGTCATCGAGGATGATGGCGTCTAAGTGCTCTACCTGCCGTTGCAGTTGCTTGACTCCCCGTACGCGCTGTTCGCACACGGCGATAGGCACGTTCGGGAAACGCTCGTACATCTGCATCGCTTCGTCGCCGATGGTCTTAGCCGTCGCGTTCGCGTCCGCCAGGATGAAACCCCGTGTAGAGCGCTTGTACCCGCGGGAGAGTACTGCGGGCTTATAGCCATGATCCAGCAATAGCTGCACCAGATAGGCGGTCATAGGCGTCTTGCCGGTGCCGCCCACGGCGATATTACCCACGCAGATCGTAGGCACCTCTGCGCCGAAAGAGGGCAGGATATGTTGGTCGTACAGGGCATGACGGATCGCCACCCCTAAGCCGTACAGCCAACTCGCCGGTATAGTTAGTAACTTCATTTTATGACGATATCATCCATCTTCGCCATGATTCTCGGCTTGGAGCAGAACTCCTTCACCTTAATCAGCATTTTCTCTTCGTCGGTCGTGTTGTCGAGGAGTTTGAGCAGTTCCGCATAAGGATCAGCCACCTCGGGGTAGTAGGTGAGCCGGTAGGTCTCCAAGCCGGCGAGTTCTACTGCTTTCGCAATCGCGTCGTCGAGATTGCCCAACTCGTCCACTATACCGATCTCTTTACCTTTGGCGCCGAGCCATACGCGGCCTTCGCCGATGGACTTGATATAGTCTTGCTCTACGTGGCGTCCCTCTGCGCAGCGGCTGGTGAAGAGGTCATACCCGCGCTCGATCATAGCCTGCAACAGGGCTTGCTCCTCTTTGTCCATGCCTTTCAAGACAATGTTATTCTCCAGACCGGAGTGCTTGTTCGTACCTACACCGTCCACATCTACGCCTATCTTGTCGCGCAGTTTGCCTACGTTAGGAATCGTACCGAAGATACCGATGGATCCCGTGAGGGTGGTCGGCTCTGCGAAGATATAGTCTGCGCCGCAGGAGATATAATATCCTCCCGAAGCGGCATAATCGCCCATGGAAACGACCACGGGGATGGAGTCCGCTTTGATCTTCTGTACCGCATGCCAGATCTGCTCGCTGGCGTCTGCGGATCCACCCGGGCTGTTGACGCGCAGCACGAGTGCTTTCACAGACTCGTCTTTGCGGATCTTCTTCAGGGTCTTGATTACCTCAGTGCCTACGATGCCGTCGCCGCTATCGTCGGTGATCTCACCCTCGAGGTAGAGTACCGCCACTTTGTCTTTGGCTTTCGATTCCGGTCTTTTGACTTGGGCTAACTTACCGGTCGTGAGAGTATGGTAGTCTTTGGTGCCGGTGAAGATACGCAAGAGACTATCCACATCCTGAGTATAGACGAGGCTGTCCACTAAGCCTGCCTCTACCTGATCCTTCGCCGGTTGGAGTCCCATATAACGGTCAGCCAAGGCATCCAGCTGCGCTGCACTCAGGCCGCGCGAAGCGCCTACGGCAGTCTTGTATTCATCCCATATACCGCCTAAGTACTCCATCGTCTGCTGGCGGTCCGCGTCAGACATAGAAGTACGGAAATACGGCTCTACGGCACTCTTGAAGGTACCTACCTTGAGGATCTGCATCTCCACGCCGAGTTTCTCCAAGGCGCGGGTGAGGTACATCTTCTGCGCCGAGAGACCGTTCCAGGATACCTGACCGGTGGGGTCGAGGCAGATTCGGTCGGCTACGGAAACGACGTAGTAGTTCGTCAGACCGTAGTTCTTCGCCGAAGCAATCACCCATTTGCCGCTTTGCTTGAAATCCAAGAGCGCATCGCGGATGGCTTTTGCCGATGCCGGCGCCATACTCAGCTCTCCGCCGTCCAGCCATATACCGAGAATCTTATCGTCGTTCTTAGCCAGACGGATGTTACTTAGGATATCGTCCAGACCGACAGTCTCCTGGTTCGTACGGCTGCCTACATAAGGCATTTGACCCATGAGTCCGAGGAAGGGGTTCTCCTCCTGAGCCTGCTCTACCAACGTACCTTTCATCTGCAGACGATAGACTGTCTTGTCTTGCAAGGCTACCGAGGAGGACGAAAGGGCGTCTCCCATGATCCATCCTAAGATTGCGCTGCAGATGAAATACACAGCGAAGAAAATCAAACAGCCGCCCAAGCAGCCTACTTTGCGACGGGGACGAGCCTGCCCGTCCTGCATCTGTACATTTTGTCGAAAGAAAATCATATTATTTCAAATTTCAAATTTCAAATTTCAAATTTTTAAGTTAAAACTCATTCTATGGTACGGCGTGGGGCCGTATTTCTTGAGCGCCGCGTAGTGTTCGGCGGTAGGGTAGCCTTTATTGGCAGCCCATCCGTAGAGCGGATACTCCTCGTCGAGGCGCAACATGTAATCATCCCTGTAGGTCTTAGCCAGCACGCTCGCTGCGGCTATCGAGAGGTATGTGGCGTCGCCGTGTACCACCGTATGGGCAGGAATCTCCAGTAGTTCTCCTTCCGGTACGTAGGGTTTCCATTTGTTGCCGTCAACGAGGATGTGTTGCGGCCGTACCGTCAGCTTATCCAACGCCCGCTGCATGCCGAGGATGGAGCATTGCAGGATGTTCCGTTGGTCTATCTCCTGCGCGGTCACTTCTACCACTGCCCAACTGACCGCCTCGCGTTCGATGACCGGTCGTAAGGCGTACCGTTGCTTCTCCGTCAGCTGCTTGGAGTCGTTGAGCCATTCGAACTCCGCGACCTCTTTCACCCGCTCGGGATCCAAGATCACCGCGGCGCAGAACACGCTGCCTGCCAGCGGACCTCTCCCCGCTTCGTCGCACCCGGCTTCCACCAGCCCTGATATCATGTAAGCATTCAGCATTCAGTATTCAGTATTCAGCGCGTTAGAACGGGTGTCCTATGGCGAAATGGAACGTCATGTCATCTTTCCACCCTAATCCGTTCGGGGCGGTGCGCCATTGTTTGCCTTCCGCGATACGGCTGGGGTCATGCAGCTTCACGCCGAAATCCACGCGGAAGATCAGGATCGACAGGTCGAATCGTACACCTACGCCGTAGCTCCAGGCAATCTGTTTGTAGAACTGATCAAAGAGGAACACGCCGCCCGGCTGGGTGTCGTAATCACGGATAGTCCATATATTGCCGGCATCCAGGAACGCCGCCAACTCCATGAACTTCAATACCTTATACCGGTACTCGAGGTTCATATCCAGTTTGATATCTCCTACCTGCAGGTCGTACACCAGGGTGTTTCCGTTTCCCCGGAAGGTACCGGGTCCTAAGGTGCGGGCTTGCCATCCGCGGATGCTGTTGGAGCCGCCGCTGAAATACCTTTTCTCGAAGGGCAGTACCGTTGCGTTGGCATAAGGTACCGCCACGCCCAGACCGATATGACCTACCAGATGGTGCTTGGGGGTGATCACGCCGTGGTAGGTGAAGTTTACGTCCCCTTTGGCATACTGCGCAAAAGGAATCTTCCATAGCATGGCACTGCCGTTGTTATCCTTCTGCATCGGGATGAACTGACTCAGTCCGTACAGGAGGTTTCCGGCCGTCTCCACGCGCATCGCCAGCTGCAGGTACGACCGGTTGGGAAATCTCGGGTTGAAGGTAGAGAACGAGCCCGTGTAACTCCAGTCGAGGATGAAATGGTCCTCGTAACTGGCGAGCAACGCCGAGGAGCGGTTGATGAAGTTCTGCTTGAACGCATCCGACATCCAGGGCACGTAGATATAGTTGATATCGACGAAATTGAACGAATGGGTCCATCTGTTGCCGGGTCTGCGAGGGATGGTATAGCCTAAGGTCGCCGTAGCTATCGTGCGGGTATATTCCTCCGGGCGTTGCTGATAATTATAGGCGATATTCACCTTCACGTTGGAGGGGAAGAGCAGTCCGGCCTCGGCTTTGGCTTCGATAGCCCGACCGCCGTTGGCGCGCCACTCGTAGGAAGCGCGGGCTCCCAAGGTTAATACTTCGGCTCCCTTGAAGATATTCTTGTTGCTGTATTTGACGCCGGCGGCTACACCCCAGTCCCCTGCGCTGTAGGTGCCTTCCACCTCGGCGGAGATAGAGTTCAGCCGTCCGCGGGAGACCGTGATATTACAATCCAGCAAGCTGTCTCCTACGGGCGTGAAGGCTATATCTACGTATTTCACGGGCGGCAGCGCGTTCATGCGCGCGTACGTACGTTCCACACGCCACTCGGCGTACCTCTCGCCTTCTTTCAGCCGGCAGGCTTGTCTCAATGCGCGCTTGCGCAGGAAAGGTTTGTCCATGGAGAAATTCACCTCGCGGATATAGTACCGTCTCCGCAGTTTGGCTAACTCTGCGCTGTCCAGATGCTCAACGAAGGGGGCAGCGTGGATACGGATATCCACCTCGTGACTGTTGAGCGCACTGTCGGCGGTGAACTCGAGCATCGATTTCTCGAAATAGAAATAACCCATGTTCCGCAGGGCGGTTGCTATACGCGTACGCTCCTCGTCCAAGGTAGCCGTGCTGAACTGCGCACCCTCTGCTACCAGGCACCGGTCGCTCTTGGCAATAGCCGCTACTGCCGGTTCGGAGATATCTACCTCGTAATGACGGATCGTATAGGGTTGCCGCGCGGTAACGAGATACGTCAGGTCAACCTTGCGCTTCTTTACCTTCACCACCGTATCTACGGAGGCGTGGAAATAACCCATGTTATTCATCTGCTGGCGCAACTGCTGCATACTGATTGCCGTCAACTCCGGATCATAAACCACCGGCGCTTCGCCCATCTTCTTTGCGTTCCGGGCTAATTGTCTCTTCGACTTGGTGGTCGTGTCCGAGGGAGCGGTGTTGTAGATGTCGAGCTGGAGTTTCCAGAAGCCGAAGATCTCCGTGTTCTGGCGTTGGCGCAGGTAGTTTCGCAACTCCGAAGTGTTAACTTTCTTGTCATCCACGCATTTGACGTGCGCTTTGTTAAGCAGATACTTGTCCTGCGGCACGAACTTCGTCGTGTTGCAAGAAGACAAGACGATACATAGTATCATCCCCCATACGCCATATATCCGCTTTAGATTGTACACCTTACACCGTACACTATAATTCGCGCTGCAAAGGTACAACAAAAAATGCACATACGCAAATAAAAATGTATTTTTCCGCAAAAAATAGAATTAATATTCTATTATCGGCTGTACCTATACGGGCTTGGAGGCTCGCATACAAAGAACGTATAGGAATAGACGATAGAGGGCACCGCCCTTTGCGGAAAATACATTTATTGGCGTATGTCCGGCAGGACGCGAACGTAGCTACGGGGGAATGCCGAAGGCAGGCAGATGTCCGAAGTACAATTTTTTTTTGTTCTCTTATTGCTTCTGTGCGCCGTAGTTGGCTTTGGCACCGAAGAGGCGGAGAGCCTTGTCGAAGTTATAGCGGTTGCCGTACATCGACACGCGTCGGGTCTCGGAGCCTTGCATGTTCTGTCCCGTAGCGGCGCGGAACTGGTTCGACGCCGAGTTGCGGTTGAAACTCTGGCTGGAGGAGATGACCTTCAGGTTGGCTACGCCTGCCAGATAGTCTTGGTCAAACGCATCCAGTGCGGCATCGTTATCCGCCATGCGCAGGTTGTTTTCTGCCCTCGGAAGGATCTTCTCGTCCACCATATCTTCGATATCGGTACATTGAACGTTTGTCCATTTGCCTCCGCCGGCAGATGGCAACTGCAGGTCTGCGGCATTGATGTAATAATAGTTGTCGTAGAGGTTGGTGACACGCTTTGCTTCGATGACGCGATCCGGTCCTGAAAGGACATGTGTACGGGCTACGGCGGCGTAGTTATTACCGATAAAGAGGTTATGATGCACATCCGCGTTGACAAGCGTCATGAACTCATAGCCGTACCCCATATCCTCCATATATTTGTCGCGGCACCAGGAGAAAGCGACGGTGTTGTGATGGAAATTGATATGCGAAGCCTCGCCGTTCTTGTCTCCTCCGGAGATGCGTACGCCGCCGTAACGGTTGGAGATGATGACGTTATTGTAGATCTCCACCTCGCCGCAACGGGTATTGATCTGGATGCCGAAATAGGTGCAGTTGGCGATGAGGCAGTTACGGATGATCACGTTTCCTGCTATCCATCCCATCGAACGGATACCCGGGTGCTCTACTTGAGGCGGAATAGCATCTACCATACGTCCTGTCTCAAAGGCCGCAGAGGGACATCCGTTGCGCTCGTCCGTCGGGTCATTGGGCATATAGAAGGCTTCCAGACCCTGGTCGATCATGATACCGTCAATGATGAGTGTCCCTTTGGGTTTCTTCGCCATCACGTCGTCCAGACCGCTGATATGAATCAGTCCCTTGGCGCCGTTGGTGCCTAACTGATCTTGGGTAGGCTGGATGCGGGTGATGTACTTAAACGGATTGCGCTCCGTGAAGTCTGCATTCCAACCGCCTTCGATAGTTACCCAGCTGCTGATCTCGATATATCCGGCATTCGCAGCGCCTAAGAAATTACCTTCGCTCACGCGGATCACCGACCCCGATTCGTTATTCTCCTTGATGATATTCAGCACCGCCTGAATATCTTTCTTAGCCGTCTCGACACTCAATCCGCCTGCGCCGCGGGACTTACCGTTGACGCTCACGTAATAGATTTTGCCGGTCTGGTTGGCTTGTTGGTTCGCGGGAGTCTGCTGCGTCTGCGGCTGTTCTTTCTTCTTGCCGAGTTGGTCAAGAGATCCTACGATGCGCCCGAACTGCGCACTGACCGGCATAGCGGATAACATAGCCGCCAGAATAAAGAAAATAATGCTTTTCGTTCTCATGATTGTATTGATTTTGAAGTGGTTATCGTACTCTCAGGCCTCTCACGTCAAATATCTTGCCGTCGGGTAGGGCAATGTAGATCTGACCGTTGATCATATATTTGCGGGCCTTGTCCTGCGGCACAGGAATCTGCTCGATGCCTTCAGGGTTATCTTCCAGCAGTGCATCAAAGGCCATGTCTTGCTTGACGCAGGTATAGGCATCATCGGCATATTCGCCGCGCGCTTTCCATCCGCGGAAGAGTTTGCCTTCCGGCACTTCTGCCACAACATCCGGAGGTGTAGCGGCACCGCCACAAGAGACCTCTTGCGGCTCATACTCGCCCGGATTATAAACCTGCTTTCCCGCCAGATAGAACGATACATGATGTTTCTCGCGGGAGACGGTGAGCAATTCCTCACCGCTACCTGCCGGCATGACAACCCAGTAGTCACCGGCATCCGCGTCTTGAAATATACTATTCCATTGGAACTTCAGGCTGCAAGCAGTCACCTCTGACACGGCACGGATGGTATCTTGCGGACGTGAATAGAGCGTTTCTCCATTGCCTGCCGTTAGAGTTGTTCCGTTAGCGAGGTCGGATAGTGCCACGATATCACCACTGATAACAATCGGATAATAGGTATCTATGCGGCCGATGTTGAAATAATAATCATGATTTGAGCCGCTAAGGCGAATACGCAGGCGGAAGTAGCGCGCACGGTGACCGTATTGAAGAGTGCCGGTAGGCAATACTGTTACATCGAGAGACTTGGTTGTACCTGCTGCAGCTTCTTCTTTTGAAAAATCAACTGTAGAAACGGCACTGCCAAAGTTTACTTCATCGGTCTCGTCATCAATCCAAGCAGCATCGAGGTAAGCGCGAGTAGCGATGGATGTCGGTGTCTTGACTCTTACATTGAAAGTGACTTTTTCTCCTTGCATGGCGATGGTACTTGTGCCTGTCAACTCCGCTTCTATACCTTCGTATTTATACCGCGCCCGAATCACTTGGTTGGCTCGGATATTGGTATAGGGTTTGTCCCATCCGGTGAAGGTCATGCCTGTGTGGGTCGGAGGAGTAGGAGGTGTAGCATCGCTGCCGCAGGCTACTTTCTCTGTTTTGAGAACGGTATTGTCGTAGTCGCGGAACTGCACGGTGTATTGCGTAGGCTGCTCGTTGAGCCACACGGCGCAAGCCGGCATCGTGAGCCGATAGTTTTCGCCCAGGTCCTCGAGCTGCACGGGTACATTATTGACCGTGCGCACGCTGTAACTGCCGCAGTCGCTCTTGGGTATAGTGATCTGTTCGCCCGGACTGTAATAAGCCTGTGTGCCGCTGTTGATCGTCAGCGGATATTGGAAGTTAAGCGACGTAGATAGCTCACCTGCTTTGCCGTCCGGGAGCCATAATGCCACGTGATAATACCGCGTAGTGGGCATGTCATCGTCGATGAAGGACTTATGGTAGCTCACGACCTTGCCTGCTCCCGCCTCGCTTGCACTCAAGGTATAGTCATAGATCACACGCTGATCGCCGTCCGGCTGGTCGGACTCCGAGAAAACGACCCGTGCCTGTCCGGCTGCCTGTACGGCACAGTTCAGCTCGATATTCTCGCCGTATTTGACAGTGCTTGCCGGAGTGGAGAGTTCAAAGGTCTTCACCTTCGGGAGGTCACACTCATAATAATTGATCAGATAATAATTATAGGCATGTGCTCCACCTGAAATTAAAGTAGTTGGTTCATCCGGGTAATAATAACTATTATAGGTAGTAACGCCACTTATTTCATCCCTGGTGACGTATTTCGGATTTACAAAAATAATGATCTCCAGGCATCCCTTTTCAAGGGCTTTATTGATATGCTGACTTAAATCAACTGTTTGCACTCCGCCGTAACTATCTTCTGCCCAAATGGTTGCATTACTGCTTATAGCATGAAGGCTCCATATACAAAAACCATCCCAACCATTAGGATCCAGCCCATAGCCATAAGCACGAGAGCCCGACAGAATGGAAAATCGACATTCATCATGGTGGCGTGCATAGACAGAGACGAAATACTGACGATCGATGGCCATAGAGGTCTGGAAATTATCCACAAACCTGAATGTTCCGGTTTCCTGATTTAATCTCATGTCCGTCAGGTAGCGCGGCACAGGTATCGAATCGCCATAACAGGTCTGCGCCCAAGCACCGACCGCCATAAAGGCAGCGACGATAGAAAGTAAAAATTTTCTCATAATTGTATTGATTTAATTGTTATTATTTTTTTTGTAACCATGCAGAGTAATCAGCCCTGCATGGCTGAGGGAGCCTATCCTAAATCCTTCCCTAAAAGGAAGGACTTTTATGGCTTAGCGCACTTCTGCGCCATGCGCGTTATAGGTTTTGCCGTTGCGCTCGATGTAGAGTACGCCGTCGCGGAGTTTCTTTTGACTCTTGGCTCTTGACTCTTGACTCATAATCTCCTCAATGCCGGAAGGACTATATTCGCTAACCTCCCATCCTGCAGGAATGCCATCGGCGGAATCGAGTGTCCATCCGGTAAAATCTTTCGCTTTGACGAACGTACCTGTAGCCGCTACGTTCTCCAGCCATCCAGTCGTAGTCTCAGATGTCAGTTGGGTAGCCAGGCAAGTCACTTTACTGAGGTTGGTGCAGCCGGAGAACATCTCCTTGTAGCAGTTATTCACCAGAGTCGTTGCCGGCAGAACCGGTGATTCGGTCAAGGCGGTGCAACCGGAGAACATGTACGCATAGCAGTATATCTCCAAGGTGGTAGCCGGCAGTGCGGGAGCCTCGGTCAATGCGGCGCAGCCGGAGAACATGTTTATATAGCAATTCCGGGTCATGGTAGTGGCGGGTAACTCAGGTGCTTCGGTGAGGTTGAAGCAATTCTTGAACATATAGGCATAGCATAGAGTCGTCAACGTCGTAGCGGGCAGTGCGGGCGCTTGGGTCAAAGCAACGCAGCTGTCGAACATGTGCAGATAGCACTGTGAAGCCAATTCCGTAGCCGGCAGTGCAGGAGCCTCGGTCAAACCGCTCTTAAAGAACATATAGGAATAGCAGTTTTCCGCCATCTTAGTAGCCGGTAGTACAGGCGCTTGTGTCAGGTTGGGGCAATCGTTGAACAGGCTTCGGTAGCAGTCTTGCTTCATGACCGTAGCGGGCAGTTCGGGTGCTTGGGTCAGACCGCAGCCGCGGAACATGTTGTCATAGCAATAAGGCTCCATCTCTGTAGCGGGCAAAACAGGCGCTTGAGTAAGTGCGGTGCAGTAATAGAACATGTACGCATAGCAGGAAGTTGCCAACGTAGTAGCCGGCAGAGCGGGAGCCTGAGTAAGTGCGGTGCAGCCACCAAACATATACGAGTAGCATTTTTCTGCCATTGTTGTAGCCGGTAATACAGGCAACTGCGTAAGAGCCTTGCAATCGTAGAACAATGAGCGGTAGCAGTTATTCTCCAAGTTCGTAGCCGGCAGTGCGGGCGCTTGCGTCAAGCCCGTGTTACGGAGCATGTTGTTATAACAACTTGGACGCAGGGTAGTAGCCGGCAGTACAAGTGCTTTCGTCGGATGATTGGTCAAGGCAGGGTTGTCACGGAATAATCTATAGAAAGTAGAATCGCCCTCCAGCGTCACATTCTCCGCAAAGGGAACACCCACCTCCACCAGACTCATGATATTTCCGTAGATATATGCCGAGCCGGCAGTCAGTCCTATATGGGAGTACTGTCCGTTCACGCAAGTAGTAACGGAATGGCCTTTCAGTTCTACATAATCTCCCGCAGCCGGCAGATCAATCGTTTGCTCCGCGGAAGCGGCAATAGGTAGCCATTCGCCTGTACCATTGAGGCGATAGTCGAAGATAGCTGAACTGTTGTTCTGAATAAGCATTTGTGTACCGGCTTCTTTTGCCTCCAGGGTCAGGGGAGTCTCCACCGGATTGAACTGTGCCCATGCACTTGCAGCCATGCAGGCAACGATGACAGAAAGTAAAATTTTTCTCATAATTGTATTGATTTAATTGTTATTGTTTTTTTTGTAACCCGGCGGGAAACCAATCCCGCCGAGCTTTGTACATTGTACTTTGTACTTTGTCCCTTTGTACTTTACTTCACTTCAGCGCCCTGCGCGTTGTAGGTGCGGCCGTTGCGCTCGATATAGAGTACGCCGTCACGGATGACTTTGGAAGCCTCTCCCGACCTCCCCTGAAGGGAAGGAGATTCGATGCCTTCCGGTTCTTCGTATGGTTGCACGAGGCGGACGGGAGCATAGAATTTTTCGTCTGATTCAAATCCATAAAGAAAATACGGACTTTCTTCATCTGCAATCTCGCAATAAAGAGTACTGCAAGGAACGTAATATTGATAGTTCATTTCGAAAGAGCCATCCGCTTTAAATTCCATTCCATAAAACTTGTATATATCTTCGTAATGCTCATGAGGTGTTGTTGGCGGCAGTGTAGCACGATCCGTCCAATAACAGTTATTCGGTATGCCATTTAAAAGTCGCAACTCGTATTCATCTACATATTCAACTGCTCCTACCTTGATCTTCCTATGCACTATATTCCAAACACGAACAAACGGGAAAAATACAGCTCCTTCATTCTGCAATGTTAACCATTGTGATTCTGTATAAACATTCTCCGATGTAGAGCCTTCGGCTTTAAAATTACCTTGATTCATGTAATTATCAGGCATTAAAATATATCCTTCATTGCCATCAATTTGAGCTGCTCCACGCAGTTTATTTGCATTTGCGCGCCCATCTAGAAGGAAATTCCACTCATCGAACGTAAGTCCGCGCCACACATTGGTGGCATTTCCACCATTTATAATAGCGAAACCTTCGTTATCTTGGATTCTATATTCATAGAATTCTATTCTGTCACGCTTTTGGGAGGGATTGGCAAACTCGCCTTCTTCGTTTATCGTTGGCATTTCAATCGTTTCAAATTGATTTTCAGCGAAGTACCAAGTATTAGTACTGGCTTGAACCTGTAAGTTTCCTTTTGAGAACTGGACTTGGTCGCCCTCGGCATTGATGGTAAACTTACCGGGTAACGCACCTTCGGTGGCATGGATAGTTACTGCGCAGCAGAGAGCTGCCACGAATAATGTAAAGATTTTTCTCATAATGGTTTGTTGTTTTTGTTGAGCCTTTGACTCGGTTAATGTTGTTTTTTTGTAACCATGCAGGGTAATCAGCCCTGCATGGCTGAGAAGCCTATCCTAAATCCTTCCCTAAAAGGAAGGACTTTTATGGCTTAGCGCACTTCTGCACCGAGTACGTTAACTATCTTGCCGTTGCGCTCGATGAGAAGAACGCCGTCGCGGAGGAATTTATTGGCTCTTCCCTTCAGGGAGGAGTCGGAGGTAGGCTGATCAATGCCTTCATTTACCTTGACGTCACGCGCCGGGCGGACAGCATAGCCCATTTGAACCATGGCATCACTGACTCTTGCAGGAGTATAGGCGGTAAAAGTCACCGCTTGCGCCATATCAGAATACTCAGATGATGGAGTAGGTGTCCAATAATAGCCATTTCCGGCTTTGATGGAGTTGATGTCTGTGCCGTAGCGGCCTCCTGCTGCAGGTAAGAACACAGCACCAGCTGCCTCCATCTGAGTCCACTCGTCCAGTGTATAGACATTGGTTGAGTAGTTATTCGGTGTCGGGGTAAAAGTCAGGCTCGTGGGGATAGTCCAGTCATCCGGCAGCAGGAGATAGCCCATTGTGTCATTTACAACCGCCTGTCCTTTCAGGTTAGCTGCATTGGGGCGTGTGTTGAGCAGATAGTTCCATTCTCCGGCAGAGAGTGTGTACCATGTCTCGTTATTCCCGTTTACGATGGGGTTTGCCGTCCAATCGGAGAAAGAAGCGTACGGCGCAGATTCTTTGGATGTTTCTACAGGATTGTTACCTGTTCCCCATCCGAAGAGGTCAATCCACCCGCTATAGGTAGGAGATATGTTAGCATTCGGGTAGCCTATCATGTCGTACTGGTTGTCTGCCAGTTTCCATTCGTTAGAGGAAGCTTTGTATCGTAGATTGCCTTGTGAGAAGATAACTTGTTTGTCGGCAGACACAGAGAACCGCCCGGTTAATGTTTTAGGTTCTAATTCCGGTTCTTGCGCAGTACCCGTTCCGTCGTATGTCTGAACCAAACGAACGGCTCTACGGAGAAATATCTGTTCATTATCAAACCACACTCTACTTATTCCTTGCGCGGAGCAAGATAAAGAGAAACCCTTTGCTAATGTTACATCACCGTCGTATGAAAATCCCCATGCTTGTGAAGTCCAGTAATCGCCTCCTTCGTACGGATTCTTAAAATAATCTTCACCCGTATAATATGCAGACGGCATAAATACTGCACCAGCTACCTCCATATATCTCCAATCATTATCATCATATACGTTGATGTTTTCCGCATTGGATGATGTTCTATAAAAATAAGCCTGATAATCAAACAGCATAGGAGATATATAAGAAAGTTCGTTCGAATTATCGCATTTAAATGTCAGCCCCTGCGGCGTGCTCCAGTCATCTGGAAGAAAAATAATACCTATTACGCCGTTGACAATTCGTATCTTGGATGCTTCGACCGCGATGCGAACGCGGCTGCGCTGCTTTCTCGCATGGAGAAACTTGGCTATGGCGATGCGCCAGTCATGTTCTCCGAGGGCTTCAACATCCTTCCGTTCTTCGCTCCGCGTTTCGGTGCGGTGTCAGGCGCCGACGCCTACTTGAACGGCGGACCGCCCTCCCTCGATCTCGGCTGGCGGGAGTTCCTGCAGGCCGGTGCCATGGCTCGGCTCTACATCATGGATCTCAAATACTGGCCGCGTGTCATGAACAGCCATTCGTGGCAGCACCGGCTGG
>ONIM01000029.1 GCA_900317885.1 uncultured Bacteroidales bacterium | reverse complement strand
AGATGTTCAGCTGCCTTATACTTGGGATCATATACAAGGCGGACGCGTGATCGATTCCGAACTACTGAATGCTACCGGTGAATACAGCTATCATTTCACTACCCCATTCGGATGTGACAGTATTGACAGCCTCAGCCTGCGCGTACACCAGACCTATAACATCAAAGACGATACCATACGGATTTGTAGCGACCAAACGCCGTTCACATGGCATGAATATAATAATATCGCTGCCACCGGCGACTATACTTTCTACGCTCAGACCTTTGATGGATACGACAGTATTCACACGGTTCACATAGAGGTTTCCCCGGTTAAGTACACCACTATTCCGGCAGCTATCTGCGAAGGCAGTTCATACCACTTCAAAGGGCAGACGCTTACCGAGCAAGGTACCTACTACGATACCCTCACCACTGTTAACGGTTGTGATTCTATTGTAACCTTGGTACTGACCGTCAACAAGCCTTATTTCCACACGCGCACGGAGCATGTCATCGAGGGTAACTCGGTTGAGTTCTTCGGTCAGCAATATTCCGCTACGGGCACCTATACTCACTACGGTACGATGCCTACCGGATGCGACAGCACCTCCGTCCTGCAGCTCATCGTTCATCCTCTGGTGGACACGACAGTAGTGATCTGCTCTACCGAACTCCCGTACTTATGGGAGAATAAATGGAACGGATCCGTCACTCCGCTTTACGCCGCCGGTATATACCGTAACGATACAACCTATGTGAATAACGAGCGGATGTTCTATGGATTGCAACTCATTGTGAACCAACCTACGGATACTACTATCTATCGGGAGATATGCGAGGGAAGTATCTATAATTTTAACGGTCGTGAACTAACCACCTCAGGTCAGTACCGCGATACAATCCGCAATGCGAACGGATGCGATAGTGTGATGATACTTCATCTGAACGTTCTCAAGAAGTATTACAACGTTATTAATCGGACTATATACGAAGGCGACACCGTCATCTTCCGTGGCGAGACGTACTCTGCTGCCGGCGTATATCCTGTACGGCTGACGTCCTCTTTCGGTTGTGACAGTATTATCGAGTTGCGGCTGTCTGTAAACCGGTTGTTTGACGATTCGATCTCCGTATGTGCGAATGCCCTGCCGTATATCTGGCATGGGAAATTAATCTACGAGTCCGGCATCTATCGCGATACTGTCCTCGGCACGGATAACAAAGAGTCGGTTATTGGCATTAAAATAAATGTCTTGCCTACATCGCGAAAGGAAGAAGCGATTCAATTCTCCATGTGCGAGGGAGACTACTACAAGTTCGGAGACCGGATGCTCACCCAGCAGGGTATTTACTACGACACACTTACGGCCGCTAACGGCTGCGACTCGATCGTGATGCTCTCGCTCACGGTTCTGCCGATGAACTACTACTCGGAAGTACGCCGGATCTTCGAGGGCGACTCGGCGCTCTTCAACGGCGTCTGGTATAAGGAGTCCGGCGTTTATGAGTACAGGCAGACAAATGCCAACGGTTGTACCGACACTTACCAGATGATCCTCTCGGTACTCAAGTCCTTCTATACCGACACCACCGCTGTCATTTGTGACAAGGACCTGCCTTTCATCTGGAGGGGATATGAATATAACGAGTCCGGAGATTATTCATTACCGATCTCTTGGACCGACTCATCACGCGTTGTCAAGACCTTGCATCTGACTGTGTATCCGAGTTATTACTCGGAGCAGAATATCTCCCTCTGCTCCGGAGATACAGTACTCTTCAGAGGACATAAGTTCTTCCAGAGTGGAGAGTTCCTGGATGTCATTCCGTCTAAGAACGGTTGCGACTCTATCATCAAGTATATCGTTTCCGTCCACCCGACATTTGACAAACTCATCGACATCCATATTTCCGACAAGGAGCCTTTTGATTTCCATGGACGAATGCTGACCCAAACCGGAAAATACGAATGGACCGGAAAGACCGTGAACGGTTGCGACAGTGTTGAGCACCTCAACCTCACGGTGCACCCATCCTTCTTCCAGTCCGATACCATTGATATTTGTCAGTCGGACGAAGAGAACTATCCGTACGTCTGGAAAGACGAGAACGGACGAATCATCGGCACGTATAGCAGAACCGGCGTCTATAACGACAGCGTGCTTACCGAGTATGGTTTTGATAGCGTACACCAGATTGTGCTATTCATCCATCCGTCTTACCTCATCAACGAGCAGTACGAGATCGGCGAAGGAGAGCACCTCAAGATCCATGGTATAGATATATCTACCACGGGTGTGTACTACAATAATCTGCTTACGATCCATGGTTGCGACTCTATCTACCACTTGGTAGTGAATAAGAAACGTACACGCGAGTTCTATCGCAATGCGGAGATATGCCAAGGTGACTACTACGAGTTCTTCGGACGCAAGTTGACTCATACCGGTAACTATACCTACACCTCGCAGTACAAGGATAGTATCGTTTATCTATCGCTGACGGTTAAACCAGTCTCGATCTCCGAGAAACGCATCGTCATCACCGATAAACAGCTGCCTTATATCTACGACGGACGTATTTATAACGCGATGGGTATATATTCCGACACATTGGTTAACATCCATGGTTGCGACTCTATCAAGCGGCTGGTACTGATAGTCACCCAACGCTACTCCGACTGGGTTGCAATGCCTCTCTGCCCGGGGTCTGAGATTAAGATTGACGGCAAAGTCATCAACGAAGCGGGTCTCTACACCTTCGAACGGCGCAGCCGTGTAACGGGTGAGATGGATAGTCTGCTACGCGTGGAGGTTTATGATGCGCCTGCGTTCGATCTCCCGTTGGAGAGACGTACCATCTGTGAAGGTGACACCTTATATTTCGCGGGTAAGGCGCACACGCGCGCGGGACATTACGACTACAACCTCAAGACCGTCAGCGGATGCGACAGTATCCTCCATCTGGATCTGACCGTGAACCCGACCTACCATTACATCACCGACACGACCATCACAGACTATCAATCGGTCATCTGGAGAGGAAAGACGTACTTCGAGACCGGAGAATACCATCGCTCATGGCCTACTGCCCAAGACTGCGACAGTACCTATACGCTCAGCATGAAAGTAGTGGAGACCCTCCGCGACACGGCTACTGTCACCATCTGTTCGGGGCAGTCTTATACCTGGCGCGGCAAGAAGATTGAGGCGGACGGCTTCTACGCCGATACCGTTTGGCAGCCGGAGTCACGCTTCTCCGCGATCTACGCACTACGACTCATCGTCGCCTACCCGACTAATATCGTCTCGGCACGTACCGGCGACATCTGCGCGGACGCTGACGGTTTCGATATCTACTTCGAGTACGCAGGAGAGAGACCGACGCA
This sequence comes from uncultured Bacteroidales bacterium, assembly GCA_900317885.1. Taxonomy (GTDB): domain Bacteria; phylum Bacteroidota; class Bacteroidia; order Bacteroidales; family Paludibacteraceae; genus Colicola. The sequence continues at coordinate 13,651 of ONIM01000029.1, read as the reverse complement.
CTATAGCGTTTATTTCGATGCGTTGGCTAAGCGCGAAGGATTCGTAGATATCATCGACGAACCGCTCTATGGCGAAATGGTGGCGCATATCCAGCTCCCGCAGTTCAACAGTATTGCCTATGAGACGCACCCGTACTACGTTCGTCCGGACTACTACACGCTGCATATAGCTTTGGATAACGGCGTTTGCGGCATCAGCCGATCAGATAGCGTGACACTCCTCATCAAGTACCCGAGTTGGATCTTGGAGCAAAACTGGATGGATGTCGTAGCGCCTCTCAAATCGGCTTATAACGGAGGATTCGAGTTTGCTAAGACCGAATGGTTCGTCAATGACGTGCCGCAGCCGAAAGCCACAGCCGGATACCTCTACTCAACTGAACTTATCAAGGGGGACCAGGTGGTTATGAAGGCAACGCGTAAGGGGGAGAACTACGCTATCCCGACATGCCCGCTGACCATCACAGACCCGGCGACCACGAATCATGACGTACCGGTGATCGTCAACCCGACGCAGGCTCCGAAGACCAGACCGATTTTCAAAGTCACGGCGCCGCAAGACGGTTTATACGAAGTGTACTCCGCTACCGGCCTGCTGATCCTCAAAGGTACGCTCCTTGCCGGAGAGACGGAAATAACGCTGCCGCCAACCAACGGAATGTTCTTCATCAGAGCGCTTCAGGGCAGCGAGACTTCGAGCCACAAAGTGCTGGTTTACTAAATAATAAACCCCGCGATTTTGTTCGCGGGGTTTATTATAAATCTTATATCCTAAATCACAAATTCTTCTTCCAGAAGGAAGACGTTATATCCTCCCATTGACCCCCTACTCTTTTATACAACCGTTGGTTCGTCTTCTCGCTTTTCAGGCCGCCGAGCGACTCGATGTACGGACCGATTTTGACGTATTCAAAGGGCCCATTGACCGCAGGCAGGTTCATCCGGCCGGAGTACCAGGCTGCCTTTAGGGACAGATGTTTCGCCAACTCCGCCACCTCTTCCGGCGCCTGGTCGCCGCCCATGAAGGCGACACAGGTGATGAGCCCTTGGTACTTCGCCACCAGCGCATCCAGAAGATTCGTATTCAGTTCCTCGCCTACGTCCTCCCATAGATGTTGGCTATGGCATCCCGGGCAATGACAAGGACACCCGGAGAGGTTGAGCGCAAGCGTCACCTCTCCGGGAATCTCTTGAAAAACGACATCGTACGATGCTACTTTTAACATTTCGGTGCTTTATTCGGCTCGGCGTAGTAGCGCTGAGCAGCCTCTTTCTGGCGTGCTTCCGAGAAGTTGGAAACACGTTTCATGTAACCGATGACGCGCGTCAGGTAGTCCACGTTCTTCGAGTGGCAATGGGGACACTCCTTCAGGTAACGCTTGTCGATATGTCCGCAGTCGTTGCAGATCGTGTTCGGGATATTGAACGTGAAGTAGTTACAGCCCTCGACAGCCGCTACGCGAAGCAGCTGGCGGTACTGCTCTTGGCTCAGGTGCTCCTCCAGGTTGCAGTGGAGAGCCGAACCACCTGTCAGGTGCTCGATGTACTTCTTGCCGTGCAGACGGAAACGATCCAGCACGTTCAGGCTCTTGTCCTCCACGATGTAGAAATAGCTGTTGTAGCAGTCACGCGGAACGACATAACCATCCTCGCGATCCCATTTGGCGTGCTTCACACCTACGTTCTCTGCCGGGATCATCTCGCAGTTGAACATCACATCTTTCGTGCGGTACTCTTTGTTCTTCTTCTCGATGATGCCGAGCAGCTCCTGCACGAAATGCGCATACTCCGGCGTATCTTTGATCTCCAGACCGAGGAACTCGGCAGCCTCTACCAGACCGTTCACACCGATCGTCAGATACTGACGGCCGATATTGATGTAGCCGGCGTCGAACAGCGGCAGCATGCCTTTCGCCTGCAAGGCCTTGAGGTTCTCGTTGTATGCCAGCTGCACTTTGTGCATCAGGTCAACGACATCCTCTACATATGCCTGGTACGGGATGTTGTTACGTACGGCGTACTGGATGGCGCGGTTCAGGTTGATCGTCAGCACGGATTTCGAACCCGTCGAGATACCGCCGGCGCCGAGGGTGTAGCTGAAACTGTTGTCCGTGATCGCGTTACGCAGACGGCAGCAGCTCGAGAGGCTGTCCGCGTTGTCGCTCACGTAGGTGAAGAACGAGTGACCCTTCGCGTACATCTCTGCCGTGAAATCGCCGTACTCCTTGTCTTTGATATCGCCATTCTCCGCCAGCAGCGCCATCGTCTCTACCGGGAACGTGAGTACCGTGCGGGTACGCTCTTCGTTGAACCAGTTCATGAATCGCTTCTGCAGCCAGTTCAGGCTGTCCCAGTGAGGAGCCTCGCCGTCCGGGAAACGGAAGTTCTCAAACAGGCTCTGGAAATAGTAGCGGTCGTAGTAACTGATGTTCCAGAATACCGACTGGAAGTTACGGGCACCGCTCGGCTGGTTCAGGCTGTAAACAACCTGCTGGAAGCAGTCGCAGATGATGCGGTCGATCGTGCGGCGTTTCAGACTCAGATCCACCACCTCGTCCGCGCGCTTGTAGTAATCCTCGCCGTACTCCTTCTCGATGAAGTAATTCATATACATAAGGAACTCGGGCGTAGCGCACGCGCCTGAAAGCATCGAGCTCACCATGAACACCATGTTGATGAATCCGCCGCAGAAGGACTTCAGGTTCTTCGGAGGAGTAGCGTTGCCGCCGATGCTCTTCGTGCCGCCGATGAGCCACGGGTACATCGTGATCGACGCGCAGTAGTTCGCGAGGTTCGTCTCGTCGTTCTTGTAGATGAAGTGCTGGTTCAGCAAACTCATGTACTTGTCGCTCAGCTCCTTACCGAACATCTCTTTGATGCGCTCGGTCAACAGACGGCGGTTCAGACGGATGAAGCCCTGCTTCGGCAGCTCGCCGATCAGCGTAGCGATGTTCTTGTGCTCTACGTTCGCGTTCGCGTCAAATTTCGAACCCTCTGCTGCGTTACTTGCCTGAACGTAGTTCATCATGAAATCCAGGCGCTGCTGCGTCTCACGATCCTCCGTATGGCCCTGGCGATACAGGATGAACGCCTTCGCAACCTGGTAGTATCCCTCTGCCATCAACGCCACCTCTACCTGGTTCTGGATCTCCTCAACGGTCTGTCCGTCATGTACGCGTAAGTGAGATAACACGGCGCCCAACGTCTCTTCCGTTGCAAAGGCGCCAACTGCAATGAATGCCTTACTAATCGCATTCTTGATTTTGTCAATGGTAAACAACTCGCGTTTACCATCACGTTTGATAATGTATGTTTCCATAATATATGTATAATGTATCTTTTCCTTCCCCTGTATATCTTTTCCTTCCCCTGTATAAAATGTTTTTTCTTTCTTAATAACGCGGCCGAAATCGAGTGCAAAATTACTACAAAATTTTGAATTGTGCAAGTTTTTTGGCAAGAAAATTTTTCAACAATTTTTAAAAGTTGTCCAAAATAAAAATGCAAACAACTTATTTTCAGCGATTTGCATTTTTGAACATGTCCAAAAGTTATCCAAAATAAAAAGTTTTCAACAACTCATAGTTGTACTTTTTTGCGAACCGCTGTTCTTTGTGTAGGAAAGATCACTCCCTTACATTGGAGTGCAAAGGTACTACTTATTTGTGACAATAAGACCCTCACCATAGGATCACCATAAGATGACCATAGAATCACCATAGGATGAAACCCATATTTTGTCATTTTTGCTTCATATACTATATATACATAGTATATATACTTTTTGATTAGTTATTTTTTATTTGCATATATCATTTTTTTTTTGTAATTTTGCAGCCGATTTTGAAAGGATAGCGCCTCAGGCGCAGAAAGAGGATGGATTTGACTGCTTGCAACCTCGTGAAAAAATGCTAAAACTTGTGCCACAAGACCAAACAGTCGCTTGTGGTTTTTTTATGGACAAAAAGATGCATTATTTATTTACAAGTGAATCGGTGTCGGAAGGACACCCGGACAAAGTGAGCGACCAGATCTCGGACGCAATTTTGGATAACATGCTGGCGCAGGACGAGCACGCGCACGTAGCGTGCGAGACGCTCTGCACCACAGGTCAGGTGGTCATCGCCGGCGAAGTGAGCTGCAACGGATGGGTCGATATTCAGAAGATAGCCCGTAAGACCATCGCCGAAATCGGCTACACGAAGGCGGAGTATAAGTTCGAGGCGGAGAGTTGCGGAATTTTGACCGCCCTGCACGCGCAGAGCCAGGACATTAATATGGGCGTAAGCAGAGAAGTAGCGGAAGAGCAAGGCGCAGGTGACCAGGGAATGATGTTCGGTTACGCAACCGACGAAACGGATAACTTCATGCCGCTGACGCTGGACTTGGCGCACACATTGGTCTACACGCTCGCACGTATCCGCAAGGAAGGCAAACAGATGCTTTACCTTCGTCCGGATAGCAAGAGCCAAGTGACCATCGAGTATGATGAGCAAAACCGCCCGGTACGCATTGACACCATCGTGCTCTCAACGCAACACGACGAAGGCGCGACGCCGGAGCTCATTAAGAGAGATATCATTGAGATTCTTCTTCCGCGGGTAGCCACGCGCGACAGCCGTTACGGCCACCTGCTACATGCCTTCCTCGAAGACAAGAACGCCAAACTGCTTGTCAACCCGACCGGTAACTTCGTCATCGGAGGTCCTCACGGCGACACGGGCCTGACGGGGCGTAAGATTATCGTGGACACCTACGGCGGTCGCGGTGCACACGGAGGAGGAGCTTTCAGCGGCAAGGATCCGTCGAAAGTGGATCGATCGGCGGCCTACGCAGCGCGATGGATCGCCAAGCACTTAGTAGCTGCAGGAGTCGCACACGAGGTATTGGTACAGGTCAGCTATGCCATCGGCGTGGCAGAACCCGTCTCGCTCTACGTTAATACGTACGGCACAGCGCAAGTGAAACTGTCCGACGCGGAGATAGCGCAGAAGGTGAACGAACTCTTTGACCTACGTCCGGCAGCCATCATCCGCGACCTGAAGCTGACGCAACCGATGTACGAAGAGACCGCCAAATACGGTCATGTAGGCCGCACGAACGAAGTAGTGACGAAGACATTCTTCGACTCCGACGGCAACACTTTTGAACGCGAAGTAGAGTTATTCACATGGGAGAAATTAGACCGGATAGACGCAGTCAAAGCCAAGTTTGGCTTGTAATAGCGATCGTAGTAGGAAGCCTGCTTATCGATCAGGCGATCAAGTTGTATATCGCTACGCATTTTGCCTTAGGCGAGAGCCACGAAGTGACCTCGTGGTTCTGGTTGTGCTACGTAGAGAACAACGGCATGGCGTTCGGTATCGAGTGGTTCTCGAAGTTAGCGCTGACGCTGTTCCGCCTTATCGCGGTAGGGTTACTCGGATGGTATATCCACACGCTGATATACAAGCAGCACGCCAAGACGGGTTATATCGCTACCATCGCTTTTATCATCGCCGGTGCATTGGGAAACATCATCGATTGCGTATTTTACGGCAAACTCTTCGGCTACGCAGGCTGGTTCTACGGCAGAGTGGTAGATATGTTCTACTTTCCCCTCATCCGCAACAGCGCCGGCGAAGTGCTCTTCTTCCGACCGGTGTTTAACTTCGCAGACAGCTGCATCACCTGCGCTGTAGCGGTTATACTGCTGTTTTACATGAAGGAGTTGAGTAAGGATGCAGGAGTCAAGGATCTTGAGTCAGGACAAAAATGAAGCTCAATAAATACATATTCATCCTTATTCTTTATTCCTTATTCTTTACTCTATCGGGTTGCCGGCCAAGAGGAATTCTGCACTCGGGCAAGATGCGCTCGGTGCTGGTCGATCTGCATACCACCGACGCTTTGCTTCAGATGTCGGGGAAGCAGTTTCTCTCCGCAGAGGAGAAAAGCCTGTACTACGCGCAGGTGCTGGAGAAGCATGGAATCACGCAAGCGCAGTTTGATTCCTCCATCGTCTGGTACACGGCGCACCCGCAGCTATTCGACAAGATATACCCCAAGGTGCTATCCGATTTGGACGCAAAAGAAAACCGATTTCTTGCGGAGAACGGTCTTCTGGAGGAACTGGAAGCGGAGGACACGAATCTTGACGCTGCCCCGTCGTTCCGAAAGAGGGATCTGGATAGCGTACTATGGGTGACGCAGCACGGCATGCCGACGCATTGGCAGCCCTTAGTGCATGATTTTGAAGATGAGTTCTTTCCAGAGGTCGGCGTCCTTCGCTGAGGGGTTATTGATGCCCTTTAGACGCGCGTCCGTATCACGCAGATAACCGATAATCAGGAAGACCTTTCCGGCAGGGTAACGCTTCGCTGCCATCTCATAATCCCGTACAAAATAAGGGTTAATCCCTAATTCCTTTGCCACCGTTGCAGGTGCTTTAACCGGCATATAGTGGTACATCAACAGATTCGAAAAGAAAGTATATAACGGCGCTAACTCCCGGATCATAGGATGGTCCTTCGAGCCTCCGAAATACTGCGCGATGCGGTTCGCTTTCGCTACATCACCGCGTATCAGCGCAGCCTGGAGTTCCATAATATTATAATCCTTCGAGATACCTATATTGCGCTCGACGAGGGCTGCATCAATCGTATTGACACCTTCGGGGCGACCGTCGATGAGTTTCTGCAAAGCACCGACAATCGCAGAGAGATCCGTTCCTAAATGATCCGCCAGAATAGGAGCGATACGAGGGTCTATCTTCAATGTTCCGCCTAATGAAGCATTGTAGTCGGCTATATAGGCGTTGATCCATTTCTCTACCTCATAATCCCGCAACTTGTCGGATTGCAGCCATACAACCTGCGGATGATCGACCAGTTTCTTCCAGATTCCCTGCCGCTTGTCGGGTTTGCCGTTATAGCAGATGACAAGCACGGTCTGCGGCATAATAACGGAGAGATAAGCCTCCAGCGCATCCCATTTCTTCACTGCCTGTGCTTCGCGCACGATAATCACTTTGCGTCCTCCCATCATCGCGAACCCTCGTGCGGCACCTATAACCGGAGAAATATCAAAGCCCGGCAGATCACGACCGTAGAGGACCTGCTGGTCAAACTCCCGCGCCATCTCATCCAGGGCATTCTGAGCAATATACGAATAAACCCGGTCGGAATAATAGGGTTCTTCGCCGCAAAGGAAATAAATGGGCGCGTACGTCCCAGCCTGCAGCGAGCGCATAATATCATTGAACTTCTGATTCATCGGTCGTTAGTCGTTGGTCGTTAGAGGTTGGTATATAAATCATGTATTTGTATTTTTTCCGGTCGATCTCCCGATAGCCTTCTTCACGCAGCATATTCTCCATGGCGCTCTGCGTATCTTTGTAAGCAGGCTTGGTTTTGAACCCGGGAGTAAAAGAGCAGAACACAATCGGTCGCTCCGCGCGGATGATCGCACGATACTTATCGGTATAGATGGAGTCGAAGATATTGGACCAGAACTCATTATACCGCGCCGCCTGACATCCCGTGACCGCCCTCATGCGGTGATGGTCGCGGCCTAAAGCCAAGATCGTTGTACTATCGGTCTTGAGCGAATCGTAATCTGCTATATATTGCCTCAGCTGACGTTCGTCCGCTTCGCGGATACGAATACCATCGTACGGTGCGACAGCCGAAGGCATATTGGCATAGTTGAGGTCAAAATCCCCTATAGAATTGATTCGGAACCGCATCATCGCAGCTACCGTCAGACCGATGAGCGCCGGGAAGAGATATGCACGTATCTTCGGCTCGTAAGCCACCGCCGCTACCGGCAGAAGACACAGCGAGACAGGAAAGAGTTTGAGCCATGCCGTGTCGGTTCCTAAACTTGCCACCACGCAGATAGCCGCGCCAAAGAGCAACTCCCGGCGCTTCGTCATCACCGCTAACGTCAGACAGCCCACAGAGATGAGGTACGTCAGGTCGAAATTATACCACTGGTGAACAGGCGGCACAAAAGTGACGTAATAGCAAAGCGCTGCGCCTACGGCAATACCGAGGAGTATTTGATATTTGATATTTGAAATTTGATATTTGAAATTTGAAATCGCTATCACGCCAAGCCACATAAGGACATAGCCGACAACTTTTCCGCCATTCTCCCATAGTTTGGTAATCATCTCCCCCATTCCATGACTTCCCATCGTCGGATCAACAGGCGCCGGTGTGAGAAAACACGCGCCCAGAAGATAAATGAGCCCTGCAACAACAGCCGCAATGGGTATATTCCAAAGGCTTTTCTTCTTCCATAGCGGAATGAGTACCAATAATGCCAATATATTCGGAAAACGCACTGCTATAGCAAGCCCCAAGATGATGGGCGAAAGGCGAAGGATTATGGGCGAGGAACTTATACTCGTTACCCATAGAGCAGACAAAAGGAGTACAGATAGCGTGCCGGGGCTGAACTCTTGAAAAGCACCGTAGCCCATAAGTCCGAAAGCGATAGCCAACCAATGGAGGTTGTTTCTCCTTCCCTCGCGGTCCTGCAAGGCGCAATACGGCAGCGTGATAGCTGCTACCGTACACAGCCATCCTGCTATACGCAGGGGTAAGAGATGCGCGCCAAAGAGCCGCACGATGAGACCACCTGTCAAGAGTGTGCCTACCGGCATCCAACCGCCCGTGAGCGTCTCATACTTATACAGCCAGAAACACGGGTCCTGCGGGTTGCCATAACCCGCAAAGACATGCATCAGCGACCACGCAAGGGTGAAGATCAGAAACGTTATTGAAAGTATGTATCGAACAGATCGCATATATGATTTACTTCCTCTATCGTCAGATCATAGAACAACGGCAGACGCACCAGACAATCCGCATAGCGGTCGCATTGCGGCAGGGCACGGCCGTCGTGTTTGGGCTTGTAATACTCGCTGGAATGCAGGCTGAGGTAATGGAAGACCGCCCCTACTCCGTTCTCTTTGAGGTACTTAATGAGCGCCGTGCGTGCCTCTAAAGAGGGTAATACAATATAGAACATGTGGGCGTTATTCGTCGCATACTCCGGGATGTCCGGCAGCGTAAAAGCGCCCTTTGCCGCTAACGGTGCAAGCCGCTCGTAGTACTTCTCCCAGAGGGTCTTACGCTTGGCTTGGATATCTTCGATATTCTCCAGCTGCGCCCAGAGGAAGGCCGCGTTCACTTCGCTGGGCAGGAAGGACGAGCCCATATCGACCCAGCCGTATTTATTCACCTCTCCGCGGAAGAACTCTGCGCGGTTGGTACCCTTTTCCCAGATGATCTCGGCACGACGGACGAAACGCTCGTCATTAACCACTAAGAGACCACCTTCGCCGCCGGCGGTGATATTCTTCGTCTCATGGAACGAGAATGCCGCCAAGTGACCTATACCGCCAAGAGGCTTTCGGCTTTCTACTTTCGACTTTCTACTTAGATAATAACTATCGATGGCTTGTGCAGCGTCTTCGACAACGAGGAGGTTATGCTTCTCGGCTACCGCCATGATAGCATCCATATCGCACGCCACACCGGCATAATGCACGGGAACGATGACTTTTGTCCGCGGCGTGATAAGCGCCTCCAAGGTCTCGGCATCGATGTTCGGATTGCGTTGCATCGAGTCCGCAAAGACCACTTTCGCTCCTTCGCGCAGGAAAGCCAGCGCCGTAGAAACGAAGGTATAAGACGGCACAATCACTTCGTCACCCGGCTTCAAGTCGCACAACATAGCGCACATCTCCAAGGCGTCGGTGCCGGAGGTAGTGAGCAAGGTCTTACGAAAGCCATAGCGGGTCTCAAAGAACTGCTGACATTTCTTCGTAAACTCTCCGTTTCCGGACAACTTGCCGTTATATACGGCTTGGTACATGTAATGGGCTTCCTTGCCCGTGAGATGAGGTTGATTAAAATTTATCATAAGAAAAATACAATTACTCCAACAATAATTATTCCGATGGCGATCATCTTACGTCGCGTAATGGGTTCTTTGAAGATCAACCAGCTAAGGGCAGGCACAAAGAAATACGCCATCGATTCGATGATCGACAGTTCCTTGAGCTGAAGCCCTTGGTGCATGCACCATATATTCGCCACTATAGCCGAGAACAACAAGGTGTATCCTCCGATAACCCATCCGTTGAGGTACTGCCTGTACCAGGGGGTATATCCTTTGCGTGCTCCTTGCTTGAGTAGCATCTGCGCGCAGGCCGCAGTAAAGACTACCAATAATGCTATTAATCCGTATTTCATGAGCGTGCTAACAGTGTTATACCGACAATAATTATAACCGACCCCACCATATTGGGTATCGTGATCGCTTCGCCGAAGATCAATGCCGCGATCAGCATCGTAAAGATCAGGGAGGACCCCTTAAAAAGATAAGCGGTACTCAGCTCAATGCGACGCAGGATCTGTTGCCATAAGATGGCATATATACCGATAATAGCAATCGCGCCTCCGAACCATAATAAATACGGCCATGAGAAGGGCGCTTGCATCGCAGCCATCTTGGTACAGATACCTACACAGGCATAAATCATATTAATGCCTACCAGTGCACAAATATCTCTAAGTCTAAGTCTCATTCTGCCTTACGAAGGAATTTAGCCGGGTTACCTACCCATATATCATGGGATTCCATATCTTTGGTCAGCACAGCTCCCATGCCGAGCGTCGCGTAATCGCCTATAGTGAGGTTCTCGCGCACGGTAGCGTTCAGGCCAATATGCACGCCGCGGCCGATCTTCAAATAACTGCCTACGCAAGCCTGAGCGGCGATGTGGGTAAACTCTCCTATCTCGTTATTATGGCCTATGGTAGCTGCTACCATCACCAGGCATCCCCTGCCGAAATGAGTACCCGGCGAGACACAGGCTTGCGGCATAATGACGGTACCGGGATCCATCCGCACATTAGGCGCCACATAAGCCATGGGATGAACAAAGGTAGCTAAATGGGCATCATCTATCCCCAGTTGCTCAAAGAGATTGATTCGCTCATTCTGACCATCGATACGCAGGATCGTATTGATAAACCAATACCCCTCTGCCTGAAAACGGGGTGCATCCGCCACTTTTCCAAGTACAGGATAATCCTCTATATATTCTCCTACGGGGGTACGGTCGTTCAGAAATCCAGCGCACTCCAGATCCGTAGCTCCCATTCGCTGAGCATGGGTGATGGCATTCGCGATCACAGTGCCATTACCTAAACCTCCTAATATCAGTACTTTTCGCATAATTAACAGATTTTTTCGATTATATAATTCGGGCGCTGCTTGGTCTCCAGGAATACTTTACCTATATATTCTCCGAGCACCCCCAGAAATGCAAAATTAAGTCCGAACAGAAATAGCATCAATACGATCGTACTTGTCCATCCGGTGACGACATTACCGAAAATCTTATAGAAAATAAGTCCTATTCCCACAATAAAACTGATTACGCTCATCAATATACCCATATACGTCACAACACGAATCGGGAACATGGAGAAGGAGAAGATCCGCGCAAAAGTCAGACCGAACATCTTCCGTACATTATACCCGCTTTTACCTGCAAATCGTGCGTCGCGATGAAGCGGTACAATCGCATAATTGGCACCGATATAATAGAGCAGGCTGAGCGTCGTGGAGGTCTTCTCAGGAAATTTCTTCAGCTCATCTACCACACTTCTCCGGATTGCGCGGAAGACGCCCAGATGCGGCTCGATATGGATGGAAGTGATCGTATTGGACACGCGGTTGAAGATATTCGAGACAGTTCTTTTCGCCCATGTATCCTGGCGTGTCTGCCACTGCGCTATCGCCATGGAAGCACCCGTCTGCAGAAGGGTCTTGATCAGCGTCGGGATATCTTCGGGACGGTCCTGCAGGTCGCTATCCATTAGCACTACTATCTCGCCTTTAGACACATTCAAACCGGCAGCTATCGAATTTTGCTGACCGAAATTACGTGCCAACTTAACCGCTACTATATGCTCATCCATTTCCCGCAATTTGAGAATCTCATCCCATGAATGATCCTTACTGCCATCGTCCACCAGCACCACTTCGTACTGCTGTGCAATAGTGTCTAAAACCGGTTTTAAACGGCGATGTAACTCTTGTAGCACTTCCTCGTCGTTATAGACAGGTATGACCACCGACAGATTTTCTGCCAATATTGTCGTTTCGTTTTTCATTGTTGGGCTTGAATCATTTGATGTTTACGTAATATATTTCGTGCCATTTTGAGCATAGGAGGTCCGATGAATTTACCCTCTTTCACCGCCACGCCTTTTCCTTCACGAACCGCTTCTTCTGCCATCTGTACCATTTCTTCCGCCCATGCTACCTCTTCCTCCGAAGGAGAATAATACTGATGAACCAGCGGCAGTTCTTTGGGATTCAGAACTAACATGCCTTCAAATCCCAGTTTCTTACTGAGTTGCAGATTGCGTTCCAGATCCTCGAGGTCATGCACCTTGATATGGACTGTGTCAATAGGCTGTACGCCGCAAGCGCGAGCACCCATGGCGATCATCGTACGCGCGGAGAGGATAGAAAGCCCTTCGGCATCATGCTTACCCTGCAGATCCGTCACAAAATCCTCGCACCCGAAAGCTACAGCCACCACACGGTTACACGCCTGGCAAATAGATTGAATATTCATCACAGCGCCGGTGGTCTCTATCAGAGGAATGAGTTTGAAGGTGCCTACCGGCAGACCCTTCTCGTATTCTATCGTCTCCAGCAGTTTGCCGATAAAATAGATATCCTCGGCCTTGGTGGCTTTCGGGTACATGAATCCTGTGATGCCGGGCACCGTTAGTTGATATACGTCACGCAGCAGTTCACCGCTCTCACGGTCGTTGATACGCGGATATACGGCTCTTCCTTCAAATCGTCCCTCACGAACGTAACGAAGGATATTATCCCGCGCTACTTGTTTATTCTCGTAGGGCTGCACGGAGTCCTCTATGTCCGGCAATAACACATCGGCGTTACACCGCGTAGCTGCGCTCTCCATCAGATGCTCGTTATGAGCAGGGACAAACATCAGACTTCTAAATAAATGCTCCATTAGGCTGGCTGTTTTTTGACTAATACATTGCGGCGGAAAGAGATGACCTCTTCGCCACGTTGGTTGTAACCGATGGTCTCGACATATACGATCCCGCGATCCGGCTTGGATTGCGACTCGCGCTTGCTAAGAATGCGCGTCTTGGCATAAATTGTATCATTGACAAATACCGGACGCAGGTGTTTAACATCTTCGTAGCCCAGGTTGGCGATCGCTTTACCACTGATATCCGGCACTGTCATCCCGACAACTATACTAAACACCAATGTGCCCACCACCAGTAATTGACCATGCTGGTTTTTCTGAGCATAATCCATGTTCGTATGCACAGGATGGTGGTTCATCGTGAGCAGACTAAAGAAATTATTGTCGCTCTCAAAAATTGTTTTCGACAGGCTGTGTTGAATCTCCTGTCCCACCTCGAATTCCTCGAAGTACATTCCAAGTTTGCTTGGTTCCATATTGATTATTTATTTATTTCAAAACGTCCTTCTTTGCTTTGGTATAGAAAATACCCGCTTCTATCCGCGCTGCAGGTGAGCGGCCGTAACTCGCTATCTGTCTGCTCTGCCGCCACGATCTCTTTATACT
>ONIM01000039.1:20568-32629 GCA_900317885.1 uncultured Bacteroidales bacterium | reverse complement strand
CCAATAGTATAAAATAACGTTTCATAAGATCCTTAATTTTAAGTTAGTTTTACAAAAGTACTATTTGACGGTGCAAAGATACATAAATTATTTCACACCGCCAAATAATTTTACATTTTTCTTATTATTCAACAATAAATTGACCTACCAGTTCGCCGCCCGCGGTCTCAATAGGTAACGTCGCTCTACGTATTCCTAATTTTTCCTATTTTCTTTTTTCAAGGTTTCGCAGGGACAAAAAGGAGGTTTCATTAAACTGTTATGATTCAGGTTGAGGTTCTATTTTATATGTATGGACAAACCCATCCGTCATCCTATAACCTTCTTCCGAATGACAATATGTAAAAGTGCCTTCTTTTAGAACTTCATTAGGCCTCCTGTGACTCTTCCGTCCGGAGAATATCCTTTCCCGGAGAGAGATAGTCATTGCTGGATAATTCGGAATGTAGAAAAGCATCGTCCAATAACTGGATAAACAGATTTTGTGCTGATTTCTTTTCTAATTCAAATTTATTATCAGCAGAGACTTTCAGCCTTCTCGAAAGATAAGCATGTTCCCTCGCGAATTGAATTATCCTTTCTTTGTCAACCACATTTAAAATTAATGCATTGGTTGTTACCTTGATTAACTTTCTAGCAAATGAGATGTCACTTTCAGCTCTCTCCCGTAGTTTAGCAATATCCTCAACCAAATCCACTGCAGCGATCTGCTGTATGGAATTGTGGGCGGAGCGCTGTACGAAATCTTTAAAGTCATTGAATTTTTCCAAGATAGAGATATTATATATTAGAGAGGTATTTCCCAAGAGGAAGAAATCAATTTTTCCATCAATTCTGAAGATATCATCTTTTATAATATCTATTTGTTCTGCATCTTTAAAGATGAACAAGTTTCGCCCTTGTTTTAAAAGATTGACGGAAAATGTCTTACGATAGATAATAATATGATTTCCTTCCACTCCATAACTAGCAATCCAGGCATCCACATCCTCAAAGGTATCGGCATTAAAATCGAAAACGCGATTATTGTCTGGAGAGAAGTAGCCATCATTGAACAAGTTTGCATCCACCTCTTTCATCAACGATATCGGACGGAGTTCTTCATTTAGGTCATATTGATAGATTACATTTTTTCTGTCTTCAGCTCCGGAAAGATTCATCAATGCAAATGTATCCTCATCCATCATTTGCCGGAGTTGAACCAGATTATCGTGCAGGACTTCCTTTATCGGCTCAAGTGCTTCATGGCGAACATTTGCTTTCTTCAGAACATATTCCTCTTGTTGACGCAGGATGAAATACAGGTTCATGCCGCAATTCTCTTGAGCAATCAGCCCATCCAATTTTGCTTGTAAAACTTCTTTTGTCATAATCGTTCATTTTTTAAGGTTCTATTTTATTTCTTTCTTATAGGATAAAGCCAATATACCGTTTCAGAAATCTTTTGATATGTTCGCACAATTTCTGGATTAAAATGAATCTCTCCATATGTTAAAAGCATCGTCCCTTTCGGCAACTTATCCGTTTCACCCGCGTAGAGGTGGAATCCTTTTAGTGCCAATATCGGGCTAGCAGCAAACCAGTCTGTTCTTCTCAAAAGTACACAATACAGGATGAATATAACCGCAAAAACGATGATGTCTCTGATATTGCAAAAATCAAAACTGACAATTGTCAGAATGGTAAATAGTAATGACATATACTCTACATCCTTGTTTTCTATATTGCTGATTTTTATTGGCAGCGTGTCCGGCGAGCCTTTAAACTTATGCCGTAGTGCCCAATACACGCATTGGCTCCACAGGAATCCCAACAGGCAAAAGAGGGCTATGAAATTCCTTGGCCGATCCATAAGCAGATTACTCCACCCGACAAATTCCCAGTCCGATCCGAAATAAATGGGGATATCGACACTTTTGATAAATGCCAATATGAATATTAAATCCATTGACATGATGCAAAGATTTGTTTTGTTGAGTAGTTTCATGATTTATCTTCAAATTACCTATTATTCCCTAATATTCGAACCCTGCACGTTGTATGTCGCATTGCCGCTACGGATAAGCATATGACCGTTTTCTAGGAACTTATGCGGTGATGGAGTGACATTCTCGTATCCGTTCAAGTCTGTCTGCTCGTTGCTTTGTGTCTCAAACGAACCGGTCTCTTCGTCGATAATTTCCGTCCCGTTCAGACTCTGGCGGGTATAGTAATACGTGCTATCGGCATAATAACCGATTAAATTAAAGATACGTCTTGTCGTATCACGCGGCGTATAGCATGTTTCTATATTGCCATTGTATTCCGTTATACGGTACTCTACGGAATCCATTCCAAAGGCTTCGTGCTCCAATTCGTATGATGTTGTAACAGCCGTAGCGGGGATGGTATATACTATAGATTTATACTTGTGTCCAGAGGCATCGTAGAGATTGATTATCCGATTTCCATTAGAGAAAATGATGGTATCCGGTAGGTTGAGGATATTATAACGGATAGCCGTAATACCCCTGTCCATATCCCGTATCAGATTGCCATTAGCGTCATAGAACATCGCAGTGTCAGTTTTTTTTGACTAGAAGTCTATCCTTAGATTTCTGTTTTTATTTGGGCTCAACGTGCTTACGCAGTTTCAAAGAAGCGTAATTAGGATAAATGTTCTCCAGCACTCCGCCCCAAAAGGGATCAATGATCAAATAACCATCCTTGTCGATATACATTTTCACATCTTCATAGATGAATTGTTCAGGGTGGAAGTCTCTAATATCGCTGGTATCATAGGATTTTAGCCACGTTCTTTCTAATTCTGCGGTACTGTCAGTCAGCATTTTATAGTGGCATTGGTAATGTTCTTCCTGCGTGTCCAGTTTGATAGCTTTGATAGAATCCGAAGTAATGACGAATAGATCACAATCTTCGAACTTTACCGGTTCCCATGTACCGACAAATTTTTTGGTTGGTGAGTTGTTAGACTCGCACGATGCCAAAACAAGAGCCATTACGGCAAACAAAAACAACTTACAAGTTTTCATAATGTTATAAATTTAGTGAAATAAAATACAAATTGGTTGCAAAAGTACTACAAATTGTCCTACTAAGTCACCGCCGGCGGTTTACCTCTTGACCTATCACCGTGTAAGTCTTGTCATCGCGGAAGATGAATACTTGACCATCGCGGAGAATTTTGATGGCGGAAGAGGTCTCATATACGGGCTCTAAGGCTTCTTCTGCGCACGGCGCGAAATAAGCAGTAACCGTGGCATCTGAAACCGGAATAATATATTGCACCGTGTCGCTCGGTTCGTTCGTAAAACTCCATGACTGCAAGCAATAGCCCTCACGGGGAGTCGCGGTCAGGGTTATTGCTGCGCCTTCTTCGTACACACCGCTGCCTGTTACTTGACCCATCGTATCATCATTGGCAACAACAGTCAGTGTATGCAGAGGTATAGGCTCGAAAATAGCTTTGAAGCTCTCGTCTTTTGTTACCGTTACCATACGGAGGCTATACGGATTTCCGTCAGACCACGACACAAACCGGTAACCTTTGTTAGCATCTGCGGAGAGCATAGCAATATCACCTCGCATATATGCACCTCCGCCGCTTACTGATCCTGCCAAGGAGTCCGACACTGCTGTTTTCAAATAGAAGAAGCCGGTGGTATCGATATGGAAGAACTCTTCCCATACCGGCGCATTCTGATACAGACTGAGCGATTGTGCAGGCACCTTGAGTACGCATTCCTGCTTATTCACTCCTTCGAAGACAGACGCATCAATCGGGATAGGCACTACGGCTGGGCACACAATCTGACGCAAGGATCCGCAATCTTTGAATGCTTCTTCTCCGATGCTCTGCACGTTACGGGGCAAAGAGACAAACTCAAGTGCCGAGTCATTGTAACACATGGACTTAGGAATAGCCAATAGTTTATCGCAAGGCAGCAAATCTATGCTATCCAGTTTCCAAGCATCCCGGAAAGCCTCTGGACCGATAAAACGGAGATTTCTAAGGCGCGACAGATTGCTAATGGTACGGAGGTTATAAGTAAAAGAGAATGCCCCGCCACCTATGTCCGTCAATCCGAAAGGAAGTGCGATCGAATCAATGGCAGATATTTTGAAGCATATACTTGGAATCTCCCTGACGTGGTTCTCTGAAAATCCGTGAATTTTTCGAATACTGGAGCCGTAAAAGGTGCCCGTATTTCCGAGATCTGTCAACTTCGTACAACACACCAATTCCTTTAAAGGAGCAGCATCCGAACTCGTCTTTGTTTCCCAATTAAAAGTACTGACATCTGATACTTCACCATTATCCCATCCATTGGCAAATGCCCAATCGCATAAACTTTCTGTATTCGGCGGCATCTGATAGGAATATCCCGAACGCGTAAACGGATAACTTATAAGTTTCAACTGATCTTCGGTATATAATACTCCGTTGTCTCCCATAAAAGATGCATTGGTGCTATCCACCTCAATATGCTGCAGATGATACCAACCTGTTGCAAAGCCACACGCAAGATAGGATACTTTGCTTCCAAGACGCAGGGTATCCATAGCCAAGTCCTGAGCAAATGGATTGTCAATTTCTATAAGACTATCCGGGATATTCAAGTCTGTCAGTCGGATATCCCCATAGAACGTATCGCCGATAAATTTGGTAATGGTGTTAGGAATAACCAACCTTTCCAAAAAGGGATTACAGCAAAACAGAAACAGCCATGAATTAGCGAAAGTTGTTGTATAGGAACTCAAGTCCGCCTCCAAAAGCGAAGTGCATTCTTGCAGTCGAAGACTTTCCATCGCTTGTGTACCGGTTGACCAGATACGATGAATGCCGGGTAATAGATTCTCTGTATCCATCAATTGAACTAACGCATTGAGTGAATCGGTAGTATTAAACCAAGATGGGAATCTCGATAAATTGGGAGGAAGAATCAAGGTATCAATGGCAATTAGTCCACTGCGTTGGGAATTTAAGGTTGTAATATGTTTCGCTTCACTCATATCAATCTTGGCATAATGCCGCAACGAGCAGTTCTGCGGATTGTACCACTGAATGGTATTGGTCACCGCATAAGCATATTCGTCATTGGCTACGCTGTCCGGCAGGAAGATATAAGCGCTGTCAAGATATACAGCGCTTACCTCAAACGCCTGTGTAGCCGGATCTTCTTTGGTCACTTGATACCGGATGCCATTCTGACTGAATGTGTCGTTCACTTCCGCAAAAGCATATAGAGCCAAACTAATGACAAATAAGAATGTAAGAGTTCTTTTCATAAATGCGTAAGTTTTTTGATTTGACGCCGCAAAGGTACAACAAATATTTCATATACGCAAATAAATAACAAATAATTATGGTATAACTATTTTCCTTGAAGAAATTTCCTGCCCGTCTTTTGATGCAACAATGGCAACATATATACCGGAATTTAGTACCTGTGCATTCAAACCGTTTTCTGCAAATGTGGTATAGATGATTTTTCCGGATATGTCGTATAATGTGAGAATTGCTCCAGTTTGAATGTCATTAGCATCTATCGCTATGATATCAGGCTCTATACTTGCTTCTATGTGTCTTTTGGGTGCAGACAAAGTAGGCCCTACTTTATAGAGATGAGAGCCGTCATCATATCCGCTTTGATACGCACCTATATCTGTTTTGAGTGCATAAAAGTCATAGTATCTATACATATTGGCTACATCATAATCCATAATATCGGAGTCATAAAACGAACTATAATAAATATAATATGCATTTCCTGCCCCAATAGCCGGAGAGGAATAATAATCACAACTATATGGTGCAGATGAATATGTATTAAAGAGAGGATCATATGTACTACCAATGTAATTGTTGGTAATATTAGTTATCCAACTTTCGTTATTCTCAAGAATGGAGTTAGAAACATCATTAAATAATACATAACCCATATGCATGTTGCTATTGCCGTAAATAATACTATTGTAAAGATTATAGTTGAATAAAGCATTATAAGACTGCGTGCCAGGATTATGAGAGTAGGCCGGGATAAACATATCATTTCCCAATTGATTATCGGCAATAGTTACATTTATCAAATCGACATGTGTAAACAGTGTCATAAGGTGGCTTGCATTATTTTGCACGAACAAACAACTTGTATAGGTTACGGTATGATTTGCTGTTTCCATCCATATAAGCCATGTTGACGTACTGAATTTATAAAATTTACATTGCGATATAATATGATCTCCGTAATATAACGCTAATGCAGAATGATTGATAGTATTACCAGTACCTACAAACGAGATGCCATCTATGATGCATGTACCAGCTCCATTAGGATGGTAAAGTCCCACACCGGCAAAACGTACCAAATCGTCATGTTCTGTCCCATAAAAGCGGGTTTCGTAATGATAGAAATCTCTATCATCATAACCTCTCTTGTTAATAGGGGCTGATGGATTCCATCCTCCATACATTTTTATACTTTGTATATTGGTTGGGATATTATCAAATACAAAATCGTTATAATAGTCTCCTCCCGCAAATCTTACAGTTATATTTCCGCTATAGACTCCGTGGTTTACATTATACATAAATTGAGTTGCTGTAATAGAGTTCGCAAAATACCCACCTGTGCCATCAGTACCCCAGAGAGTGCCATTTTCCGTGACATAAACAGTAGGATTGGATATTTGAGCATTACAAATCAGACTGAGTGTCAAAACAGTCAAGATTATACTAAGTATTCTTTTCATAATTTTTGATGTTTAAATACTATTGTACTACAAATTGTCCTACGAGGTCACCTCCGGCAGTGGAGATGCGGAGTACATAAACACCGGGAGTGGCGATTTGCTCGGAGAGAGAGTTAGTGAACTGCTGGTTCAGTACCATGCTTCCAGTAGAAGCCTTCACCACCGTCGCCTGTGCGGATGGAATAGCCGCTTCCTGTTTTATGATAGACAACTGATTACCATTAATCGTTGCGCGGAAATTAGTGGGACGAGTGGGAAC
Source organism: uncultured Bacteroidales bacterium (assembly GCA_900317885.1). GTDB lineage: Bacteria > Bacteroidota > Bacteroidia > Bacteroidales > Paludibacteraceae > Colicola. The sequence goes on along the minus strand of ONIM01000039.1, from coordinate 25,617 downwards.
ACTTGGATCTTGATTAGGACCATCGAAGGGGTCATCGCCTGGAAGTACAGCCATGCCAACCACTTCCATTAATTGAATTTCTACCTCTTCTGCGCGTAACACGCATGGTATTGTAAGGAGTGCGCCCAATACCAAAGCAAGAATTTTTGTTTTCATTGCGATTGTTTGTTTTTGGTTAAATAATAAAATACACCGCCATCTTTCGAAGGGCGGTGCAAAATTACTGCTTTTCGCTGATTTAACCAAAAATTAATGTGGGAATTATAGGAGTTGTAATATATTGAAAATAAATACTTTGTGACAAAACCAGTGTGGGAATTTTATTTTATCCCTCTAATCAACAGCCATTTTTATCAGATAATCTCGTAGATTTTTACCAGTGGTGTTTAATTTTTTAGCTGTTTGGTCTTTTAATTTTCCAACACTACTTGATGCGTATGGTAGGGTCTTGGAAATGTCAACTCTACTTAAATTGAGTAATACTAATATACATAAACGAATCTCGGTTTCATTTAGGACATTTTTCTTGCTTAGTTTTGTGGCTATCATATAGAACTGGCAGTCAATGGCTACGCACATTTTATTAAAGTCTTTCCAGTATATGTTTTGAGGAAAAGACTCTGCTTTAATGATTAATTGACAATTCTTCTCAATCTCATCTGCTATTGTTCTTTTATGCTTTTCAAGATCACTTATAATTTTCTCATGTTGCGTCTCTGCCTCTTTGTTTTGGATAGTCAAGTCTTCCACTTGTTGAGATAGCAAAGCATGTTGGCGACGTTTTCGGTGAATATATGCGTAAATGCATGCACCAACAACAACTAATGTCGCTAATATTGCATATAACCACCGATAATCTGGCTTGTAATGCAAGTCTTGATCTAATAGCTGTACCGCCTGAGATAGTTTGCCTTGTTGAATTTCTATAAGTTTTTGCACATCGGATCTATCTGCTGAAATTTTTCTTACATCTTCCCGATCCTTGCTATCATCATTGTGAGTAAGAATGTACATTGCACTATTTTTGTCGAATAATTCATTCGATAAAGAGAGAACATGTTGGGCATAGTAAACGGCTGAATCTTTCTGCTCTAGGAATGTAAAAGCTTTAGCTCGTAAAAGAAAAATATTGGGTTCTCTGCTATTATTTGAATATAGCAAATTAGTATAGTAAAGAATAGAGTCATACTGATGTGCATATAAGCAAGCTTCTGCTCTAGTTTCCAATGTCTTTGTTAATATTTCTTTGTTAGTACATGATTTTTCTATTTGAGAAACAAGATAAATTGCACTCTCTTTCTTTCCTTGCTCCGCCAATTCATATGCCATATTATTTAAGTCATAATAGTATGACAACGTGTCGCCATTTTGAAGGAACATATCTGCTGATTTCTCGAACATGTCATACGAAAGCGGATACTCTCCGGCGAGGTGGGCAATATCGCCCATATTGCTATATATGCGCCCTAATATATGGTAGTCTTTAGTGCCGGAATGGGTGGCGGCGATGAATGCCTGCATGGCTTCTACCGGGTTCTCTTTTGCCCGAAGCAATTTGCCATAGTGATAGCAAGCATGGGCATAAGGAGAGCCTAACCCCAGCCCTTCCCTGAAAGGAAGGGGGATAGCTTCTAATGTCTTATACGCTTGTGCGAGAGTGGCGCTGTCGCCTTCGTCCATACCGTATTGTTTGCCTTCATGCCATAGGCTGTCCGCCTGCGCAACGACAGACTGCGCCTCGCGTACAGCCTGCGGTGCGCATGCCATGAGACATCCTCCCATCGCCACAATCCAGCATCCTATGATCCATCGCTTGCCAATCATGCCGCAAAGGTACAACAAAAAAACGAGATACGCAAGAAAAAAAGGAAAAAAAGCGCGTTAGCGCTTGCATATGTCAAAAAAAAGTAGTACTTTTGCACCCGCAAAAGTGAAACGGATATTTTTTATAGGGCTTCTACTGGTTTGCTGGACGATAGGTTCAGCCAAAGAGCGTGTGCCGGAGCGCGTTGTGCTCTACCCTTCTCATGACCAGTATGGAGATAGTCTGACCCTTTCCGGCAAGTTATGCGTGCCGGAGGACAGAAAGCCCAAAGGCATCATCCTGCTGCCGCACTGGACCATCAGTGACGCCGCCGAGGCGCCGTCCCGCAAAGTGACGGGCGAAGCCAAGTATTTTATCCAAGACTACGTACTCGTGATGCCCGACTATATCGGTTACGGCGTGAGCGGCGATCGGATACATCCTTATCTGCACGGCGAGCTGACCGCGCGGAACACAGTGGATATGATGCTTTATTGCCAGCCCATCTTAGACAGCATGGCGCTGGGCATACCGACGGACAGTATCTTCATCGTAGGTTACTCCCAAGGCGGCGCGACAGCGCTATGGACGCTCAAGCTCATCGAGGAGGAATACGCCGAGAAGATTCATGTACGGCAATGTTTTGCAGGCGGGTCGCCATGCGACGTAGCGAGCATCTACGACGAGGCGGTGCGGCACAACGCCGCCAGCGTGCCGCCGGAGATACCGATGCTGGTACTGGGGACGAGTGCGTCCTACGGGCTGAACCTGAAGCGCGAAGACTTCTTCACTCCCGCCATGATACGCGCCTACGACAGATACATAGCGCCGCAGGACAAGAGCATCATTCAGCTTTACTTCCTGATGCCGAACCATAAGTTGAGTCACTGGATGACGCCGGCAGGGATGGACAAGAGCCGGCCGGAGACCCAGCGATTCTACGAAGGCATGCTGCGCTCGAGCCTCGTGCATTACGACCTCGACGGCGGAGAGGCGGACAGCATCTGCCCGGAATGGAAGCCGACAGCTCCGCTGTATGTATTTCAGTCGAAGAACGACCGGCTGGTGAGTTATATGAACGGTGCGCACCTGCGCCGATGCCTGGGCGAGCGGGCGAACATAAGCTGGGACTTCGGCCGATACGGCGACCACATGGCTGCCCTGCACGTCTTCATGAACAAAGTGAAGAAGATGATAGGTAACTGAATAATTTCGATAAAAGATATATCAATATGGCACAAACACAAGAAGAAACATTCAAGAAAATCGTAGCGCACTGCAAGGAGTACGGATTCGTCTTCCCTTCCAGCGAGATCTACGATGGTCTGGGCGCCGTCTATGACTACGGTCAGAACGGCGTGGAGTTAAAGAACAATATCAAGCGTTACTGGTGGGATTCGATGACGCTGCTGCACGAGAACATCGTAGGTATCGACGCAGCGATCTTCATGCACCCGACGACCTGGAAGGCATCGGGTCACGTAGATGCGTTCAATGACCCGCTGATCGACAACCGCGACTCGAAGAAGCGCTACCGCGCGGACGTGCTGATCGAAGATCAGATCGCCAAATACGACGACAAGATCGCCAAAGAGGTAGAGAAAGCCCGCAAGCGTTTCGGCGAGAGTTTCGACGAGGAGATGTTCAAGGCTACCAACGAGCGCGTGAAAGAGCATATTGCCAAGCGCGAGGCGCTGCATGCACGTTACTCTAAGGCGATGAACGAGAACGACTTGGCGGAGTTGAAGCAGATCATCCTCGACGAAGAGATCGTTTGCCCGATCAGCGGCACGAGGAACTGGACCGACGTACGTCAGTTCAACCTGATGTTCCAGACAGAGATGGGTTCGACAGCAGACGGCGCGATGAAGATCTACCTTCGTCCGGAGACGGCGCAGGGAATATTCGTGAACTTCCTGAACGTACAGAAGACCGGCCGCATGAAGGTACCGTTCGGTATCGCGCAGATCGGTAAGGCCTTCCGTAACGAGATCGTAGCCCGTCAGTTCGTATTCCGCATGCGGGAGTTCGAGCAGATGGAGATGCAGTTCTTCGTTCGCCCCGGGACGGAACTGAAATGGTTCGAGCACTGGAAGCAGTTCCGCCTCAAATGGCACAAAGCGCTGGGCTTAGGCGACGAGAAATACCGGTTCCATGACCACGACAAGCTCGCTCACTATGCCAACGCAGCTACGGATATCGAGTTCCTGATGCCGTTCGGATTCAAGGAGGTGGAGGGCATCCACAGCCGTACGAACTTCGACCTGAGCCAGCACGCGAAGTACAGCGGCAAGAAGATCGAGTATTTCGATCCGGAGCTGAACCAGAGCTATACGCCGTACGTGATCGAGACGAGTATCGGCGTAGATCGTATGTTCCTGAGCGTGATGTGCTCGAGCTACGAGGAGCAGGCGTTGGAAGGCGGCGAGACGCGTGTGGTACTGCACCTGCCGCCGGTACTGGCACCGGTGAAGGCATGTATCATGCCGCTGGTGAAGAAAGACGGTCTGCCCGAGAAAGCCCGCGAGATCATGAACGAGCTGAAGTTCGACTTCAAGGTAGCGTACGACGAGAAAGACTCGATCGGCAAGCGTTACCGCCGTCAGGACGCGATAGGTACACCGTTCTGCATCACCGTGGATCACGACACGGAGAAAGACGGCTGCGTGACCGTTCGTTACCGCGACACGATGAAGCAGGACCGCGTGAAGATCGAGGACCTGCACGAGATCATCAGCAAGGCTACCGATCCCAAAGAGCTCTACCGCAAGATCGTAGGAGACTCGATGGAAGACACGATGGAATGATAAAAAAGCCCGCAGAAATTTCTGCGGGCTTTATTTATGCGTTATAGGCTTCGAGGGCTTTGCGGAGGACGACCATCGCTTTGCCCAGATCTTCCTTATTGAGGACATACGCCATGCGTACCTGATGTCGTCCGTCTTCGGGGTTGGTATAGAATCCCGTACCCGGCGCCATCATGATGGTAGCGCCCTCGTAGGTGAAGTCCGTGAGGCACCACTTGCAGAACTTCTCCACGTCGTCCACCGGGAGCTCTACCATGACATAGAAAGCACCCGTAGGCGCCGGCGCAAAGACTCCGGGGATCTGGTTGAGCTGGTCGATGAGGAAGTTACGGCGCGTGAGGTACTCGTCGTACACCTCCTGCATGTACTCCTCGGGGGTGGAGAGGGAAGCCTCTGCAACGACCTGGCCGAAGAGAGGGGGCGAGAGACGCGCCTGGC
>ONIM01000039.1:0-20521 GCA_900317885.1 uncultured Bacteroidales bacterium | reverse complement strand
ACCGCACTCGGAGTAACGCTTGGAGACGGAGTCCACGAGCACTACGTTCTCCTCAATGCCTTCCAAATGGCAAGCAGAGATATACGGCGACTTGGTATAGATGAACTCGCGATAGACCTCATCGGAGATGAGATAGAGGTCGTATTTCTTCACAAGGTCGCGTATCTGCCGCATCTCCTGCTTGGTATAGAGGTAGCCCGTGGGGTTATTGGGGTTACAGATCAAGATCGCGCGGGTCTTCGGGGTGATCTGCTTCTCAAACTCCTCGACCGGCGGCAGCTTGAAGCCGTTCTTGATATCGGTCTTGACGGACTTGACGACGGCTCCGGCGGAGATAGCAAAGGCCATATAGTTGGCATACGAGGGGTCGGTGACGATGATCTCATCGCCCGGGTTGAGACAAGACATGTAGGCAAACATGATCGCCTCCGAACCTCCGGCGGTGATGATGATCTCGTCCGGGGAGAGGTCGATGCCGTACTCGGCGTAGTAGCTGACCATCTTCGTACGGAGCGACTTGAGGCCCTGCGAAGGCGAGTACTCGAGGATGTCCGTGGAGTAGTTACGCACGGCTTCAAGCGCCTGCGGAGGGGTCTTGATATCCGGCTGACCGATATTCAGATGATAGACGTGAACACCTGCTAACTTCGCAGCATCGGCGTACTTCGCCAACTTACGGATCGGCGATTCCGGCATGGATTGGGCACGAAGGGAGATTTCCATTTATGATTTATGATTTAGGATTTATGATTTTTTGTTCGAGCAGAGCTCGGAAGGATTCGATGTCTCCGAGGTCTCGGATGTCGCGGAGGTTGCGGACGCGCTGACGAACGGAGGAGACGGCATGTTTGGCTAACTTCGCCTCGGAAGGCGTGATGGCTTGCTCAAGGGCATCCAGGCAGACGTCATAGAGCATCGAAGCATGTACGACCGTGCCCGTAGGCGTGGTATAACACGCGGTACCGGCTACCTTGCGGCCGGCGACAAGGATATCGTTATGCGCCGTGGTGACGGCGTCGTAGCCTAAGTCCCGCAAGGCTCCTGAGAGAAGCGTGAGGAAGGCATCAAAGACCTCCTGCGAGTGGGTTGATGGGGAGACAAAAGAGACCATGAGGTTGCCGCGATCGGCGTACACGCATCCTCCCCCGCTCTGCCGCTGGACGACCCGCACGCCGTGGGAGGCACAATACGCCTCGTTCACCTCCTGCTCGCGGAGCTGATGACGGCCGTAGATGACCGTCGGCGCCACGACCCAGGTGAAGAGCGTCGGTTCGGCGATCGTCTTCACCATCTCCGCTTCGAGAGCGAGGTAGTCCTCCAGGGGGAGATTCTCTATGGGACGGGAGAGGAGCATTTAGGATTTATGATTTAGGATTTAGTAGGCCGGCTCAGTTAGTTCCACTCCGCGGCAGAACCGGCGTTTGATATCGCGGTCATCACCGAGGTAGAGATAACGCTCGAGGCGTTGCGGGAGCGTGTAGTGGTCATAATTGAGGTAACTATCGTCGATGAGCAGGGCGTCGAACTCGTATCCGGGTTCAAAGGAGCCCACCTTGCCGAAGAACGATCCGCCGCCTTTGGTAGCGAGGTAGAAGACCTCGGAGAGGCTGAGGAACGGCATCTCGCCGTGGGTCTGGGCGTAGTTGAGCTTGGATACCTGGATAGCGTATTGCATGACGCGCAGCATCGACATGTGGTGGCCGGCGGAGATATCCGTACCGAGCGCGACGTGGATGCCGGCGTTGAGGAACTTACGGATGGGCGCCATGCCGGAAGAGAGGTTACTGTTTGACGTGGGGCAATGCACCACAAAGACGCCGTTCTGCTTCATGAGCTCCATCTCTTCGCCGTCGGTATAGCAGCAATGCGCCATGAGCGTCGGCGTCTGGCCGAAGAGGCCGTACTTGTTATAGGCATCGCCGTAGCAAGTAGCCTCGGGCTCCAGCTCCTTGACCCAATCAATCTCCGAGCGGTTCTCGGAGAGGTGGGACTGCACGGGCAGCCCGGTCTCTTGGGCGTACTCGCCGAGGGCGGTAAGCATCTTATCCGAGCAGGAGGGTACGAAGCGCGGGGTGATGATCGGCCGGACGAGTCCGTTGCCGTGCTCGTCAAGATGGGCTTTGAGCATCCGCATGCCGTCCATCAGTTCGTCCGTCGTGTTACGGAGGGTCTCCGGAGCGTTTCGGTTCATGCCCACGAGTCCTACGTAAGCGCCCATGCCCGCCTGAATAAAGAGGTCCGCGAGGATACGGGTTGACTCCGGATGGATCGTTGCGAAGACGGCAGACCGCATTGTACCCTGCATCCAGAGCTCATGCACGAAACGGCGATAGAGCCGCCCGGCGTACTCCGGATCGGCGTACTTGGTCTCCTCCGGGAACGTATAGGTATTCAACCACGGCAGCAGCTCCAAGTCCAGCGCAAGACCCAGATTGCGGTACTGCGGCGCATGAACGTGCAAGTCGTTAAAAGCCGGGATAAGCAGTTTATCACCATAATCCATCACTTGTCTCCGCCAGTCGAGATCCGACGGCAGGTCCTTATACACGCCCTCAATGAGCCCGTTGGACTTGACGACGATATAGCCGTGCTCGATGATCTCCAAGCGACCGGGCGTAGGCGTATGGATAATATTGGCTCTGTATATTTTCATGATCGGGGTTTCTTAAAGAAGATAAGACAGATTAAGTAATTGATGCACCCGCCGATGAAGATGACGAAGAGGCTGATGAGGTCGTCGCGCCAGGAGGGGAAAGCCGCCAAAGCCATCGGCAGCAGACCGAACTGCACGACGAGGTTGATCGCCCGGGCAAAGAGGAATCCTCCTGCGTTCTTCTTACTGGGCTTCGTATTGAAGGTGTACCAGTTCGAGAAGAAATAATTCGGGATCATCTCCAGGATATACCCGATACCGAAAGCGATATAGTAGAGCACCGTACCTTTGTCGGGTTCGCCCATGACCGTCAGCGCCGCCATGAAGAACCACGTCTGCAGCACAGCGCCCGTAGTGCCGACGAAGAAGAATCGCACGGCACTACGGATCTTGGCAGGGAGATATCGGGTGGGTAATTTCATTTAGGATTTATGATTTCAAATTTATGATTTAGAATTTATGATTTTAAAGCTGCGAGGAGCTCATCCATGGCGGCGGAGAGTCCGTTGACGTCACGTCCTCCGGCAGTAGCCATCCAAGGCTGACCGCCTCCACCGCCTTGTATATTCTTGGCTGCCGCCTTGATCATCGCGCCGGCGTTCTTACCTGCGTCCACGAGGGGCTGCGAGAGGAAGACGGCGATCGTAGGTTTGCCCTCGAACTGCGTAGCACCTACCACGGCGAACTTCACATCGGTGAACTTCCCGCGGAGGAGCGGCATGACACCACGGATCATCTCCGGGTTCACCTCGCCCTGCAGGCGCACGAGTTTGATCTCTCCGAAGTCCTCGGCACGCGCGATGAGTTCGTCGCGGTACCGCTCTATCTTCTCCGCCATGAAGGTCTCGATCTGCTTCTTGAGTCCGGCGTTCTCTTCGATAGAGCGATGGATGGCACCGGCGAGATCCGGCGCGTTATTAAAGAGTCCGCGCAGGCCGTTGAGCATGTCTTGCGCAGCGTAGTAGAGTTCGTCCGCCTTGGCAGCCGTCACAGCTTCTATACGGCGTACGCCGGCAGCCACAGAGGTCTCCATGACGATGCGTACGGAACCGATCTTACCGGTGGAAGGCACGTGGCAACCACCGCAGAGCTCGATCGACGGACCGTACTTGATGACACGCACGTCGTCACCGTATTTCTCGCCAAAGAGCGCCATAGCTCCCATGGCTTTGGCCTCAGCAATCGGCGTATGGCGGCTCTCCTCAAGCGGCATGTCCTCGCGGATGAGACGGTTCGCTACCTTCTCCACCTCGCGCAGCTCTTCGGGGCTCACCTTCTGGAAATGCGAGAAGTCAAAACGCAGACTGTCGGCAGTCACGAGCGAACCCTTCTGCTCGACGTGGGCACCTAAGACCTGACGCAACGCGTAATGGAGGATATGCGTCGCCGTATGGTTGCACATGATCGCTTCGCGGCGGGCTGCATCCACCTCAGCGGTAAGTTTGCCGGAGACACCTGCCACGCCGCCGGTGACGAACGGCACTTCGTTCATGATCAGCACCGGCAGACCGTTCTCGCGCTTGCAGTCGAGCACCTTAAAGCACTCATTATCCAGACGCAGACAACCGGTGTCGCCTACCTCACCACCCATCTCCGCGTAGAAGGGGTTCTTGGAGATGACGACCTGGAAGAACGCCTTGCCTTTCTGCTCCACGCGACGGAAACGAAGGATCTTGGTCTCTACGGAGAGCTCGTCGTAGCCCACGAAATCCGGCTCGCCTTCCTTGACGATATTCCAGTCACCCAAGTCCTGCTTGTTCGCCGAGCGACCCATCTCTTTTTGGTGCGCGAGGGCTTTGTTATACTCCTCCTCGTTGGTGGTGAAACCATTCTCGCGAAGGATGAGTTCCGTGAGGTCAAGCGGGAAGCCGTAGGTGTCCTTGAGCGTGAAGACATCGACGCCGGAGATCTCCGTCTTGCCGGCTTTCTTCGCTTCGTCCATCAGCTTATCAAGGAGACCGATACCCTTGTCGAGGGTACGGAGGAACGCTTCTTCTTCGGACTTGATGACCGGCACGATCTGCGCTTGCTGCTTCACCAACTCGGGGTACGCTTCGCCCAAGTCCGCGATGAGTTGCGGCACGAGTTGGTAGAGGAAGGCCTCACGCATATTCAGGAAGGTATAGCCGTACCGCACGGCACGGCGCAAGATACGACGGATGACGTAACCGGCTTTCTCGTTCGAGGGCAGCTGGCCGTCGGTGATAGCGAATGCTATCGTACGGATATGATCGGCAATGACGCGCATGGCGATGTCGGTCTTCTCGTCCTTGCCATACTCACAATGACAGATCTCGCCGATTTTCTTCAGCATCGGTTGGAAAACATCGGTGTCGTAGTTAGAGGTCTTACCCTGGATGGTTCGCACGAGACGCTCAAAGCCCATACCGGTGTCAATCACTTTCTTTGCTAAGGGCTCTAACGAACCGTCCGCCTTACGGTTGAACTGCATGAAGACGATGTTCCAGATCTCGATGACCTGCGGGTGGTCCTTGTTGACCAACTCCCGTCCCGGCACTTTGGCGCGCTCCTCGGCGGGACGACTGTCCACGTGGATCTCACTACACGGACCGCAGGGACCGGTCTCACCCATCTCCCAGAAGTTATCATGCTTGTTGCCGTTCAAGATATGATCGGCAGGCAGGTGTTTGAGCCAGATAGAAGCCGCCTCGTCGTCGCGACTCAGACCCTCCTCCGGCGAACCCTCAAAGACCGTCGCGTAGAGGTTAGCCGGGTCGATCTTCAGTACATCGACGATATACTCCCATGCAAAATCAATCGCCTCTTGCTTGAAGTAGTCGCCGAACGACCAGTTGCCTAACATCTCGAACATCGTGTGGTGGTAGGTGTCATGACCTACTTCCTCCAAGTCGTTATGCTTACCGCTGACGCGCAGACACTTCTGACTGTCTGCCACACGCGGATATTTGATCGGGTCATTGCCGAGGATGATACCCTTCCAGGGGTTCATGCCGGCGTTGGTGAACATCAGCGTCGGGTCGTCCTTGATGACCATCGGCGCAGAGGGCACAATCTGGTGGCCCTTCGATGCCATAAAATCTAAGAATGATTTTCTAATTTCTTGAGCTGTCATATTTGGTTGTTTTAAAGTCTATAAATTCTCTTCTGGGTCGTCCTTCCTTATCTTCGCGCTCGATGAACGGCAGGGGGTTCTCCCGCAGTTTGTCGTACTCGGCACGCGCGTGGATGAGGTCGTAAGCCATGTATAGCGCATTGCGCATGGAGAAGAAGTCCGCCTGATCTTTGCCTACCAGGTCGTACGCCGTACCATGGTCCGGCGAAGTGCGGATGACCGGCAGACCGGCGGTATAGTTCACGCCGCTCATGTCGAGGGTCTTGAAAGGAATCAAGCCCTGATCGTGGTACATCGCCAGGACCGCATCGAAATGCTTATAGTGGCCGGAACCGAAGAAGCCGTCGGCGGCGTACGGACCAAACGCCCAGAGGCCCTGCTCGTTGGCCTTCTGAATCGCCGGCGCGATGATCTCCTGCTCTTCCTTGCCTAACAGACCTGCGTCACCCGCGTGGGGGTTTAAGGCCAGCACGGCGATGCGGGGTTTCTCCAGACCAAAGTCCCGGATGAGGGATTGCTGGAGGAGGTTCAGTTTGGCAAGGATGCGCTCCTCGGTGATCTGCGCAGGGATGTCGGCTATCGACACGTGGTTGCAGACCAGCGCCACACGCAAGTCACCCGAACAAAGCATCATCAGACTGCCACCATTTGCACCATTAAACATTTTCTCCAGGTACTCCGTATGACCGCCGTGCAGCGCCTCTTTATTGAGCGGCGCGGTGACGAGAGCCTGCACCTTACCGTCCTTGAGGTCCTTGCAGGCGCGATCCAACGACGCCTTCGCCGCTTTGTTCGCTGCCTCGGAAGGTACACCTAACGTCACCTCCGTGGTATCCGGATAGCTGACAATAAGGTTCATACGACTGTCTTTCGCCTGCTCCGGGGAGTCGATGACATTCCAGTTGATGTTTCTCCAGTAGTCCCCTAAGGTCTGGATATGCTGCTTCGCCACGACGGCGTTGCCGTAGATGACGGGTTTGAAGAGCTCGAACATGTGAGCCTCCAGAAGCGCCTTGATGATCACCTCGTATCCGATGCCGTTCGTATCTCCGGTCGATATTGCTATAATCGGTTTCATAAAATATGCACTTTTTCGTACTTTAGTTTGTCCAACTCATAAGGTTTCTTCTCCTCCGCCGGATAACCGAGGGCAATCGCGCAGAGTACCTTGAGGTTCTCGGGGATGCCGAAAAGGCGATGGGTTAGCTCCGGCGCTCCTTCGCGTTCGTGCACGTGGCACCAGCAAGCACCGATACCCTGCTCTGCTGCCGCTAACAAGATATTCTCCGCAGCGATCGCTCCGTCTGCCATCCAGGTGTTATCACACAAAGTCGGGTCCAGCGCAATGACGATCACCGCCGTCGCGGTGTCGAACATCTTACTGCCGTAAGTCCTGCAGCCGGACAGCGGACGCAACTTGGCTTCATCCGTCGTGACATAAAACTCCCACGGGCAGGTTCGTTTGGCACTCGGACTCATCAGCGCGCAGCGCAACAAGTAATCTATTTTCTCTTGCTCAATCGGACGGTTCGTGTACGCGCGTACAGACCTCCTAATTTGACATAATTGTTCAAAATTATTCATTATACTCCAAAATTAGCGCACAAAATTACAAAAAAAAAACGATATAGCAAAAAATATTTGCATATTTTACAAAATTGTAGTACTTTTGTACCCGAAATGGAACAAAGATGAAGATTTCGTTCACTACATTAGGGTGCAAACTCAATTTTGCGGAGTCCAGCGCGTTGGGCAAAACGCTCATCGCGAGAGGTCACACGCGGGCAGAGAAAGGCGAGGAGGCGGATATATGCGTCATCAACACCTGCTCTGTCACCGACGCCGCCGACCATAAGGACCGTCAGATGATCCATCGCATCCGGCGGCAGAACCCCCATGCGATATTGATTGTCACGGGTTGTTACGCCCAACTCAAACCCGGCGAGATAGCGAAGATCGAGGGGGTGGATTTTGTGCTCGGGCAGGATGAGAAATTCCGGCTCGAGGAGTTTGTGGAAGAGATTGAGAAATCTCAAATTTCAAATTTCAAATCTCAAGTTTTCACCTCTCCGATTCGGGAGGTGGAAGATTTTCACGGAGCGTACAGCAAGGACGACCGCACGCGGTGCTTCCTCAAGGTGCAGGACGGTTGCAACTATTTCTGCTCGTACTGCACCATCCCTCTGGCGCGCGGCAAGAGCCGTAACCCGTCCATCGCGACGATCGTTGAGCAAGCCCAAGAAGCCATCGACGGCGGAGCCAAAGAGATCATCCTCTCCGGCGTGAACATCGGCGATTTCGGACGCTCGACAGGCGAGACATTCCTGGGACTCCTGGAAAGCCTAGACAACCTAGAAAACCGTACACCGTACACCGTACACCCTACACCTTACCGGATACGAATCAGCAGCTGCGAACCGAACCTGCTGACCGACGAGATCATCGATTTTGTAGCCACCAGCAAGCATTTTGCGCCGCATTTTCACATTCCCCTGCAGAGCGGTAGTAACGAGGTGCTGAAGATCATGGGAAGGCGTTATACACGGGAACTCTTCGCCGAGCGCGTGCACCATATCAAGACCGTCATGCCGCATGCCTTCATCGGCGTGGATTGTATGGTGGGCGTACGGGGTGAGACGGCGGAGTACTGGGAGGATTATAAGGCTTTCATCGAGTCGCTGCCGGTGAGCCAGCTGCATGTCTTCACTTACTCGGAGCGCGCCAACACGCGGATGTTAGAAATGGACCTATATATCGTCCCGCAGAAAGAACGCGAACGCCGCAGCAAAGAGTTGCACGAGATCTCCGCGCACAAGACCGCCGCTTTCTACGCCGAGCATGAGGGCTACGAAGCCACCGTCCTCTGGGAAGGGGGAAAAGGCGAAAGTCCGCTGATGTACGGATGGACGGAGAACTATATCCGGGTCTCCTGTCCGTACGATGAGGCTAAAGTGAACACGTTTGAGCGCATAACCGTGCGGCAGACGGCTCCGGCAGACATTCCAGACGATACACAGGAGTGAGTTCCAGCAACTTCGCGATGGAGTCAAAGATACGATCCATCATCTGAGGCTGCACCTTCAGTCCGCTAACCGAAGATAAGATATACGGGTACGCTTGCGTCATTCGCAGGCGTACTATCTTATTCTCCGGTGCCTGTGCTAACTGTACGAGGGCCTGGACGGGTGCTTTTTCGTTCTTATAACACGCGGTCTTACCGCTCCACGGCGTACCATACACCCATACCTCGCCGCTCTCCATGAGTCTCACGGCGGGGTTATCGTCGTTCAGCAACCACGCGTCCTCGAAGGCCGTGAGCCATTGGCGACTATGGGTGCTCTTGCCCGTACCGGAGTGGCCGAGGAACATATAGGCCTTGCCCTCGCGCACCGTGACGGATGAGTGAAAGAGCAGGGTCTGACGATCCGCGGTAGCAAAGGCGAAGACCAGCATCGCAGCGTTATCCACCGCAAAACGGAAGTTCGCGGGGTTCGGGTAGAGCGTCACCTCATGCCAGTCTGCCGAGCAGCGCATGGCGCAGTCGATCGGTGCATCGCGATAGACAGAGACGCAGAGCAACCACTCCTCCTCACGCCGGTACATCTCGATACGCGGCATGTCTTCGTCCGAGCGGTCGGTATAGACGTGCTCCCAACTATCGGAAGAAGGTCTCTCCTCCTCCGAAAGGGAGATATGCAAGAGGATCTCACCGGTCGGTTCGGGGATCTCAAACGGCGCATAATTACTCAGCACCTCAAATGCTTTCTCGGGAGCCGTGATGGCCATCAGATGGTCGGCTACGCAGTAGTAACGGGTATTCATCATCTTGTTTGTATGCATTGCTAATACTCAGAGGGTTGTCTTCCGCAGAGAGCAAAGAAAGGACAAAACGCAGGGCATTGGTCCTCCTCGCATTGCGGAAAATCCGTGGTGGTGATTACTTCTTTGATCTTCGTCTGCAGGGCTTCGTAGAAGGATTTCTGCACGGTTCGGTAGTCGCGTACGGTCTCGTTCTCCACGTCGATCGTGGTCTCTATCTCCGTCAGCGACCGGCGGCAGAAGAAGAGGTTCGGTTCGATGGGCAGACCGGTCTTGTCATGCGCCATGACGGCGTGGCTGTAGATCATCGTCTGGCGTACGTACGCTTTGTCTGCATCCTCCATGATCTCTTCCCATGAGGACGACATCTTCTTCGCGTGCGTCGTGTCGTTATAGTTGCCGGACTTATAGTCCACCACGCGCAGGGTCTCTGCGCCTTCTTCGCCCAGGATATCCAGCCGGTCGATGGTGCCGCCGGTTTGTATCTCGCCCAGCCCTTCTACGACTACAGGGAACGTGCGTTCTTGCTCCAGGAGGTAGATCTGCAGCCCCTTCTTCGCATCCTCGCGGTCGCGGGTCAGGATATTCTTGATATACCCGTCGATGATCACGTTCTCCCCCACGTGGTGGTCGGGGATGTAGTGGTTCGGCTCGTCGGGGTTGTCTTCCGCGTAGAGCTTGTTCATCGCCTCGTACGCCGCCATCAGCGCCTCATGCAGCTTCGCCTCATCCGTCCGGATGGCTTCAATCGCTTCGGGCGTGACGGTCACCGGAGTCTTGTTGTCGCAACCTAAGAAACGGGTATAGATATACTCCATAGCGTGGTGCACGAACGAACCCATCGTGGCGGGTTCGAAGAGCACGTCCTCTTCCTCTTTCGGCCGCAGCCCTTCGATATACTGCAGGTAGAACGACCTGGGGCAGGATATATAGGTATTGAGCGCCGAAGGCGAGAGACGGTAACGCTTGCCGTCCTCCCGGCATAACTCCCCGCGAGAGTTGAGATGCAAAGTGGAGAAGATCGAACGCGAAGTGAGGTTGATCTCCGCTCCTTGGCTCTCGATCACGCTACTCTCCTGGATCGCACCGCGCGTCACCTTAAACTCCGGCGAGTACAGCATCTGCATGATAAACCGCGACATGCCTTTGCCGCCTTCCACGGCGTCCGCCGCGGCGTACAAGAGCGTCGCATGCCCCGCGCGGCTCAGGAGGCGGAAGAAGTTATACGCATAAATCGTCGCTTTCTCGTCAGAGGTCTGCATGTGGTAGGTCTTGCGCAGGTAGAACGGGATAAAACTGAGGTCCGCCTGTTTTTGCGGGATGACCCCTTCCTCGACGTTCAGCAGCAGCAGTCGGTCGAAGTCCAATAGACGCGTCTCGAGTACGCCCATGATCTGGATATCCGTCACGGGCTCGCCGTGGAACGGCATTGTCACGGACTCTACCATCCGTCGGAACAATAACCGCAGCAGCTTCATCGTGAACGGCACGCCGTCCAGACCTCCGGTGACGAGCAGCCGCAGCTGGTTGAAGATCTTTCGTATCTGATAGTCCGCCTCCAGCGCCAATAACTCCTGCCAATGAAGCGGTTGCTCTTGACTCTCGTCTCTTAGCTCTTGACTCTCGACTCTTGGCTCTTGACTCTCGTCTTTGACAAACAGCGCCTCTATCAGTCGGTCGATGACCTCCGGCTGGGCGAGTTCATCCGCTCTACCCTTGGTCTCCTCATTCAACCACGCTAACGCACGGGCGTAAACGGCGGTGTTGCGCAGCGGAAAACCCTTGGTGATATTCACCGGTTCGGGTTCATTCTCGCCCGGCAACGTGATCGCCGGCAAGGCGTAGATAACCGGCTCTAACATCGACTCGTCGCAGATGACGACGCCGACCTTCTGACCCTTCGCCGTATAGTTCTCCTGCAACCATCGGTGGACGTACTGCGCCTGCGCTTCCCGCGACACACAAGAGAGAATCGTTACCTCCTTGGGAAAATCAGTCTTTGTTCTTTGTTCTTGCAGCTCTCGGCTCTCAGCTCTCAGCTCTCGGCTGGCTCCTAAAATCCTCGCGTTTTTCTCTGCAAACGCGAAGGCTTTGCGGTTGGTTTGGAAATTAGGGACGTAGTCCCAGAAGAACAACGCCTGACCTTTGTCGCGCAGCAGCGTCATCAGTTCGCGCTCCACGGGCAGCAGGTAGTTAAAGCCCACGAAGATATAGGTCCTTTCCTTTATTTGGTTTTGGACACTCTCTTCCTCCCATCGCTCGATGACCGCCCGTTGTCTGAGTCCCGCGTAGCCTTTCTGCTCCTCTAACATCTCCGCCCGTAACGCCTTGTACAACTCATACAGATGATCCCAGAGCCGTTCGTATGCCGCCCGTACGGAGTCTGCCGCCGCGTCCGACCTCGTACCCATCAGCGCCCGGAGCCGTTCCTCCACCTCTTCGTCTAACTCCCATCGTTCCAACACATGCGCGGCGATAGTGTTCTCAAAGAAGTTCGGCACCTCGTCCGCTCCCATCGATGCATCGACGTTCGTGAAGTCCGCAAGCATCTGGCGCCCCCAGTTATAGAAGACGTCCAAGGGCATCGGATCGTCATCGGACATTAAGGCACGATAGTGTTTATAGAGCCGGATGATCGTGAATAACTCGTCCTCGGCGTAGAGCGGACTCAACTCGTCCTGCAGCTGCGTCAGGGTTCTCACTTGCGGCGCCCATACAGCCGGTGCATGGCTCTCTTTCTGCAACCGCAAGAGCGCATCTTTCAGCACCACCCCCGCGCGATGCGACGGCAGCACCAAGGTCGTGCGGCTCAGCTTGCTCCACTCGATCTGCGAGATGATCTCCCGCGCTGTTTGTTCCAAAAAACTCTCCATAAACCCTAAACCCTAAATCCTAAATCCTAAACCCTAACCAACTTGTTCTCCTTCGCGAACCACAGATACCCGCGCACCGGGCTGTAGCCCATGCGGCGGAGCGCCTCCATGTATTCCTGCACCTGGTGGATATATTGCTTCTCCCATCCGCCGAACTTATAATCCAGCACCACGGCTTCTTTCGTCTCGGGGTTGATCATCACTCGGTCGGGACGCAACTCGCGCTGGTCGATATAGATCGCCTCCTCGAGCCTTAGTTCCCACGGCGCGGTGAACCAATCCCGCATCTCGTCGTTGCCTTTCCACGCCGAAGAGATCAAGCCGCGGAGCTTCTCCCGTTGTTCATCCGAAGCGATCAGACCGCGTGTCTCAAAATCCCGCAGCACGGCGTCTAACTCGTCCGCTTTGCGGATATGTGCAAAGATGTCATGGCACAAGGTACCCTCCTCCATCTTCGCCGTTCTGCGGTACGACTCATCGCCGTACGCCGTGTACATCGCGCCTTCCTGCGATTGCACGAACCGCACTTGTCCGCTATCCGCCCACAACTCTGCCATCAATTCACCATTTAGCTCGCTCTGCGAGCGGCTCATTCCATCATTCACTTTCACTTCCCCTGCCTCCCAATCATCTCCTCCGACAAAGTCGAGTATATACTGCCCCACGTGGTTGCAAGCACCTTTCTTGCCATCCTTATTAACCGGATACGAAGTAGAAACAAAGAGGTTGTCCTCTGCCCTCGTGAGCGCCACGTACAACATATTGAGGTTATCGATTCGCATATTCAGGTGCTCCTCCTCGCGGTACGGCGCGTAGTTCGACAGTTCCATCTCCGTGCCGTCCTGGATCGGCACAAAATCCTTCTCGCCGTCCGCCTTGCACCAGATCTTCGGTTGATGCCGCCCGGCTTCTTTGGTCCACGTGCAGAACGGCACGAACAAGGTCTGCGATTGCAGGCCCTTGCTGGCGTGAACCGTCAGGATGCGGATGGCGTTGGAGGACGAAGCAGGAATGGGTTTTGCGTGCATCGTGTCGTCCCAGTATTTGAGGAACTCCTTTATATTACTCCCGTACGCGCTTACGTACGCACGAGTACGGTCTAACAATGCGTTCAGGTACGCCGTCTGCGAGCCGCTTCAGCGCCTTGAGTAACTGCGGCCGACCCGTCATCATCTCTATATATCGCTCCTCCACGCCGCCGGACGTCAGACTCTTCAGACCCGCGATAACCAGCTGTACATCCGAAGAAGCCTCCAAGAGAAAACTGTCCGCCGAGACGATCCGCACGTGGCTCAGGTGCGGGAACTGCGCCTCGTCCAAGTCCGCGTGCATCTCCGTCACACGCATCGCCTCTTTCTTCTCCCGCACGAGCACCATCATCTCTTCGGCTCTCACCCCGCGGCTCAGCAGGTCCTCCATCTGCTCGAACATCTCCATCGCCAAGTCCGCCGGCTTGCCGTTCGGGATAGCGTGGAAGCGGACATAACCGCCTTTCTTCTTCGCCTGGTAAAACTCCGCCAACTTGCCTTCTTCATACCCTTCGCCGTAGATCTTCGCTGCCAACGTACTGTCCCACTCTTTAACTATATGGTCAAAGAGCGACAGATTGAACCGCACCACCTCTTCGCTACTCCTAAAATTCCGCGTGAGCGAAGTGAATTTCTCATTTATCAATCCATCATTTAGCTCGCCTTGCGAGCGGCTCAATCCATCATTAGTTAACCCCTCCATGATATGCCAATCGCCGTTTCTCCACCGGTAGATGGACTGCTTGATATCGCCCACGATAAGCAGCGTGTTGCCGGCGCCGGCAAGAACGTCCATCAGCAACCGCCGGATGACGCTCCATTGCAGCCGGCTGGTGTCCTGAAACTCATCCATCAGTACGTGGTGGTACCGGATTCCCGCTTTCTCCAAGATGAACTCCGCATCGCCGTCCCGCAGCGCCTTACTCAGCGTCCCTGCCGTCTTGGCGAGCAACGCACAGTTAGCCTCCGAGAGGTTGCGTTGGATGAGGTGCTGCAACGAACTCATCAGCTCCATGTCTCTGCTGAACCGGATGGTCAGCGACAGGGTGTTATACCGCCGTCCCAAAGGTTCAGCGATCGCCGTTGCTTGCCCCATCAACTCGTCGCAGCAGTATTTCTCGCTCACGCCGCGAAAACGATCCTTCGCCGGCACTTTCTCCGGCGCCTCGACCGACCGAACCAAGCGCTCGTACGCGGCTTTCGTATAGCGGTTATAGCCCTCTGCATTAGGCTTGCATTGATGCAAGATCTCCTTCAGCGCCGCTAAGTCCTTGTCCGTCTTCCAGGCCTCCTCAATCGCCTTGCGACGGCGGACGATCGACGGACCGTCAAAAACAATCAGCCCCTCTTCGTCCAACATCTGCACGGACTCGTTGTAGAGTTCTTTCGCCATCCCGCAAAGGCTCTCCCTGACATCCCACTGGCTCTCCTGATCCAACTTCAGACGCATGTAGTCTTCGATGATCGTCCGGTCCGATGCCGTCATGTCGGTCGTCAGCAGCTGCTCCACCGCCGTGCGGATCACATGGTCTATATCCAGCTCCGTACTCAAACCCGCGCTCATCTTCAGCACCCCTGCCAGACCGCTCAGAAGGGTCTGCAGGAACGAGTCGATCGTCTGGATCTGCACATTGTCATAATCCAGCAGCATCTTCTCAAAACACTCCCCCGCACGCTTACACAACACCTCGTCCGGCGCGCCCTGATCGCGGATCATGAATTTCCGTGCATAATTCAAAAAATCCTTCGCTCCGCCGGACGCCGCACTTTTCGCGCCGCCTTCCGAGATCTCATGCAGATAGCCGATAATACGCTCGCTCATCTCCGCCGTCGCCTTGTTCGTAAAGGTGATAGCAAGAATCGAGCGGTAGTCCTCGCCCGAAAGCAACAACCCCACATAATACGCCGCTAAGGTGTACGTCTTTCCCGTACCCGCCGACGCCCTGCAGACCGTCACCGGCCGCCGTATATCGATCAATGATTCCATGTCTCTCTCGCTATCTTCTGATCCGTATTCAACAATTCGTGTGCAAAGATAGTGATAATTTTTCATATAACCAAATTATTTTGCAATTTAATTTGCATATCTCAAAAATTTTGCGTACCTTTGCACTCGATTTATCATAACGCGAAGCGTCGCGCCAAAATATATTAATTTAATCAAGGGCTTTTGCTCTTATTCTCAGTCTTTAGAAATCTGGTAAATTTCACTTGGGAGAATAAGCAAGCAGCAAGTCCGCGTCTTCGGGCGTGGATTATTCGTGTGCTTATATCCATAAAACGGTTTACCAGAGCCATAAAGACTGTATAGGCATCTAAGCGAATAATTCGCGCTTTTTATTTGCCAATAAGACATTGCCCGCAATATAAAAAGCAATGCTCTTTAACTCTCTCGAATTTGCACTCTTTTTGCCCATTGTGTTTATTATTTACTGGGCAATCGGGTACGCACATATCAACGACCGCCTCAAACTGCGTCTTCAAAACGCCTTTGTCGTCATCGCCAGTTATGTCTTTTACGGCTGGTGGGATTGGCGGTTTCTGCTTCTTATCGCGTTCACTTCTTTCTGCTCATGGGGAAGCGGTTTGCTCATAGGAAGAGGCCTAACCCAACGTTCCCTAAAGGAAAGGAGATTGATTTCTCCGAGGTTTTGGATGATAGCCAATATCGTGCTCAATCTCGCCATTCTCGCCATCTTCAAATACTACGATTTCTTTGTCTCCGAGTTCGGCCAACTCTTCGGCATCTCCACGGAAAGCCTTTTGCTCCGAATCATCCTTCCTGTAGGCATCTCCTTCTATACCTTCCAAGCACTCAGTTACTCGATAGACGTCTATCGCCAAAAACTCGAACCTACACGTGACATCGTTGCTTTCTTTGCCTATGTCGCCTTTTTTCCGCAACTCGTCGCAGGCCCTATTGAGCGCGCCACCAACCTTCTTCCGCAATTTCAAACCAACCGCAAGTTCTCCTACGACCAAGCCGTGGACGGAATGCGCCAGATTCTCTGGGGCCTGTTCAAAAAGATCGTGGTAGCCGATAACTGCGCGACATACGTGGATCAAGTCTGGTCAACATACGACACCCAAACCGGCTCTACCTTATTCCTTGCCGCAATCCTCTTCACCTTCCAGATCTACGGCGATTTCTCCGGCTATTCGGACATAGCCATCGGAACGGCTAAACTCTTCGGCATCAAACTCATGCGCAACTTCAACAATCCATATTTCTCGCGTGACATAGCGGAGTTTTGGCGTCGTTGGCACATTTCCCTCACTACGTGGTTCCGCGATTATGTCTATATCCCGTTAGGCGGCTCACGCGTCGGGAAATGGAAAATCATCCGCAACACATTTGTCATTTTCTTGCTTTCGGGCTTTTGGCATGGAGCCAATTGGACTTTCATCGCTTGGGGCGCATATCACGCTTTATTATTCCTTCCGCTCATTCTCTTTGGCGCAAATCGCAAATACACCAACCAAGTCGCCACTTATACCGACTCCGCCGGGACACCCCGTCTCCGTCTTCTCCCCACTTGGCGCGAGTCCCTCCAAATCCTCCTTACTTTCTTCCTTGTCGTCCTCGGTTGGATCATCTTCCGTGCGCCTCACATGCCAACATTACTTCATTATTTAGAAGGAATGCTCCAATGGGGCACCCTCCGCGCAAGTTACCGTTTCTTTTTGCCAAACGAATACATTGTGTACCCGACTAACCTATATATTATAGCGATGATAGTGGTCGAATGGTTGCAACGCAATAAGCAACATGGTCTTGAAGTCTTGAATACAAGCAAACACAAATGGCTTCAAGTAATATTTTACTATGCGCTCGTTTGGATGATTATTCAAAATGCCGGAACAGAACAAACCTTTATTTATTTCCAATTCTAACATGAAACGATTTATTAAAACGATATTATTCTTTTTCTTGCCAATATTCGCTGGCTTAATTGTTCTTGAATGCGCTATGCGTCGTGTCCCGAATGATTATATCTATAAGAATAATTGGCTCACAGAGAACATAGACCGTGTACGTATATGGACGTTTGGCTCGTCACATGGTCTATATGGCATAAGTCCGATGTATTTTTCAAAACCGGCATTCAACTCTGCGCATGTTTCGCAGCCTCTAAAATACGATGCTTTTATCTTCAACAAGTTTGTCAACAATGCGGATTCTTTGGAATGGATAGTTCTACCTGTCTCGTACTTTACGCTCACGAGTAAGATGGAAGATGGAGAGGAATGGTGGAGAATAAAGAACTACTGCATATATTACGATTGTCCATACCACCAATGGGAACCAAAATATAATATTGAAGTAGTGGGAAATCCGCTTTCTTTGTACAAACAAATCAAACGAGTTGGCAGATATTGGATAAAAGGAGTAGATGATAATAGCTGCGATTCATTAGGTTTAGACTTGGGATACTCAAAAGAGTCTCGTGAAGATAATTGGTGGACAGATGGTAGCCGAAGAGCTAAATATCACACAAAAGATCTCGCTAAGTCGCAGCCTATTATTAAAGAAAATATAGGCTACATGGAGGCAATTATAAAGACTTGCGCTAAAAAACAGGCGAAAGTGTTAATAATTACGACACCCGTTTGCAGCACGTATTATGATTGCGTAGATTCGGCTCAATACGCATTAATGACGGAGACATGTGAAAGTTTTGCTCGCCAATACAATCACGTTCAATATTTGAACCTATTTATGGATTCTCGTTTTGTCGTAGATGATTTCCATGATTCCGATCATTTGGCAACCGAGGGTGCTACCAAGCTCACTAAAATCTTAGATGAATACATATCCCGACAATAGGCTCCGTCCATTTCTCGGCAATTAGATTGCCGTTTTCTCTGTGCATTTTTGTCGCATCATTGCGACTACCAGTTTTCGTCCCCTTTCTGGGTAAAGAATCTTATTCGGGTATCTATCTTCTTCTTTTCTAATATTATTCTACCTTCGACTTCGTTTCTTGTCAGGGATAGTATCCCGTCCCCTTCGCTTGACGCCCACTCGTCAAACGGTCTTTTTTTTGCCCATCTATTTATAGCTTGTATCTTATTATATAGCTTGTATCTTTTTATATAGCTTGTATCTTTTTATATAGCTTGTATCTTTTTATATAGCTTGTATCTTTTTATATAGCTTGTATCTTTTTTGTTAAAAAATCAAGCAAAAAGATACAAGCTTCTCCCTCCTGTCCCATTCCCTCCTGTCCCATGCCCTCCTGGTCTTCCTCTCTCCGTCTCTCATGCCCTCCTGCCCGCGCCCTGCTGGTCTAACTCTCGGCGCTACCCCGCCGAGCTTGCTTTTCTCGTCTTTCCCATTCCGCTCGACTACTTTTATATATTTTTCATACTTTTTCATGCCCCGAAATTTGCATATTTCAAAAAAATGTATTATCTTTGCACCGGATTTCTAAGATCGTCCGGATTCCCTTCGCTCTGTGCATTTTTGTCGCATCGTTGCGACAACCTGAGCCCCGAATAAGGAGCAAAAGCATAGCGAATAAGTACAGCCACGGACGTATCCTAGACTTTATGTTACAAACTGCACTCCTAATCAACTGCAAATAAACAACTTATAAATCATGTCAAAGCACTTAAAAACACAGGTAATTGACGCTTTGAAATCCTCAATCGCGACCTTTGTGGACATCCCTGCTACGCGCATCGATAACCGCCGCAAAAGTCCATCCGGACGCCACTATAGAGGCGTGCGGTACTTCTACCTAAATGCCGGCTTCGACTCGTACATAGGTGCTTTGGACGAGCAGAAACTCGGACGTAAGTACAAGAAACGTATCGTCGTACGGCCTTCTCGTTTCCGCGATGGTCTCTTCGAACTATATACCTTCCATTTCCCGAAAAAATGGTCCGCTGCCTGCGTGGCCAACCGCGAACTTATCAAAGAAGCCCAGCGCCAAGCCCACGCCCTCGAGCACGCCCATACCCCCGAAGCACTCGAATGGAGACTCCGTTTCTTCCATCATTACTTTAACGTCGTCAAAGGCCACGCAAAACCCGCTCCCGGACTCAAAGCCTACGGCTATTTCTATCAATATACCTACGTCTGCATCTACCGCGAGCTCCAAGCCCAAGCACAAGAAGCCAAAGCCCGCCAAACCCGGCAATCACCTGCCATAACCGACGCACAACTCAAGCACTTTGCGGAAGATGTCACCTTCGAACCCGTCTATCCCAAAATCAACCGTCATCCCCATACTCTTTTCCGCACACCCGCTGATACTTCTCCTTCTTCTCCTTCTTACGCACATTATTACGTCCAAGGCGTCCGCCTTCCTCTCTCTGTGGATAATAGATAGCCTTCGTCCTCGACGTATATCCCGCTATCCGCACGGCCCAAAGGCTATCTATTATCGCGGTATTTAATGTCGCGAAGCAAAAAAAATCGCAAAAAAACGCGCGCACTCTTGCGTATATGCAAAAATTTTTGTACCTTTGCACCGGATTTGAGAAAAAGGGTCTTTTTTCTCAGATTATTTCCAATAAA
Source organism: uncultured Bacteroidales bacterium (assembly GCA_900317885.1). GTDB lineage: Bacteria > Bacteroidota > Bacteroidia > Bacteroidales > Paludibacteraceae > Colicola. The sequence goes on along the minus strand of ONIM01000039.1, from coordinate 528 downwards.
ACATTTTATTTTTACTTCCTACGAAGTTATTATATTTTACTTATGCAATACGAATTACAGAAACTCGAGCGAATGTCGATCGATGAAGTGCGTGAGATAGCTGTGAGTATGGGTTTAAGCCCTCGCCGCAGCCAATCCGTGCGTGAGATCAGTTACGCTATTTTAGATGCTCAGGCGGACCAGCGCGCCGCCGTAGTACAGGCTAAAGAGGAAGCACGTGCCGCAGCGGGTACGCCGGCCAAGCGCGAGCGCAAACGCGGTGTGAAAGCTGCAGCGCAGAAGGTGGAGGTGAAGGCCAAGAACGATCATGTAGCTACCGTCGGCACCGAGAAAGAACAGATGGCGCAGATGCAGGAGCAGATCGATGCCAATAACCACAAGCCCAACAAGACCGTGAAAGCGGTGAAGGAGGCGAAAGTAGAAGAGGTGAAAGTCGAGGAGCCCAAAGCCGAGGAACCCAAAGTTGAGGAACCCAAAGTTGAAGCGCCGAAGAAGAAACGCGGAAGACCTCGGAAGCATCCCATCGAA
>ONIM01000042.1 GCA_900317885.1 uncultured Bacteroidales bacterium | reverse complement strand
TACTTGGCGCCGTACTTGCGGAATCTCTTCCATCCGTACAGGAGGATGTTCAGCCCCTCCATGCCGCCTTCCGCACACTCCACACGCGCCTCCAGCCGCTCGGCCAGCTCCGCTTTACTGATTTTCTGCATCATAGGCTTTTGTAGCAATTTTCCACAGTTGTTTTCTGCTTTTCTGAGAGCCCTCCGCCTTCATCTGCATCACCATCTTGGCAATCGCGCTAAACCGCTTCCGCTGCCTTACCATCGCCTCGCTCGGCTCCTTTGTACTTTGTACCTTGTTACTTTGTCCCTTAACTTGGTGCATGTACACCTTCCCTGTCGCCTTCATCGTCCTGAAGCAACAGTTCCCCACGCGTCCCGATATGGACGCAATCCCTGACATCATTGTGATCTTTGCCATTTTCTTTTTTCCTTTCTTTTAATGGTTTATTACTTCGTTTATTACGCCGGATTTAATCCGGCATCTGGATCCTGCTTTGGGTTGTTTACCTGCCGGTGGCTCCCTGCGTACCTCTCTGCAAACCGCTCTCGCGCAGCCTTCCGCGCGGGTGTATCTTTCCATTTAGTCGGGCATTTCTGTACTATCTGCTGCCCTCTGTACTGACGGAAATAATACCCGTCCTGCCTTAGTTTTCCTCTCAATCTCTCAATCGGAATAATCAGTTCTACTTTCATAATGTGTATCTGTTTATTGGTTTATTAGCCTCCTTTTAGCCTCTTCCACCGTTCGCATCTCGTTCGCATTACGGACATCTACGTCCCGTCTTTTTCTTCGTCTATTATCCCGCATGCTATGCGGGTTTTCGTATGTCCATTCCCCGGCATTGAATGCCGGCTTTTCTCTGTGCATTTTTCGCGCATCGTTGCGCGAACCTCCGCCCCGCTGGTCTAACTCTCGGCGCTATCCCGCCGAGCCTTTCTGTGTCCATTCCGCCGGATGCTATCTGGCATTTTAGGCGGACGGGTAGACCGGCGGACACCCTTGTTTATAAATCTCACACACGCGTGGGTGTGTATAGTTTTAGGGAAAGGGTGTCCGCCCGTCCGCCCGGTCTACCCTCTACCTTCTGTATTTCTGTTAGCGTTTACCTCTTCGAGCCCCCGTTCCCTTACCAGCCATCCGCGTGTACGAGCCTTCCCGATCCGCTTGCTCTGGAAGCCTGCCTGTTGCTACACTAAGTATAGTGGACCACCAAGTGGTGAACGATATAATTCCACCTATCGCGCACGTGGAGCCTACGCCTCTTCCATCCCCCCCAAAAAAAACGAGATACGCAAGAAAAAAAACGGAAAAAAGCGCGTGGGGGCTTGTTTATATCAAAATATTTTCGTAATTTTGCAGCAAAATTGTATAATTATGGATGTAAGAGAACGATTAGCGGCGCTGCGCGCTCAGATGCATGAGCAAGGATTAGCCGCGTATGTAGTGCCGGGTAATGACCCGCACGCAAGCGAATATATGGCCTCTCACTGGTGCGAGATGCAGTGGTTGAGCGGTTTCAACGGAGAGAGCGGCACGATGGTTGTGACGACCGACCGCGCGCTGCTATGGACCGACAGCCGGTACTATCTGCAGGCCGGTATCGAACTCAAAGACAGCACAATCGAGTTGATGCGCGAGAGCGATATCGATTGTCCGAGCGTGGTGGAGTGGCTCAAGGGGTTACAGGTTACGGGTTACGGGTTACGGGTTGGTCTCAACCCGGAGATGTTCAGCGTGAATGACTTCAAGGCATGGAGAGAGCAGTTCGCGGAGGCAGGCATCGGCGTGAAGAGCGTGGATCTGATCAAGCCCATCTGGACGGAAGGCAGGCCGGCTATCCCGAGCGACAAGCTCTATCCTTACTCGGCGGATTTTGCAGGAGAGACGGTGGAGTCCAAAATCTCCCGTATGCGCGAGATTTTGGAGTCGAAAGTCGAAAGTCGAAAGTCGAAAGATTATGCGCTGATTGTCAGCGCATTAGACGAGATAGCATGGCTGCTGAACATCCGCGGCAACGACGTGGAGTACAACCCCGTAGTGATCAGTTATGTGGTGTTAGAGGGAGATAAATGTACGCTGTTTGTGAACCCGGAGAAGATTGACAGCGCGGCGCAGAACTACCTGGATTTCAATAACATCGACGTACAGCCCTACGAGGCGGTGTTCGACTACATCCACGGGCTGAGAGGCACCATCTTCTACGACGGCGCGAAGGTCAATGAGGCGCTGTATGAAGCAATCAGGAAGCCTACCCCCGCCCCCTCCCTAAAAGGAGGGGAGCAAGGCGCAAATGCCAAGAATATCCAATCGCCGATTCTCATCGACAAGGCGAAAAAGAACGCAGTCGAGTTAGAAGGCGAACGCATCGCCATGCGGCAGGACGGAGCAGCGCTCACACGATTCTTCAAATGGCTGGAAGAGACATTAGTCAAGAGTCAAGAGTCAAGAGTCAAGAGTCAAGAGTCAAGAGACAAGAGACCGCTGACGGAATGGAATCTGATGGAGAAACTGCATGCGTTCCGGGCAATGGGAGAGAACTTCGTGGAGGAGAGTTTCGGCACGATAGCGGGCTATCAAGGCAACGGCGCGATTGTACATTACGCTGCGACGAGAGAGCACTGCGCAGAGGTGAAGAAAGAAGGTATGCTGCTGCTCGACAGCGGCGGTCAGTACCTGGACGGCACGACGGATATCACCCGTACGGTATGGCTCGGCGGAAGGATTCCGGAGCAGGCGAAACTGGACTACACCTACGTTCTCAAAGGTCACATAGCGCTCCAGACGGCACGTTTTCCGCGCGGCACGAGAGGCAATCAGCTTGACGCGTTAGCAAAGCAGTATATGTGGCAGGCCGGTATCACTTTCGGTCACGGCACAGGTCACGGCGTAGGACATTTCTTAGGCTGCCACGAAGGACCGCAGAACGTGCGGACGGATAACAACCCCACCCCGTTAGAGGTAGGACATATCATCTCCGACGAACCGGGAATATACCGCACCGGCAAATGGGGCATCCGCACGGAGAACCTGATCACCGTCATTCCTGCCAAGCAGACGAAAGCGACGACGACGGAAGACGAATGGCTGACCTTCGAGACGCTGACGCTCTGTTTCTACGACACAAGCCTGATCGAGATGAGCCTAATGACGGAGGATGAGATCGACTGGCTGAACGCCTACCACGTACGCGTCTATAAAGAGGTTAGTCCGCTGCTGAACGAAGAGGAGCGGAAGTTCCTTGCACGGAAGTGCGCGGCACTGGAGATTTAGGATTTAGGATTTAAGATTTAGGATTTAGGATTTAAGATTTATATGAAAGAGAACAAAATTGACGGGCGGTTATACAACCCGTACATTATTGAAGAGAGGCAGCTGAATATCACCCAACTCGATGTATTCAGCCGCTTAATGATGGACCGAATCCTGTTCCTCAGCGGAGAGGTAGTAGGCGACACGATGGACACCTTAGTGGCTCAGTTGCTGTTTCTGGACTCGGTGAACCACGATCCGATTAACCTGTATATCAACTCGCAAGGCGGCGAGTGCTACTCGGGCTTGGAGTTGATCTCGGTGATGAAATTCATCAAATCGCCGGTCTATACGACGGTTCTGGGTCTGGCAGCAAGCATGGGCGCAGTGATCGCCTCAAGCGGCGAGAAAGGTCACCGAATGGCACTACCCTACTCGCGGTTTATGATCCATCAGCCCAGTTCGGGTATCGGCTACTCCACATTTAAAGATCAGGCCATCCACCTCAAAGAGATGGAGAACCTCAAGCAGGACCTGTATAAGGTGCTGGCGGAGAACAGCGGTCAGACGATTGATCAGATCGAGACACTCTGCGACCGCGATAACTGGATGAAAGCCGAGGAAGCCATTCAGTTAGGCTTCCTCGATAGTGTCATTCAATAAGTCTGCCGTCCGCAGTGTAAAGCCTGCCGGACCGACGGATATACATCTGCCCGTTGCGGAAGAATTTCTCTACCGCGCGGGTATTTTGTATATGCTCCAGTCCCTGGATAGCTTTCTCCACGACGGTCAGGCGGAGGGTATAGGTGGAGTCACAACCGTAAGCGGAGTTATATTCCGCCACGAGGGTGGTATCGCCTACGGGCAGGACGGAGAGGTCAACACCCTGCCATTCTTTCTCTTCGCCCTCTTCGATGGTCATAGCCGACTCCATACGCATGGTCGGATAGACCTGAACGACGAGCGCTACAATCGAGTCACCGCCGTAGATATTCTTCTCCTCAACGAGAACGGAATCCTCGGTAGGACGCTTGTAGATCTTACCTGCATACTCTATCGGTTCGCCGGCACAGGTAGAGATCGTATCCGCACCGTAGGTCACAGGCAGCACCGGACGCTCGCTGAGCGAGAGATAGAGGGTGTAGGTAGAGTCACAACCATATACAGAGGTATATTCCGCCACGAGCGTAGTGTCGCCTACAGGCAGAACGGAGAGGTTGATTCCCTGCCACTCGCCCGGATCACCGGCATACATGCTCAGCAAGTCTTCCTGAGCGAAGAGCGGATGTACATGGAGCGTGAAGGTGACGATCGAATCGCCACCGGCTACATTAGGAATGGTATCGTAGTAGGTACCCTCCTCTGCGAGTTCTGTAAAGAGTTCATCGGTATAGACATCGCCCGCACATATATCCGCCGAGTAAGCATAATATGTATCCTCGGGGAGGTAGTTAGCTGTTCCGGTCAGGGCGATAGTAGCGGTAGAGACCCCATCGGAGACCGTGATCACCGCTGCCATCTGTCCGCCGTCCTGCGGAGTGAAATAGATGGGGAAGGCATAGTTAGCGATCTTACCGAGCGTACCTCCCGCAGCAGCCTCAGCCGTTCCGTTCGCTGAAGCACACGCGTTCGCGCCGACGGCATAAACCAGCGGCTGGGTGCTCTCTGCCGAACCGATACGGAAGTTAGCCGGGTTGGAAGAGGTCACCGTGATATCTCCCGCAGAAAGGAAAGAACGAAGATTCACCATATACGGCTCGGAGACAGTGAGCGCATCAATGGTCTCGAAGTTATGGGAAGCCACAGAGGTTCCATACTCTCCCGAAGCCAAGAGGATATGTCTCGCCAGCGGAATATCAAAATGATAGACATGCACCTTGTGGGTAGGCAACCCTTCTCTATTGAATTTAATCCAGTTGATATTTTTTCCTACGGAGAAGGACTCGGTCGTGTTGCTGCCATTAGAGGTATTCTCAGCGAGTTTGCCGACCTTGGTGGTATTACTTCCGTTATCGGCCGAAGTCAGAACTTCGGTATCAATTTTTGCAAAAGCTCCCAACCAGTCGATCCACTCATAGCGCCACTGCACATGGAGGGTGCCGGCAGTAGGCGCAAAGACGCCTTCGGCCGTATAGTCCCCCTGGGTGTTCATTGTATGTTCGGTATCATCGTAGATAGAATACCAAACGCCGTTATGGTAGGTCTGCGCAGAGAGCGCACAAGCGGCTACCAAAGGCAAAATAGATAGAAATAAACGTTTCATCATTTTATTCGCATTTATTGTATTTTCTTACCTAAGATATCATACATCTTCTCATCCTTGCGGATAATATAGATCTTGCCGTTGACGAGCACTTTGCGTGCCGCGCGGTCGGATGAGATCTCTGCATCCTCCAGCCCTTCGATTACCGGAACGGCATTCACCGTAAGATGAAGAACAATCGTGGAGTCGCAATCATATACCGAATAATAGGTCGTATAGAGCGTATGCTCGCCTACCGGCATGGAAGATAAGTTCCATCCCTGCCAGGAGCGCGATTCGCCTTCCTGCATAGTGAGGTACTCGTCCGTCTCGATATTCGGATAGACGGTCACGGTCAGGTGCACGATCGAGTCACCGCCGTAGATATTCTGCCCGGCAAGGAGTATATCGCCCTTGAAAGCCGCGGAATACGTAACGCCCTCGTATATCACTTGTTCTCCCTCGCACAGGACCGCCTCATAGGCGCCATACGTAATAGGAATATCGGAGATAAAGAGTACGAGCGAACACACGGAGTCGCATCCGGCGAGGGTCTTGAGGCTGTCGCGATAGACATAGGGCTCAGCCTGCGCGGGCAGATCGGCTATATGTATACCATGCCAGGTCGTATCCACCGTATTGAGCCTCAGCGTGTCTGCCAGAGAATAAGCCGGCAGCGTCGTCAGGGTCAGGGTAATAATCGAGTCACCTCCCTGCGTATTGGGGATGGTAGTGGTATAAGTTCCCGCCTCGCTCAGATTAGCGAAGAGTTCGTCGGAATAAGGTTCGTTGGCACAGGTAGAAGCGGCATAGTGATACTCGGTATCTTTCGTCTGAGGAACCGGTTCAGCCATCTGGAGGGTATAAACAGAATACGCTTTGGCCTGAGAATAGTTATTCGCCACAACATATACATACACCTTGTTATTCGCAGCGTCGTAACCGACGAATGTCTTAGCACCCTTACCATTGGTAGTTGCCGCAAACGTATAATCGCTATCGCTAAACTCCATATCGGTAGAAGCCGCTCCATTCGTAAAATGAACTGCTGTTCCATTCATCTTCAGCGACGTTAAGGCATAGTTATAAATAATCTCCACATCGTCCAGATAGACATTATCCGGGCTGCTGCTCGAGGAGTTTCCTCCGCCCGGGGTAGCATTGGTGGAGAAAGTAACCAAGATATACGCTGCCGTCGTAGGATCCAGAGAGGTATAGACGAACGGAGTAGAGAGGCGCTGCCATCCCTTCGAACCAGTAGCGGAATAGTTAATCTCTGCGTTACCCACCTTGACCGAACCGTACGAGCCGGTTTCCGGATCTTGGTAGCGTGCATTCTGCGTAATAACCGCGTTCGCACGGGCTTTGTTGGAGTTGTCAGAAACGTTTCCTCCGCCGGGTATATATTTCGCCCAGAACACCAGCGAATCCGGCTGGCCTACAAAAGCAGTATTATAGCCATTATTGTCCGGGGCAGAGAAGTTATAGTTTCCGCTGGCATCACTGGCTGTCATAGAACCCGCATTGATCTGTCCGTTCGTGCAGTTTCCGTTAGCTTTGTTTCCTCCTATGACACCTTTCGATTTGATCAGCGCACTCTGCGAGCCTGAAGTACCCGGACGAACATCCGTACTACGGGAGAACTGCTCAGTATTACCCTTCACAAAGCTGGCGAAAGAACCCGTCGCCGTACCGAATGAATGCCATCCGGCCACCTCGTTGTTACTCCAAGAACCCTCAAAACCACCATTCGTAATGGCGTAGTTCTTAGAGACCTTTTCGCCGTTGAACGTCATTGAAACTGCTACCGGATGAGACGGTGTAGTCAGGCTCATCGTGAACGACATGGAGGCCGCTGTTAGAGAAGAGGCGCTGATTGACTCTACATAAGCCGCAGCGCTACCGGCGGAAAGTGTGCCGTTGCTGTTAAAAACCATATTTACCAATACAAGGTCGGCACACTTGTTGCTGAATGCTACAGAAGGCACAATCATCGTCACGAAAGTATTCCCCGAACCCGGCAGGATATATACTTCCTTGTTCGGATAAGACTGACCGCCGATATTCAGCGAGCCCTGGAATACTCCGGCAACGTCACTTACCGAAACGGCCTTTGCCGAAACGGCCAGCATAGAGATTAATAAAAATACAGTAAAAATCTTTTTCATATCTTTTATAACGTAATATTCATTCTGCACACAAACGTACGCGGAGCAGCAAGCGCCATAGGACGGAAACTATACTCCGCATTGAGAAGATTATTGATCAGGAACTGCACCTCCACATGCTCTTTGAAGCGGACAGACGCACGCAGATCCATAGTAAACACACCTGTGTTATGCTCCATCCAGTAGTCATGCAGCGAGACACCGTCTTCGTAACCAAATACGAAGTCGCGGACATAATCCATAAGGTCGGGCTCCGCTTTCTCACGCTCGTCCACCATGATATAATCCACCGCTAACATCTTACTGCGGTACATCATATTCACGCCCAGCGAGAACCACTTATAGTTATAGTCAATAGAGGTCTTGAAGGAGTGTTTGTTGCGGTACTTGAGGTACTTCGAGTCGTTGGATTTATTCTTCATCTGCAGCGGGTCCGTATAGGTCTTCTCCTCCTCGATACGCTTGGCGTTATCTACATCCTCGGGTTGCGTAAAGGTATAGCCGATCGTATAGCGGAGTCCCATATCCTTCGTGATATCCACCTTACCGGCGGTACTGATCTCCGCACCATAGATACGCGCATGATTGACATTCACAAACTGCGCTCCGATACCGATTCCGGCATTGCTCAGCGACTTGGTAGCCATGATATCATCGATGATATTCTGCGCCTCGCTGACCACATCGTCCATCGAGTTAATCATCGAATAGTCGGAGTTACGGAAGAGGCCGAACTGGTACTCGATCATGTTTCTATACTCGGTATAGAAGGCTGCTACATCCAGCGTACCGGTGATCGGGCCGAACTTATAGAGCTGCTTATAACCGATCTCGGCATTGAAACCGGACTCCGGCTTGATATCATGATTCGGATAGACACCTACGCCGCCGATATCTTTGCGGGCAAATTTCTCCGTGATAGAGGGGTTACGATAGCCCTGACCAAAGCTGGCACGAAGGAATCCCGCCTTGTATATCTCCCAGTTCAGACCTGCGCGGAAGACCGGACGTACCGGGCAGAGCCACTTACCAATCTGGATATTCGCCTCCTTATAATGGTCATCCATGCGGTAGTACTCCAGACGCATACCGGCACTGAGCGACAACTTATCTGCGATACGATGGTCGTACTGCAGGTACGCCGCTACGTTATCCGTATGGTGGGTTCCCGTAACATTAGCAGTATTGGTGATATGATTCCAGTTAACACCCGTCGTCAGGCGCACACCGGAGTTCCACTGCTTGGCAAACTGATAATCCAGATAGCCGTTATAGGTCAACTCCGGGCGAGTCGGGTTCTGGTCCGACAGAAGATTCATGGCATATGCCACTACATCTTGTAACTCGGCTATCGTACCGGTATAGCCCAAACCGTTCTGTACCAGATTGATACCACTCTTTACAGCGTTTAACCAATCCTCATTCATTACCGGAATAGCTACTTCCTGGAAGGTCAATACAATCGCATCCTTTGCGGACATTCCGCCGTCTGTATAACTCTTGTACTGGTCGTAGTAACCTTTCACTTTGTCCATATCGAAACTCTGCACCGCCCATTTGGCCAACTCCTCGGTTGTCATCGTGGCAGAAGGGGTAGTCAAGTTATCGGAGGTGAGATAGAACCGCGCACGGAGCTTATGCGAAGTACCGTTATCGGCATTATCGTAGTTCCAGAAAGGATCAATATTGAAGTTATGCTCCTTGCGGCCCATATTCGTCAGCGGCGAGGGATGAATAGGATCCTTCGGGCTGCGCCAGATAAAGAAGTCGCCATACTGGTTCGCTACGTAGTTCACGTTTGCACCCATCGTCATATATTTGCCTGCCTCCATCGGCTGGTGATACGTCAAGTTACCTCCCAAACGCACACGGTCGTTGAAACTCTGCTGGCGGAATCCCTCATCCTTAAAGCCGCTGATAGCGCCCGAGACGTCAAAATTACCTACTCGGCGTGCGTGCGATGCCTCCGCTCCGTAATACAACGGCAAGCGCGCGCCTGTGTACGCGTATTCCTTATAGTTATCATAGATACCTACATATCCGCTGATCTTCGTCTCCGGCTTCAGACCCGGACGCTGCGTACGCACATTGATCACACCGTTCAGCGCCGACGAACCATACAGCACAGACGAAGCACCTTTGATTACCTCTACTTGACCGACATTCTCCAGCGGCACATTATTCCAGTTGATCTCTCCGGTCTTCGGATTCAGGATCGACATACCGTCCATCAGTACCTGGCATCGGCTACCTACGCTATACGTCCATCCTCCACCGCCGCGGATAGAAGGCTGCTTGTCGATAATCTCCACACCCGGCAGAGTCTGCAAGGTAGAAGAGAGATCCGTCGGAGCCTGGCTGCGAAGCGCTTGGGGCTTCAGCACCTCCATCGACACCGTCACATCCGTCGAACGTTGTTCAAATCGGCCGGCGGTCACCACGACATCATCCAGAACCTCATTATGCTGCAACAAAGGCACATTAATCACCTTCGTTACTGAAGTCACCGAGCGTGTCTCCGTATCGTAACCCACGTACGAGAAACTGAGCATCGTCGGTTTCTTTGTGTCCACTAAAAGGGTATAATGTCCGTCAAAATCGGTCACCGTACCTTTCGACGGATCGTTCTTGTCACATACCGTTACGCCGATCAACGGCTCACGCGTTTGAAAATCCGTTACCACGCCGGACACCTCTGTCATATGCGGCGCTTCCGACGTCTGAGCCCATGCGCACAAAGTGCACATGAACATAGCAATAAATAGAGAAAATTTGTTTTTATTCATTCGTTTTTGTACCTTTATTCAAAATCGGGTGCAAAATTACTGCTTTATTCTCACATACGCAATACCAATTTTTAATAGAAAGTGCTCTTTTTTTATTATTTTTTGAAAAATCTTAAAAATCGTACACAATTTTGGAAGAAAATACGCATTTATGTACATATTATATTAAAAAAAATGAGCCCCCTTTCGAGGACTCATTTCGGACAAACGAAACATTTGTTTTATAATAATTCTACACTTCGGTTGACAAATTTGGCAAGTGCTTCGCCTTTCAGTTGACCGGAAGCCAGAAGGGCGATATCGATCAGCTGCTTCATCCGCTCGTCTTCACCTTCCAGCTTATAAACCGTCTTAACGACCGTCTCTTTCTTGCCGTCTTTCTCCACTTCTTCGTTCACTTGCTCGCTACTCTCTTTCGCCGCCAGCTCCTGAATCAGCGGGTGAGCGGTATTGATGACGAGGTTGTAACTGTCCGGCATCTGGCCGTAGAAAGACATGCCTTGCTGGTGCGCACTCATCTCTTTCATTCGGCGCATGAACTCGTTCTGTGTCAGGAATACCGGCAGCGCGTCCGCAGCCGCAGCCTCGCAAGTGACGGTATAACGCAACTTATCCTCCGCGCTCGGCAGTAAGTTCTCAAAGGCCTTTCTAAGTCCTTCTTTCTGCTCGGCGGAATACGTATCCTTCGCCTGGTCTTCCTTCTTGATCAGGTTCTCGATAGTGTCGCTGTCAATCCGCACGAAACGAAGTTTGTTCTCCTCCGCTTTCTGCTCTGCCTGACTCATGCAATGTACGTCCAACTCGCCGTCCATCAGCAGTACGTCGTACCCCTTCGCCTTCGCACGCTCGATATAGGTATAATGTGCGTCCGGATCGTTGGTATAGAGAAGCACCAGATTGCCGTCCTTGTCGGTCTGCGCGTCCTTGACCTGCGCCTTGTATTCATCGAGCGTCGCGTACTTGCCGTCGAGGTTCTTCAGCAGCGCAAAATCTTTCGCTTTCTCATAGAACTTCTCGTCGGTCAGCATACCGAACTGAATGAACATCTTGATATCTTCCCATTTCTTCGCAAACTCCTCTTTATCAGCCTTATACAGCTCCATGAGTTTGTCGGCAACTTTCTTCGTGATATACCCGCTGATCTTCTTGACATTATTGTCGCTCTGCAGATAAGAACGGCTCACGTTCAGCGGGATATCCGGGCTGTCAATTACGCCGTGAAGCAGCGTCAGATACTCCGGCACGATATTCTCCACCTCATCCGTCACATAGACCTGGTTGCAATAGAGTTGGA
>ONIM01000023.1 GCA_900317885.1 uncultured Bacteroidales bacterium | reverse complement strand
CACCATCTGGGAGGGAGACGAGCTCGTTAAGAACCTGCCGAACAAAGTGAAGAAATACTTCGCTGACCATAAGATTAAAGTTTATTACATCAACGCTACCAAGATTGCGCAGGAGATCGGTTTGGGCAACCGTACCAACACCATCCTCCAGTCTGCTTTCTTCCGCATCACCGCTGTCATCCCTGTTGAGAAGGCAGTAGAGGAGATGAAGCACTTCATCGTGAAGTCCTACGGCAAGAAGGGCGAGGATGTCGTTAATAAGAACTACGCTGCTGTGGACCGCGGCGGCGAGTATCAGGAGCTGGCTATCGATCCCGCATGGTCGAGCCTGCCTGCTGATCCCGCTAAGGACTACGGCAACGAGCCTGAGTTCATCACCAAGGTCGTTCGTCCTATCAACGGTCAGGACGGTGACCTCCTCCCTGTTTCCGCTTTCAAGGGCATCGAGGACGGCGCATGGCCTGCCGGTACCGCCAAGTTCGAGAAACGCGGCGTATCGGCGTTTGTGCCGGTTTGGACCGCAGACAACTGTATCGAGTGTAACAAGTGTGCGTACGTTTGTCCTCACGCTTGTATCCGTCCGTTCGTTCTGGACGAGAAAGAGCTCGCAGGCCTCAACGGTGCGGCTACACGCGAGATGAAGGCTCCGGCGGCTATGAAGGGTATGCACTTCCGTATGCAGGTCGGCGTGATGGACTGCCTCGGTTGCGGCAACTGCGTCGATGTATGTCCGGGCAACCCGAAGACAGGCAAGGCGCTCCAGATGGTACCGCTCGAGGGACAACTCGGAGAGGCTGCCAACTGGGACTACTGCGTAGAGCACGTCGCTTCCAAACAAGACCTCGTTGACATCGCTGCCAACGTCAAGAACTCGCAGTTCGCTACGCCGCTCTTTGAGTTCTCCGGCGCTTGCTCCGGTTGCGGTGAGACTCCGTATCTGAAACTCATCAGCCAGCTTATTGGTGACCGCGAGATCATCGCCAACGCTACCGGTTGTACCTCTATCTACTCCGGTTCCGTACCTTCTACTCCGTACACCAAGAACGCCAAGGGTCACGGTCCGGCTTGGTCCAACTCCCTCTTCGAGGACTTCTGCGAGTACGGTCTCGGTATGCAGATTGCCCACCGCAAACTGCGCGAGCGCCTCGCTGCTCTCATGCAGAAAGGCCTCGAGTGCGCTGACTGCTCGGCTGAACTCAAAGAGATGTTCCAAAAGTGGCTCGACAACCGCAATGACGCTAAGATCACCAACGACCTCTACGAGCCGATGGTAGCTGCTATGGAGAAATGCGGTTGCGACACCTGCAAGGCTATTCTCGCTGAGAAAGATCATATCGTTAAACGCAGTCAGTGGATCGTCGGCGGTGACGGTGCTTCCTATGATATCGGTTACGGCGGACTCGACCACGTCATCGCTTCCGGCGAAGATGTCAACATCCTCGTGCTCGATACCGAGGTGTACTCCAACACCGGTGGTCAGGCATCCAAGGCTACGCCGCTCGGCGCTATCGCTAAGTTCGCTGCGATGGGTAAGCGCGTACGCAAGAAAGACCTCGGTATGATTGCTACCACCTACGGATATGTCTATGTGGCACAGATCGCTATGGGTGCAGACCAGGCACAGACGCTCAAGGCTATCCGCGAGGCTGAGGCTTATCCCGGACCGTCGCTCATCATCGCTTACGCTCCGTGTATCAACCACGGTCTGAAAGCCGGTATGGGCAAGAGCCAAGCCGAAGAGGCGAAAGCCGTAGAGTGCGGTTACTGGCACCTCTGGCGCTATAATCCGGAACTCGAGGCTGAGGGCAAGAACCCGTTCCAGCTCGACTCCAAAGAGCCGCAGTGGGATAAGTTCCAAGACTACCTCAAGGGTGAGGTTCGTTTCGCTTCTGTAGCAAAGCAGTTCCCGAAGGAGGCAGACGAGCTCTTCGCCGCCGCTCAGGAGAACGCTCAGTGGCGTTACAAATCCTACCTCCGCATGCTCGGCACGCAATGGTAATTATTTAATAGAGAACGCGCGTACATATGTATGCGCGTTCTTTATTAATATTTGACTTCGTTTTTTGTGCGAGATAGTATCTCGCGTCAATTGACTTCATTTCTTGTAGGGCAATATGATCGCCCGCTTAAAGTTATGTCCTCCGATACATTCAAATGGCAAGACCGCGGTACGGCGTGGAAAGGCATCGGTATCTACCATGTCACGCTTACTATTCCCAATAGGGAACCTCTCTTGGGTGAATTAATCATCCCTGATAACGACCCATCTAAAGCCGAGGTCAAGCGTACTCAATTAGGTGAGGACCTTGTGGATTGTCTGATGCATCTATACGAGCACTATCCGGAGGTGCGTATTCTACAGTTCTGTCTCATGCCCGACCACCTACATGCTATTTGGTATGTTCGTCAAGCGATGCCGAGCGGTATTATGAGTGTCGCACGCGGTTTTTGGCAGGCTGCTAAGAAACTGGGGCGCTCTTATACTTCGTCTTTTTCCCCGAATACTATTCGGGATAAGGAACGAAGTCAGGTTCTCTTCTCCGAAATGCCATTCGTCCGCCCGCTTGTTCATGAAGGGCAGCTCCGGTCTATGATTCGCTATGTTCAGTTGAACCCCGTCCGCCTTGCTACCAAGCGCCTCAAACCGGGTTTCTTTTGTGTCCAAACAGGCATCGAAATAGCTGGTCGGACGTATAGCGGAGTGGGGAATATCCACCTTTTACAATGCGAGCACTATTCCCCCGTCCACGTGCGTAGTATGTGGGTCAAAGATGCCGAAGAACATGGTTACGACCAACCTCTCCGCGACTATATGAACGGTTGTGTCCTCGCTGCTCGTCATGGTACTATCCTTATCTCGCCTTTCATCTCCAAGCAGGAGCAGGCAGTTATGTCTGTTCTCTTAAAAGAAAACCTCCTTTTCATCTACCTTGCGGACAACGGTTTCCGCGATTATTACAAGCCCTCTGACGCCCTCTTCGATGCCGTCGCTGCCGGCCGTGTGCTGATTCTCTCTCCTTGGGAGTACAATCCATCTAAGAAACATATCTCCCGTGCCGATTGTGTGGCTCTCAATACAATGGCTGAGGAAATATGTGCCTCTAACTAATTTCCATTTGGCTTCGTTTCTTACTTCGGATACAATCCGCATCTGGCTTCGTTTCTTACTTCGGATACAATCCGCATCTGACTTCGTTTCTTACCTCAGTTCCTAGCCGCATCTGACTTCGTTTCTTACCTCAGTTCCTAGCCGCATCTGACTTCGTTTCTTACAGGCGGATAACATCCGCCGCTCCTCTCAATAGCTTTCTATATCTTCCTATTTACGCACAAAAATGCATTTCCCTCTTGCATATATCGCAAAAAAGCAGTACCTTTGCAGCCGTAAAACCGCTATCAAACACGATATATATACGATAGATACACGATAGATATACGTTAGATATACGTTAGATATACGATATATTATGCTACTTATCCCGTAACAACACGCTAATCAAACAATATTATGGCTAAAGTACAACCCGCCCTTCCGTTTGACCATTTCAGTGGCAAACTCTCTCGTAAAGAACGCATCGTCATGCGCACCCGCAACGGTCGCACGCACGCGTACGCAATCCTTAATCCTTATACCGGACCTCTTGCCGAGAGCCGCAAACGCGCTATCAGCACTTTCTCTGAAGCCGTGCACCTCTGCAAAACGGAGATGTCTGATCCCGACCGTCTCGCTTATTGGCAAGACCGCTATCTCCAATACCGCAAAGCCGCAAACAAACACATAGGACGCGCCAATACCAAATTTATCGGCACAACATCGGACAAGTTCTATTCCACTCTCCGTGGCTTCATTATTGCATCACTTTCTACTCAATTATAGATAGAATAATAATTTTGCAAAATGTCATAAGTATACAACTACTAAAAGCAGATATTATGGATACAAGAGTTTCTTTGTTTTTATTGCTTGACTATCAAAATTTTTATGGTGAAGAAAAAACTATAAATGATGCAGTAGATTTAATTCGCGAAATCCCGTCTTTAACACTGATCAATTATGGGTCAGGATTTAATGTGAGTTTGTATTTACATGAAAATGATGATGAGATGGGAAAAATTCAATTTAGACTTGTTAATAGTTTGTTGGGAAAATGTGATTTGCAAATGCAAAGCAAATGGAGAGATGTGGTCATTAGAGAAAGCAAAAATGGATTTTCGCCTATTATGTTTTATAATTATTCTAATTTGTTATTATATAACATCATATTTGAAAATTATAATAATCAACCCACGCGTGACTTGACTACAGACGAAGCTTTAAAGGTATTTGATGCATACCTCATCGTAAATACAATAGTTAATAATAAATATAGCACAGATACAAATGAAATGCAAAGCATCATTAAAAATGGAAATATAGAGGATGTTACTATCACTAATTTTATATACCAAAGAGATTATCTTTCGACTCTTGATTTTAGAAATCAAATAAATAGGGGAAAAGAATTATTTGAATTTTTAGAAAAGGATGGTTTTTATAAAAGTTATATTTGTGAATATTATCAATCAAAATATGTTACAGGTTGGCAAGTGATGTTCAATGCTCTATTTTGTATAATTGCAAAGTTAGGCATTGATAAAGAACAAAGATGTCAAATGGTTGATTTAACAACTGAAATCAGTTGTGGTATACTAAATGAACGATATTTGGAAACATTGAGCATAAATACTAATATTGTTAATTATCATAGTGATAATAGTTTTAAAATGTTGAGAGAAAAACCTCTTTATAAATATGATAATTATCGATATTTTGTATTGGATATTAATTTTTTGTTTGATCTGTTTTATAAGAATCAAGTATTTGCATTTAGCGCATTTTTATTGCAAAAGGGTGTTAAAAATGATTTTCTTTCATATAAAGGTAAAGTCTTTACCGAAGAGAACTATTTACCCAAAATAATCAACAAATGTTTTCCGAACTACATTCGGTATTATAATAGTGATTGTTTGGATTCCAATGGAGATGAATTATGCGATGTGTATATAAGAGAAGATAACAAAATATGTCTCATTGAATGCAAGGATGTATTACTTAAGGCTGACATTAAGAATAGTGGAGACAGGAAAAAACTATTTGATGAGTTTGATAAAAAATTTATAAAAAATGAAAAAGGGAAACAAAAAGGAATATCTCAATTACAGAAGGCGATAATTGATATTAATAAAAATGGTATCGTCTTTGATAAAATAATGCCCAATGTAACACTTGACATATATCCAATAATAATCTATACTGATAATTCATTTGGTATAGAAGGTCTAAATAAATATTATAGGACAATATTTGAACAAAGAATAAGATCAGAGAAATTAAGTGTAAAAGTTCATGCCATTACTTTTATTAATTTGAGTTATTTTGAAATGCATTATGAGTTTTATTCAGATAATTGTTTAAATATCTGGAATATGATTAATGGGTATAATGAATATGTTAATAACTCAAAATATGAATTGACTCCTTTTGAAATATATTCGAGATGGTATATGAATATGTATGTACCAGAGAAAAACTGCATTGATAACTCGTTCTAAATGATTATTTGATTGTGCTCATTATAGATAAATCAAGTAAATTGACAACAAAATTACTTTTAACAAAAGATTTTATGCAAAAAATTTGTATATGTAAATAAAAAGCATTACCTTTGCACTCGCAAAGGTGCATGCACAAATGTCGTCAACTACCTAAGACGTTAAACTGGGTAACATATTGACATACTAACAGCGTTTATTACGCTTTGTTCTTGACATCTCTGAATTCGGAAAATTCAAATAATTGTGGTCAAGGCAATGCAACAATAGATGTCTGCGTGTATATTCCTACGCACACATTTTAAGTGTGTTGTATAAATATACGGCGTGGCTTCGTGTTGCTTGACCTACCACAAAAGGCAATTTCCGAAGCCAAGAGATGCGGGGCAAGTAACATTGAAGCCCGCTTTGAGTATAGAGGCCAATAAATTTTGAAAGTTATGAACAATCTCACTTTGCCAACAAGACTTTATAAATATTATAGTTGCAACGGGGAAAATAAGCAAAGAATAGAAGCTCGCCTTAAAGGTGAAATTTTCTTTTCGTCTCCGCTAAATTTTAATGATCCATATGATTGTCAATTTCCAGATATAATTAATAATACAGAGAATTGTTCTATAGATGATGTAAAAAGAATTCTTAGAGAAGAATATTTTGACGCAGATGTCGTGTACGAAAAATTGTTAAAAGGAGATAAAAATACTATACAAGCAGTATATGAAAGGCAATCCAAACTATTAGGAATTTTATGTCTGACAAATAGTTGCGAACGAATTCTCATGTGGAGTCACTATGCAACAAATAATGGTATGTGTTTGGAATACGATGTGCAAGCTTTATGTAATAAAACCTACTTGTTATCGTACTTAGAAAAGAGAATACACTCACAAGAAGATATACATTCGTCAAAAATTACTGAAAGGCGAATTTTAATGGGAAATGTAGAATATCTGCCGCAGTTAGATGTAGATGTGAAACTTTTTTTCAACGATATGCCAAATGATATTATAAAGAAATATTGGCAGAAATTAGATGTATGGAAAAAAGAAGAAGAGTTCCGAATCGGAGTTTCTTTGGGAGGCAATATAGCAGTAAATATACCTAATCTTGTCAGACATATATATCTGGGTTGTAATTGTACAATGTATCAAGTTGCCAATATCTGGAGTCTATGCCAGAAGAATAGATTAGACATACCGATAAGCATTATGAGAAAAACATCCTTAGGATTAAAACCTTTTGATATCTCTCAATACGAGTTAGATACTATTCTTGACCGATATGGAAAAGAAGATAATCTGTTTTGGAAAGAACATGTATAACGTAAATAATTAATCAACTTAAAATTTTATTTTATGAAAAAGATTTTTACATTTTTCGCCGTTGCATTGTTAACAGCAAGTGCGTTTGCACAAATTTCACTAGTACATTCGTTTGATGGACAAGTTGTGCCATTGACAGGATCTGGTTTTTTCTTAGAGACTTCATTTTTTAGTAAAAATAATAAAAACGACAATACAATAACATTATATGATTCAAATTTTTCACTGTATAAAACTGTAAATGTATCGGTTCCTGATGGCTATGTGTTTAGCAGTTCTGCTGCATATTATGATATTTTCACTAATAAAAAAGTGGGATTTTTTGTAGTCTTTTTAAACACATCTAACGTGGGAACTAATGATTATCAGAAAAGTATGATTATTGATGAGGAAGGAAATGTACTTTTAGATTTAGGAAATTCGTTAAGTGGATCAATAGCATTTTTTTACATGAATAATACATGGTATATGCTGTATTGGAAGACCGAGTGGAATGACTCACATACAGCAGCAATAATTAACCAAACTCTCGTATACTCTCTCCCCGGTCAGGGAGAATCGGCAGATGCTAACGAAGTGGCTGCACCTCGCCGCAATGCTCGTAAGTTTTTACATAATGACCAGGTATTAATAAACAGCAACAATAGAATCTACAATTTACAAGGTCAAGAAGTGAAATAATATCGTTTTGTATAACTATTGGCGCTATTTAGCCAAGCATAAACGCGACACTCATTAAAGTGCCGCGTTTATTGTAATAATAATTCATTTCTAACCATAGAATCCTTTTTTTGAGCTTTTCCCCCTTTAATAAGGTGCTCTCTTCGTTCGCGGCTGTTTTATCCTCCGCCGCTTTGCTCTGTCGATTATCTCGCTCTGCTCATCTACCTGTTGCCCTTATACCATTCTTCGCAAAGGGAGCGGAGTAGGGGCTCATTGCGGATGATGGCGCGGAGGGATTCGAGGGAACGGACATTGCGTTCGGAGTTAAGCCAGAGGCGCATATATCCGCCTTCGGCGTATTTCTCCAACAGGTGCTCGCGGGAACGGGCATAAAGTGTCTCGAAGTCGCCATCCGGGTATAGTTTGGCGGAATACGCCATCGTACGGGCTTTGACGAGGTTCTGCTCTTTGACTTTCTCCTTGGCATTCTCACGCCACTTCACCGCCTGTTCTTGCGGATAGCGGCGGTAGTCGCTAAAGTCGAAACTCTCCGTCCGTTGCAGTTGGAATTTACCAACACCTTCCACCTCAAACTCGCCTTTCTCCAAGCCCTTTGCTGCAAGTATAGCCACCGCCTCATTGGTCGCTTCGGTGCTGATTTCGTCAATACGTGCTTTGATAGCCTTTTCTTGGTTGCGCAACTCGCGCAGTTCTTTCAAATTATTTGCTTTCATAATTAGTCTAAATTTTGGGGATTAGTAAATGTGTATTTGCTGAAGATTGAAAGGAGCTCTTCACGGCTCATCTGTTTGGGATCGCGACCGGTGGAACGGAGCACGCGCAATAGTTTCGCACGCTTGTTATTCTCCGCAGGTGTCACGTACTCCAGATTATCGGCAGACCAGTCGAGAATATCTCCGTTGAGGTGATCAATGACCATCCCCTCCGGACGCGAACCGAACCAAGCCGCTGCCACAAGGAAATGACAGTGTTTGTTTTGAAAATTGCGCATGAAGTGGTAATGCGTACCCGTGCCATTGGTAAAAGTGCATCTGCGTGTGCCGGACTGCTTTAGCACCGGTTTGATCTCACGCAGTACCCAACCGTCATCTGTTAGAATGGCGTTGTGTACGCTGTAGAATTTGCCTGCTCGTGAACAATAGAGCGGCTTGATTGTGGGGCACTTTCGTACAATAGTGCCGTCCACTAATCGTAATTGTTCTGTTGCCATAATTGAATAGCATTTAATGTTAAACAAATATGACAAGCGCTTGTCGTTAATTTTCCCCTGGCCATGGAGCCCCCGATGAGTGCGTTGCACGCAGCGGGGAGAGCGTAGGGCAAAACGTTGCGTAATCGAGCGGCTGTGCTGCGAGTCACGCGAGTTTTAGCCTTAGCGAGTGCAAAGGTATATGAAAAAATGCAGCCACTCAAATTGTGACTGCATTTAGGGAAAGTCTGGGAAAGAATTGGGGAAGAAACGGCTATTTTTAGCTTACTTTCCCGGGAAAGAATGGGAAGAATTTCGTGCTTTCTTGAAATCCTCGCCCGTAAGCCTATATTTCGGCATTGCAAATGGATTTACCAACTCGGCTTTTCGTTCATCGGTTACATTGCTTAATAGCACATATCCTAATGGCTCCAATGCCATTATACGCCTGCGCGCATCGGCTTTACTGCTTGCAAGGATAATAGCTTGCCGCAGGTTCTTCTCTATGATATCAGGTGTAAATTGCTGCGTACAGAAGAAAGAAGTATCTACAGGAGTTACATCCTCCACACATGTCTCGTGTGTGCTTGTTTCTTTGGTATTTTCTCCTTGGTAAAAATTAACAGAGGTATTGTCGTGAATGTCGATGTGGTCACCGGCAATATCATTCCCAAGAATATGGAAATGATTAATAACAATTTGTTTCATGGAATGAATCAGAAATATGGAGGACATAAAAAGCACAGGCCACTGGAACAAGAAACAGGTCAGCAATTATTTTCTGTAACGATGTCCCCGTGACCCGTGCTGAACACGGATAACAGGGACATATTTCTTTTCGTTACTATAGTTTGCTGACCTGTTTCTAAAGGAATATGCCTGTCTGCGCTATGCGCTATTCAATATGTCCTCCTGTTTAACGTCTTGGAGAACCGACGTCGCTTTCTTTCTCAAAAGCGGCTGCAAAGTTACTACATTTTTACGACATATGCAAGTTTTTTGTTAATTATTCTTCTGTTTCTACTATATTGATGACATAATCAGCAAGTCTCTCGCACTCGCAGATAAAATCCACATAGAAGACACCTAACTGGTAACTATACCGTCCGGCGTCAATGTCCTGCAGGTTGCGCGATTTGAGTTCGTTGCGGTAGTTATTGATTTTATTCTCCAAGTCGTGGCTGTAAGAGGCTTGGTCGCCTGTAACAGGCTGGTCTTGCTCTAACAGATTTTCCATATTGCCGAACGAGGTATCCGTGAGCGTCATCATTTGCGTAATGTGCCGCATCTGTTCGTCCGTGAACGCCTCTGTGCAGTTCTCCCGTTTGCGACGCAGTATCCGCGCCAAATGATAGCAACTGTCACCTATAGACTCCAGCTCGTCCACTTGGCGCAGCATCTTCATAATCTGTGCTTTGGAACTGTCCGACAGCCGTCCTTCGCTCACGCGCCGCAGGTAAGTGGCAATCTCAATCTCCATGCGGTCGGTAATAGCCTCGTACTTCTCGATACGGTTGTACAGACCGGCGAACTGCTCATGGTCCTCGGCGGCAAGCAGGGAACCGACAAATCCTAACATCCGGTGGCACCGCCCGGCAAACAGGCTTATTTCCTTTTTTGCCTGCATGAGGTTCAGTTCACTGGTCGAAAGCAGTCCTCCGGAGATGTAGCGCAGACGGGATTTCTCGTCCTGGTCGGTCTTGACAGGCAGCACCCAGCAGACAAAACGCTCAATCTGCGGCACAAAACCGATCTGCAGCAGGGTGTTCATTAGGTTGAAGCAGGTATGGAAAGCGGAAACCAGATACATATTGTTTGATTCCGCCCCCATCACATCGGTCACAAGCCATTCGACGGCGTGGATGGTCGGATAGAAGAACGCGAGCACGACTATCACGCCAAAGACATTGAAAAATAGGTGCGCGAGTGCAGCGCGTTTGGCTTGTATGTTAGCGGTCAGCGATGCAAGAAATGCGGTAATGGTAGTACCGATATTCTCACCCAACGTGAGCGCCACGGCTTGTGCGAAACCGAAACCGGGTATATCCATGCCGAAGAGCATCAGCGTGACAGCCATAGACGCGGAGGACGACTGCATCAGCATGGTCATCACAGTACCCATGAGCACGAAAAGCGGGATTGTCCAGAAACGCTCGCAAGGCAGATGACTGAGCCAACCTGCCATGTGCGTACCTATATCCAGCGATTCGGCAGCCTTCGAAAGCAGGTTCAAGCCCATGAACAGAAAAGCGAAACCGAAGAGAAACTCTCCCCAGTTCTTCGTTTTCCCCTTCCCAGCAAAGAACAGCGGCAAGGCTACTGCCAGCAGCGGCAGCGACAACGCCGAGATGCTGACTTTGAAACCGACAAACGAGATGATCCATGCCGTAACGGTAGTGCCGATATTCGCTCCCATGATTACCCCGATAGCCTGACGGAGCGTCATCAGTCCGGCATTGACGAAACTGACCACCATGACCGTAGTCGCACTACTGGACTGGATAAGCGCGGTCACGCCCACACCCGTCAGCACGCCCATGAAACGGTTACGCGTCATGGCGCCGAGGACGTTGCGCATCTTGTCGCCAGCCAGTTTCTCAAGCCCCTCGGACATAATCTTCATTCCGTACAGAAAGAGGCCCAGGGAGCCGACGAAACTTAAAAGGTTCAGAAATGTACTCATACTAATACGAATTAGATAACAGAATATGCTTTAAGCAGACCATAAATGATGGCAATTACAAATATACCACCAACTAAAGCACGTGTCAAGTTGTAGAAAAAAAGGATTCTTTTTACTTTTTTGTCGTCCATAAATGTCTGTTTTTTATTTTGCTGCAAAGGTACGTTGTTTTAATTACAGAGGTATGACAGATATATGACAAATCGGCAACAAAATTTGTCATTGATTTGTAATCGGTTTTGTAGGAATATTGGCACAAGATTTGTAGTGATTAGATGTATGGAAATGAAAAACAAAACAATTCTGGTTGTCGATGACGAACCGGATATTCGCGAGATTCTTGTCTTTAACTTAGAACAGGAGGGCTACCGTTGTTTGCAAGCAAGTTGCGGACAGGAAGCATTGTGCATGGCCAAGGATGAACATGTGGATTTGGTGTTACTGGATATTATGATGCCGAACATGTCCGGTCTGGAAGTGGCGGAAGTGTGGCAGAAAGAGGAGAACAGTCCGGCACTTATTTTTCTGACTGCATTGGGAGAGGAAGAGGATGTATTGCGCGGTTTTGAATTAGGCGCGGACGATTATATCCACAAGCCTTTTTCTTTAAAACAAGTGTTAGCACGCGTGGCAGCGGTCATACGTAGGCATAGTTCCGTAGATGTGACCACAGAGCCTTCTGGAAAATCCATTGTGTATGAGGACTTGGTTCTGTATGATTCCATGAAGACAGCAACCCTCTTCGGCAATCTTATCTCGCTGACGCGCATGGAATACGAACTGTTGGTGTTCATGCTGCAACACCCCGGCAAAATCTATTCGCGTGCGGAAATCCTGCGCTATGTGTGGCCGAATGACGGTTTGGTGCTGGAACGCACGGTGGACGTGACGGTCAATAGGTTACGGAAGAAAATAGGTACTTATCGTGAACATTTGAAAGCCAAGACAGGCTATGGATATTATTGGGAGAAATAGAAACTTCGGGCTGACGCTTTTTTTTGCTATCAGCGTGTTTTTTCTGGCGTACGTACTGGTGTTTGCCGTCTATCAGGCATACCGCGAACGCGAGTATAAAAAAGAACTGGCAGGCGTGCGCGTAACGATAATCAACTCAGACGGTGTAGTCCTCATGGATACAGAGAAAGACCCTCACACCATGCCTAATCATTTACAGAGACGAGAGGTGCAGCAGGCGTTGCAAGAGGGCTACGGATTCGACATTAGCCGAACCAGTGAGACGGACGGAGAGCGGTATTTCTATTCGGCGACATACTTTCCGGAATCCGGGCAGATCATCCGTTCTGCGATTCCGTATCCGGGCGAGAAGGCGGACGCGCCTATAACGAACAAAGGCTATATTGCGCTTTCGGTAATCATCTTTCTGCTGCTGTCTGCGATGTTATTTTTCTATACGCGACGTGTGGGGCGGCATGTGGACAGCACGATAGAAGATTTCCGTCAACAAGTCCGCACGGCGGAAGAGGAGAAAATGCGGATCAAACATGCCCTGACCCAGAACACGGCGCACGAACTCAAGACGCCTCTTGCCAGCATTAACGGTTATCTGGAGACGCTGGCTGCTCATCCGGATCTTTCTTTGGAACAACGGCAACAGTTTCTCGGAAAATGTATGTCGCAGGCGCAGCGGATGACCGCCTTGCTGAGCGACATGTCCACGCTCACGCGTCTGGACAACATGCAAACGACGTTGACGGAAAAGCAAGCGGTGGACATGGTGGAAATTGCGCGTCAGGCCATAGAGGATGTGCGCCCAATGCTGGATCAAAAACAGATTGCCATCGCTTTGGACATGCCGCCGAAACTGCCTATGCAGGGCGATTATAATCTGCTATATACCGTTTACCGCAATATTCTCGATAATTCTATATTGTACAGCGGATGCACAAAGATTTCCGTCACCGGCAATACGCAGTATGAATTTGCAATTACGGATGATGGAACGGGCATAGATGAGAAGCATCTGCCGCATTTGTTTGAGCGTTTCTATCGCGTGGACAAAGGCCGTAGCCGTGACATGGGCGGCACGGGATTAGGTCTGGCGATTGTCAAAAACGCCGTTTCTCTGCATGGCGGCACTTGTTCCGCCGAACTCACCCGTCCTCACGGCCTGACCGTCCGTTTCTCCATTCCTCAGAACTGACCGCACAAAGCTACAATAATTCGTCTTAGCCACGAGGGCACGATTGCTGCGAGATAAGCAAATAATGTTTTGATTTTGCAAGTAAAATTCATATAAGGTCTTCGTTTCACTCAGGTCTTTGTTTGAAGAACGGAAAAAGAAAACGAGCCCCGAAAGGCTCGCTCTCATTGATATACGCGCACACGCGCGGTCATTAAATAGTTACAAATCCTACCTCCGCATGCTGGGTACAGCATGGTAATCTCGTGTGTACGCGTAATAATAAGGAGAGGCCTCTAATCGGGTGCCTCTCTTTATTTTGTGTTCCACCGACCGAGCGATGACCAACCGATGAGCGAGACACGACAGAGACAAAAAACGGGCGTTTTTTCGCCCCAAAACGTCCAAAAACCACATTCCCTAATTCAATTTCCGCCATAATACTTGCATATGTCCGAAAAATATTGTATCTTTGCACGCAGTTTGCGTGCAGAAAAAAACACGCAGCAGCCTAATTAGTACAAATTAACATAAAACAAAATACTATGACAGATTTATTGATTCTTTTTGCGGTGGCGATGGCGGTTTCCGCAGTGGGGTGGAAATACTTCGTGTATTTCTTCAGTCTCGGTTACGGTTACGGCATTGCTGCTCTGGCTATCACGATGGGCGTGCTATATCACGCAAATCTGAGTGTTCCGACGGCGCTGATGTTAGTGCTGCTGCTGATTTTCGGTGTCCGGTTGGGTACGTATCTTTTGGTGCGCGAACGCAAGGCGGTGGGGTACCGTAAGATTCTGTACGGCGAGGGTCATTCGGAGAAGAAGCCTGCCGGCGTGATGATCATGATTTGGCTGTTCTGCGCGCTGCTGTATGTGGCGCAGGTGAGCCCTGTGGCTTTCCGGCTGGCGAACGGTCCGCACGACAGTGAACTGTGGGCATGGATAGGTGCGGCGGTTGTGGCTTGCGGCATATTGCTGGAGAGCATCAGCGATGCGCAGAAGAGTGCCGCCAAGAAAAAGGACCCGAAGCGGTTTGTAGATACCGGTCTGTACCGTATTGTCCGCTGCCCGAACTATCTGGGCGAAGTGACCATCTGGACGGGTGCGTTGCTCAGTGCTATAGGTGCAGGGCTGAACTGGTGGCAGTGGCTTATTGTAGCTATCGGCTACGCAGGCATCGTGTTTGTGATGTTCAGCGGCGCCCGCCGGCTGGAACTGCGTCAGAACGCCGCCTATGGCAATGACCCCGAATATCAGGCATACGTGAAGAAAACGCCTATCCTGATACCGTTACTGCCTATTTATTCCGTAGCAAAATATGAATGGCTCAAGGCATGAGTGTTGTGTCTCTTGATCTCGAACCAGTCCACATCCAGCCATCCGGCGTCGTTGTGTGTGCGGCTGTCGCGGGTGCAGAAGAAACCGACCTGTGCACCTATCCAATGTCCTTCCACGGCTTGGAACGGCTCACCGGCTTTGGTCCAATGCCTGCCGTCCGGGCTGGTGTAGAACTGTCCGCGTTGGGTGTCCGTCATCTCCATGCGTAGATAACACCACTCGTCCGTTACCGGCACTTCCAGTCTGAACGACGCTTTGCGTCCCGTTACAATCATTCCGGCTTGTTCGGCACCAACCATTTTCTTGTGTTTGTTGGGTGCGAACCGCACGCGCGCTGTAGCAGTGAAAGCAACAGCAGGGATCTTCTGCAACAACAGATTCGGCATCCATTCGTCCGCTTCGCGTGGAACGGAATAGAGGCGGAGCCGGCTGTTGGCGGCATCGCAGAAATACCACCTCGGTTCCACTCGTCCTCCTGACCACTGCCAGTCGAGCGCCAACTCCGTGCTGTCGAACTCATCACGCCTGAGGAAATTCGCCCAACTCGGCTCTCTTTGTACATCGTTCTTCGTCCCTTTGTACTTTAAAACGGGTTCTCCGTTGTTGCCCATTACGGGCCAGTCGTTCTCCCATTTCAAGGGTTGCAGATGCACGATGCGTCCGGCCACGCCTACATCCTGAAAATGCATGAAGAATCCCTCTCCTTCGGGCGTCTCCACCCATCCGCCCTGGTGCGGCGCATTGACGGCGGTTTTGCCCTGCGCGAGTGTCACTTTCAGTTCGTAGGGACCGTATATGTTCTTGCTCCGTTGTACCACCTGCCAGCCGGTAGCGACACCTCCGGCAGGGTGCATGATATAGTAATACCCGTTGCGTTTGTAGAGTTTCGTTCCTTCGCTGGTAGGGTGTTCTTCATGACCGTCGAAGATGATCCGGCTGGGTGTCTTGACTGCCAGACCGTCCGCCGTCAACTCCGCCATCATCAGCACGGATTTCAGCCCGTAACGGCTGCCCGCTACGCCGTGACTCAGCCATACGCGTCCGTCCTCGTCCCATAACGGACAGGGGTCAATGTAACCCTTTGCCGGCATAACCAACACCGGTTCTTCCCATTCGAGCGGAAAACTGATTTCTGAATTCTGATAGCTGATAGCTTTGCTCCTCACGCAGTATATCCCTCTGTCCGGGTCGCCATAGTAGATCCAGATGCGCCCCTCATGCTCGCGGATTGCCGGAGCCCAAACGAAATTACCTGCTACCTTGTCACCCTCTTTATAGCCCGGTAGACGGTACCGGATGGCAGCATCCACGATCTCCCAATGCACTAAGTCTTTGGATGTCAGAATCTGCAATCCCGGCACATTGTTGAAGGATGACGAGGTCATCAGATACGTATCCCCTACACGGCATACATCCGGGTCGGAGTAGTCGTACGGCAGGATAGGATTCGTGTAACTCGGCACGGCAGCGTGAACCGCCAAACCAAGTGTGATACTTGCGAACAAAAATAAATACAATCGTTTCATGGTTGCAACTGGCGGATGGTTTTGGCGACGTTGATGAGGTGGTCGGCGACACGTTCGGAGTTCTGGGCAAGGGAGATATACTCGGTTCCGGCTTGCGGTTCGCAGATGCCCAACGAGAGACGCTGGATATGATTGCGCTCCATCTCATCGGTCAGACGGTCAATCTCGTCCTCTATCTGGTTGGCGCGCCCAAGAGCTTCCATGTCCATCTTATGGTATGCTTGCATGGTTGCCTCATAGAGCGAAACGACCAACGATTCCATCTGTTCGATCTCCTTGATGGCGTAGTCAGAGAAGCGCACGTCGTTTTGCTGCAGGCTCTCGGCGTACTCGACGATATTCGTCGCGTAGTCGCCTATACGCTCCAGGTCGCTGACCGTGCGGATGGTGGACGCCAGGTACTGGTGGTCAAAACGGTTGAGTTGGTTATCCGACAGTTTCACTGCGTATTGAACGAGTTCGCGGTTGAGGAAGTTGAGTTCTTCTTCGGTCTTGTTGAAGATATCCAACTCGCCGGTGTCAAGCGTCTTGACGATGTGTATTGACCGACTGAAATTAGTGACCGCCATCTCCGCCATGTGCTCAATCTCGGCTTTGAGCTGTCGTACAGCTACCACAGGCGTGCGGAGCATCTGCTCATCGAGGAAATAGAGATGCGGTTGGTCGGTCTCGGTCTTCGGTTGGTCTTTGATGATACGGCAGGCGAGGTTGACCAGCGCATTGGTGAGCGGCAGCGCAACTAACATCGTCGTGACATTGAAGACGGTGTGGAACATCGCCAGCTGTAGTTGCGGAGCGGCAGGGAAGAGACGCTCGAAGATCGTTCCGAAGGACCAGACGCCGGCGGTAACAAGGCTGAGCGTCAAGGCTGCGCAGAGGAACAGAACGACACCTAACACATTGAAAAGCAGGTGGATCATCGCCGTCCGTTTGGCTGCTACGCCGCTGGTCATACCGGCGATGATGGCGACCACGCATGAACCGATGTTACTTCCCATCGTGAGGTAGATACCCTGGTCCAGCGCAATAAGCCCCGTAACGACCATCGTAATCGCAATAGACGTCATGACGGACGAGGACTGGATGATAGCGGTAATAATGGTTCCCAAGAGCACCAATAACAGCGGGTTGCGTATCGAAGCGAGGAACAGTTTGACGGAGTGCAAGGCGGCAAACTCATCCATGGCGTTGGACATCATACTCAGACCGACAAACAACATTCCGAAGCCGGTGAGTACACCTCCTGCCAGCTTCCACGCATCGCTTTTGGTAAAGAGCATAATGAACGCACCGATACCTGCCAAAGCGCTGAAGATGAGGGTTGTGGAGATACTGTTGGAGCCGGACAGACCGAGCGCCACTAACTGGGCGGTGACGGTCGTACCGATGTTCGCGCCGTAGATGATGGTTGCCGCTTGGGCGAGGGACATGATCCCCACGTTCACAAAACCGATGACCATCACAGTAACGGCACCACTACTCTGGATAGCAGCGGTGCCGACAGTGCCGATTGCCACGCCGAGCCATTTATTGTCGCCGGTCTTGGCAAAGAGGCGTTTGAGCCGTTTAGATGAAGCCGATTCGAGGTTACTGCTCATCATCGTGCAGGCAATCAGAAAGACTCCGATACCTGCCAGGAGCGTTAGAACGGCGGTAATAATCGCTAAGAGATTCATCCTTTAATCGTCAACGCGGACGAACTCGTATTTGCGGTTGAACTTGAGATCTAGACCGTTATTGAGTTCGGCTTTGTAGCCGCGGTCGTCTTTGCCCCACTCGGTAATGAAAGCGTTCGGGAAGCTGGCCTTTACATAGGCTTGAACGGATTCCGGAATAAGCGCAGAGGGTACTTCCGTCAGTTTGCAATCCACTTTCAGCAACTCGCCCGCCTTGTTGAACTCGATGGTGCGGCCGTCATTGAAACGAACTTCGTATTCGTCGTCAAACAGCCCTTTATCCAGCATGACATACGCAATCTGCGCAGCATCGAAATGGGCAGCCACGATGGCTTTGGCCGGTTCGGGAACTTGGTCATAAGTGATCACTTGCTCATTAGCACAAGCTGTGAAGGAGCATGTCAGCGCCAGCAGCGCTACGAATAAATTCTTCTTCATAATAGTTCGTTTTTGTAGGTTAAAATGTTTTCAAATAGAATACTACAAAAATCATGCCATAGAGTCCTTACCGCACTTGTGAATCCTCCAGAGTGGAGTGGAGGTAAAAATACTTCCAAAGCGGCGCGGCATGAAGCGCCTGAATAATTTCGCCGTCTTTCAGCATCTCTAATACCTGTTCCTGCTCCATAATATCCACGTGGATATCTTCGGTCGGCTCTTGGTGTTGCTCACGCACTTTCTCTACACCTCTCGCAAGGAAGGTATAAGACAGATTATTATGATTCGTGGGGTTTGGTGACAGAGTCATAAAAAGCTCCCATTCGCCGCCTTCGTAACCTGTTTCTTCGCTTAATTCGCGTTTGGCGGCTTCTAACGGCGTCTCGCCCGGGTCAATAACCCCTGCCACCAACTCATAATGGGTCTCGCCGAGTGCATGGCGGTACTGATCCTCCATGACCATCTTGCCGTCCTTGGTGATGGCAATGACGTTAATCCAGTCGGGAAACTCCAGTACGAACCAAGTCGGAATCTGTTTGCCGGAAGGCAATTCAACACACTCCTGACGCACGGACAACCATGGTCCGAGACGCAGAATATTCTCACTTTTCAATACGCGCCACGCGCGATTCTTTAATTTTTTGTACATAACGAGTGCAAAATTACTACTTTTTTTTAAAACATGCAAATTTTTATTGCGTATTTCATTTTTTTTTTGTAACTTTGCGGCGTGAATTTAAGAATAACTTAAAAAATAATATGAAACACGTACTTGCACTTATTGCTTGTGTCTGGGCGGGAGTACTCTCTGCAGGCGTGATCAACTACCAAGCGGACGATGCAACCATCTTCCCGAATCCCGAGCGCGGCTTTACCGACCAGTTAGGCGGAGAAAAGGCTTTGAGTGACAATAACAACCATGTGGTTAAATCGGAAGAGGACTGGTACTGGGATATAGAGGATGAGAACTATGATGACCGCAAGAACCAGAGTATCGTAATGTTGATGTATTACCTCAAGAACTACCGGACCAAAGATCTGTCCGATAAACTTCTCCAAGGTTTTAATGAGGACATGCAGATCCTGCGTAACCACGGCTTCAAATGCGTGCTGCGTTTTGCATACGACTGGAACAGCGGCAACGATGCTTCGTTGACATGGGTACAGCGTCATACGACGCAGTTAAAACCCTATCTGGCAGCGAACGCGGATGTGATATATGTGATGGAAGCCGGATTTGTAGGCCAGTGGGGCGAATGGTACTACAGTTCCAATTTTGGCAACGAGACGCAGAAGATGAATAACAACCGAAAGGCGGTATTAACTGCTGTTCTGGACGCTTGTCCGGTGGACCGGTTTGTGCTGACACGCTATCCGCTGATAAAGATCGGCTATATGGGCGACGAGAACACTTTGACTCCTGCGCAGGCTCATGACGGCTCTATTCGTGCGCGCATCGGGCACCACAACGATGCGTTTCTGAATGCCTGGGGCAATGATGGTACGTACGGCCGCGACGGCGATGGTCCGGATGACGATCCTGTTTTGCGCCGATATGTATCCACGGAGACACTCTATGTGCCTAATGGAGGGGAGACGAATGTAGAGAATAGCAGTCGGGCCTCTATCGTGGCGCAGCATGATACCACGATTGCCGAACTGAGCCGTTTCCACTGGTCGTTCTGCGGATCCGAATACGCACAGGCGGTGACGAACAAATGGCGCAACAACGGTACGTTTGCGGAGATGGAGAGGCGCTTAGGCTACCGATTCCAACTGAAACAAGGTACGTATCCGGCACAAGCTTCTAAAGGCGGTACTATGCCGATCCAGATTACGCTGGTGAACAAGGGCTTTGCACCGATGTATAACTACCGTCCGGTTTATCTGGTGCTGAAGAATGCCGCGCATACCTATTCGGTGCAGCTGCAGACTGATCCTCGTAAATGGACTGCTGAAGCAGGCACGATTACCATCAATGAATCACCGGCTCTGCCCGCAACGATGGCAGAGGGTACGTATCATTTATATCTCCATCTGCCGGATGTGTACGAGTCATTGGCCAGTGACCCGCGATATTCCGTGCGTTTCGCCAACCAGAATGTATGGGACCAGAATACCGGCATGAATGACTTGGGGGTATCGGTTGAAGTCGTTGCCGGCGGGCAGCAAGCTATCACCAACCAACAAGCGGAAATCAAACCGCAAAAAGAGTTTCGCGACGGCCGTGTGATGATTGTCCGGGGCGATAAGACCTATTCTGTACTTGGAGTGGAAGAATAAAACACAAATTAACTTAATACAATGAAAAAAATCCCATTTGTACTTTGTACATTAGCTTTTTGTGTGCTGACGAGTTGCGTGAAGATGCCGGAAGAACAGCACACGAGTTTTGAAACGCTTACGCTGTCCCGTGAGACCGTGACCGCTCCGATGACTTGGAGTGCGGCTATCCGCGGTAAAGGCGATGTGTCTATCGTGTCCCGATGCACAGGAACGCTGGATGCCATCCGTGTGAAAGACGGTCAGAGCGTGAAGAAAGGCGACGTGCTTTTCCTGATTGATAGCCGTAGTGCCATGAATGCTTTGGTACATGCGAAGGCGGATCTGCAAACCGCTCTTGCCAACTGTGAGAACGCAAGACTGGAGGCGGAGAGCAACAAGGAGTTAGCGGACAAAGGTATCATCAGCGGCTATCTGCTGCGTAAGAGTCTGAACACGCTGCAGTCGGCTGAGGCGCAGGTGGCACAAGCCCGCGCTGCCGTTCGTGACGCAGAGCTGCGCCTGGATTATTGCACAATCAAGAGTCCTGTGAATGGATTGGTGGGAAATATCATCCCGCACGTTGGCGACGTGATCTCCGAAGGAACGATGCTTACCCGCGTAGCCGGAGTCAGCGAGATGGAGGCCAGTTTCTCCATCACGGAGAGCCAGGTTCACGCGATGATCAGCGAGTTGGGTTCGTTGGAGCGAGTACAGCGAGAAAGGTCGTATCACCAGCCTCTCCGGTATGGTCGATCAGCAGACCGGTTCGGTGACCTGCTACGTAACTTTCCCGAACCCCAAAGGCGAATTGTTCTCCGGGATGCAAGGCTCCGTGGTGATGCCCGTAGAGTGGGAGAATGTGATGTTAGTGCCGCTGACCGCCGTCGTGCGTATCCAGAACAAAGCCCTCGTTTATAAAGTAGGTGCAGACAGCCTCGCTACCAGCGCTATCGTAGAGATTGAGGAGTTGGGCGATGGCGTGCGCGCAGTACTCAAATCCGGCGTTGAAGAAGGGGAGACGATCGTGGCTAAGGGAGCTGCGAATGTACATGAAGGACAAAAAGTGTTGTACTGATTATGGCAAAGGGAAATATTTTCGTAGATCGGAAAGTGATGGCGGTGTGTATCTCGCTGCTGATCGCTTTAGTGGGTTTTATATGCCTTCCCGGATATCGCGCCACCGACGGTGATGATCTCAACGTCCTATTCCGGCGCAGATGCCAACACGGTGATGAAATCCGTGGTGATGCCTATTGAGGAGGCAGTGAACGGCGTGGAGAACATGGCGTACATGACCTCGGAAGCTTCGGCTACCGGTGATGTCAATATCAACGTTTATTTCAATCAAGGCACGGACGCGGATATGGCGGCGGTCAATGTGCAGAACCGCGTGTCGGCGGCTTTGGGATTGCTTCCGCAGGAGGTGACCCGTGTGGGTGTAAAGGTAGAGAAGAGGCAGAATAACATCCTC
Source organism: uncultured Bacteroidales bacterium (assembly GCA_900317885.1). GTDB lineage: Bacteria > Bacteroidota > Bacteroidia > Bacteroidales > Paludibacteraceae > Colicola. The sequence continues at coordinate 15,472 of ONIM01000023.1, read as the reverse complement.
CAGATTACTGCGCTCGTCAGCCGCGACGGGAAGTTCGACATGGACTTCATCGCCAACTATATTGATATTAACGTCAAACCTCGTCTCTTGCGTGTGACGGGTGTGGGTGCTGTGCAGCTGTTAGGTAACACGTACTCGTTACGTATCTGGATGAAGCCGGATGTGATGGCGCAGTATGGACTTGAACCGAACGATATCTTTGCCGCCATCGGGAACCAGAATATGGTGGCTGCCACCGGTTCGTTAGGCGAGCAGAGCGGCAACACGTATCAGTATAACTTGGAGTACAAAGGTCGTCTGCAATCCATCGAGGAGTTTGAGTCGATTGTCCTCCGTACGGATCATGGTAATGTGCTCCATCTGCGCGATGTGGCGGATGTAGAGTTGGGCGCCTTGAACTACAGCTTCTCCTCCCGCGTGGACGGCAAGCCCGGCGTAGCATTCATGATCAACCAGGCGCCGGGAGCCAATGCGACCCAGGTCAATGCGGCGATCAACGACTTGTATGACCAGATCAAAAAGACTATGCCGGCAGGCTTGGAGTTCACGACTCTCCAGACTTCCGATGACTTCCTCTATGCCGCAATCCATAACGTCGTAGAGACACTTATCATCGCTATCATTCTGGTCATCCTGGTAGTGTATTTCTTCCTGCAGAATTTCAAAGCAACCCTTATTCCGTCGATCTCCATCATCGTATCGCTGTTGGGTACATTCGCGGTGGTGAAAGTGGCGGGATTCTCCCTGAATATCTTAACGCTCTTTGCGCTTGTGTTGGCGATCGGAACGGTCGTCGATGATGCGATTGTCGTCGTCGAGGCGGTGATGGCGAAGATGGAGAGCGGTTATACCTCGGCGTACAAGGCTACGAAAGATGCCATGAGCGAAGTGACGGTCGCAGTCATCAGTTGTACGCTGGTCTTCATGGCGGTGTTCATCCCTGTGACGTTCATGCCCGGCACCAGCGGTACGTTCTTCACGCAGTTCGGTATAACCATCGCCAGTTCCGTGGGACTCAGCTGTATCTCTGCGCTGACCCTCTGTCCGGCGCTGACCGCCATCCTTTTCCGGCCTAAGAAAGAAGAGCCTAACGGAAAGAAAAGCTTCGCGCAGTATGTGAAAGAAGCATATGACGCCGGCTATAACGCCATCTTGGGCAAGTACAAGAATGGTGTGGCTAAGTTCCTGCAGAAACCCCGCCGCGCGTGGCTTTGGCTCATTGCCGCTGCGATAGCGATGGTGTTCGCCATGCGTGCGTTGCCTTCGGGACTTGTGCCGCAGGAGGACCAAGGTGTGATCATGGTCGATGTAACGGCCCCGGCCGGTTCGCCGCTTGTGGAGACCGATAAGATCATGGCGCAGGTAGAGGAACATGTGCTGCGGCTTGAGGAGGTGGAGAGTTATGCCAAGATCTCCGGTTTCGGTCTGATCTCCGGTACGGGTGTCAGCTACGGTACGCTCGTCGTGCGTCTCAAACCTTGGGACCAGCGCAAAGGTATCGAGCACTATATCGACTATGTGATGGCGAAACTGTACCTCTCTTGCGAAGATATCAAGGACGCACAAGTCATCCCGTTCCAGATGCCGCAGATCCCCGGATATGGTAACAGTAACGCAATCGATCTCCAGATGGAAGACCTGCAAGGAGGTGATATGTCGAAGTTCAATGAGGTGGTGAATAACTTCCTTGCCGAGCTCCAGAAACACCCGGAGATACAGATGGCAATGTCGCTCTACAGCGAGTCTTTCCCCAAATACAAGGTAGATGTCAACGCTACGCAGTGTGACCGCGCAGGTATTTCGCCGGATGTGGTTCTGAATACGCTTGGTGCTTACTGCGGTAGTGCCTATATCAGTAACTTCAACCAGTACGGCAAGGTCTATCGTGTCATGGCGGGTGCTGCACCGGAATACCGTCTGGATCCTTCATCGCTGAATAATATCTTTGTGAAGATAGGCGAAGAGATGGCTCCGATCTCGCAGTTTGTGACGCTCACGCCGGCTGTAGGATCGGCTACTCAGAAGCGTTTTAACCTCTATCAGTCGATTGCTTGTTCCGTGCAACCGAGTGCCGGTTATAGCGAGGGTAATGTGCAGAAAGTGATTGAAGAGGTGGCGAAAACACATCTGCCGTCAGGCTATACGTTCGAGTACGGAGGTATGAGTCGTGAGTTGCAGGCGAATAGCAAATCCAACCTCACTGCCCTCATCTACCTCGTTTGTATCTTGCTGATTTATATGATTCTCGCATCGCTGTATGAGTCATTCTTCATCCCGTTGGCGGTCCTGTTGTCTGTTCCCTTCGGTCTGATGGGTTCGTTCGCGCTGTCATGGCTCTGCGGCCAGGAGAATAATATCTATCTCCAGACAGGTGTGATTATGTTGATCGGTCTGCTCGCGAAGACAGCCATCCTGATTACCGAGTTCGCGGTCGAGAAACGCAAACAGGGCATGCCGATCGTGGAAGCTGCTCTTGGAGCTTGTGAGGATCGTCTGCGTCCTATTCTGATGACCGTCGTGACTATGATTGCCGGTATGATTCCGTTGATTATCGAAGGTGGCGCCGGAGCAAACGGTAACCGCGCACTCGCTATCGGCGTAACCGGCGGTATGGCGGTAGGAACACTCGCGCTCGTATTCGTCGTGCCCGCGTTCTATATCATCTTCCAGACGCTACACGAGCGCTTCCAGGGAGAGCCCGAACCCGTAGAGGTAGAGGACTCTTCGGAATCTCGAAATACCGATATACCGAAATCTCGAAAATCGAATAAGGTAAACACGGTAATGGTACTTTGTACTTTGTTCCTTTGTACTTTAATGTTCTCTTCCTGCGGAATCTTCAAGAAGTACGAGCCGGCTCAGCAACCAGAGCAGGACAGCTTGATTACAGCTGTCAGCGACGCGAATTGGCAGACCTATATCACCGACCCGATCTTACAGGGACACATCCGCAAGGCGCTGGAGAATAATGTCGATTACCGTTCGCGCAAACTCGCCGTGTTAGAAGCAGATGCACGTCTTCGTGCTGCTAAGTTAGGCTTCCTGCCGACCTTAGCTATCTCGCCTGCCAACGTCGGTGTCTCGGGCACTTATACGCCCGGCGCAGGAATGTCCGGCGCGACGCTGAGTTACCAAGTGCCGCTCTCACTCAATTGGGGTGGAGAAGGGTTTGGTACAATCACGAATCGCAAACGCCAGGCGCAAGTGCTACGCGAACAAGCGGAGGATAACCGCGCAGCGGCACATGCCAACCTCGTTGCTACGGTTGCACGTACCTATACGCAGTTGCAGCTGTTGGATTACCAGGAGATTATCCTCGATAGTACAGAAGTCATCTGGGAACAAGTACTGGAGATTCAGCGCGTCTTGGTGAAGAACGGTCAGGCGTATTCGCCTTCTATCGGTCAGATGGAGGCTTCCCTCATCAATGTGCAGATCCAGCGCAAGCAGCTCTTGGAGCAGATCCACTCACTGGAGCTCTCTATGTGCCTGCTGCTGAACGTTGAGCCGCAAGCGATAGCCCGTTCGCCTTGGACAAGTTATACCTTTGATCCATGGACGCTGGAGTCCGTGCCGGCTGCTCAGCTGAGTAACCGTGCGGATGTACGTGCTGCGGAACGTAATGTGGCGGCGGCGTTCTATCAGACGAATATGGCGAAAGCCGCTTTCTGTCCGGCCCTGTCGCTCTCGGGACTCATCGGATGGACCAATAACGGCGGCATCGTCGCGAACCCAGGTCAACTATTGATGAACGCTGTCCTCGGACTATCGCAACCGATCTTTGCAGGTGGCAAACTGAAGGCGAATCTCAAGATCGCCAAATTGGAACAAGAGGACGCAGCTAACCGCTATGTGGAGACCATGCTGAGAGCCGGAAGTGAAGTCAACGACGCCATCTTCCGTTGCAAGAACGCGCAGGAACAGGATACGCTCTACCAACGCCTCCTGACTACCCAGAGCGAGGCATATCAAGGCACGTATGAGTTGATGAAAACCGGTAGAGCCAACTACTTGGAAGTACTCACGGCGCAGGAGAACTACCTCAAGGCACAACTCTCTGATGTCACCAACCGCTATAACGGACTCATCAGCCTTATCGACCTATACGTGGCTCTCGGCGGAGGTACAAAATAACCAACACGATCGAATAGCGCATGACCTGGTTAACCATCCTTTTATCGGTTCTGACCTTGACAGTCGAGAGTAAAAATTCTGTCGCCGCGACGGGGGATATTCCTCCGTCCGCCGAGGTCTCTTATGACTGCAACTACCAGAAAGGAACGGTGCGACAGGGCGACGAGGCTGTACTGACGCTCAGCAATCTTGGAGGTCTGACGATTAACAAGGTCGAGGTATATATCCGCTCAAACCAAAAAGCAGGTGCCGGCATGTGGACTGTGACAATCGATGGTCAGAAGGTGGCAACCAAAAGCGGCTCTTTCGACCAGTGGTTCGGTGCGTACGATAATACTTATTATCATGCGCTTTCCCTTTTGCCGAAGATCTATTCCGGCGTACAGGAGATGGTTATCCGGCTGCAGGGAACGGCGAACTCGCTCTATATTGATCGCTATGTTATCTCTTATACCCCTGCGCCTGTACACTCCGTGACGCTCATGCGCGGAGATGAGGTCTTCCAAACGCTAACGGAGACCACCGGTGGAGCAGGGGTCTTCCTGCCTTCGACGGAAGATTATAACGGCTGGCGGTTTATCGGTTGGAGCGAGACAGAGTGCGGTCAGACGACCACGAGGCCGGAGTTGATTGCGCCTAACACGCAATGTTACCCGCTGACAGATGTCACACTTTGGGCGGCGTATGAGTATATCCTGCCCGAGGACTCAATCTATGTCTCCGACCTGACCGAAGGCGAGTACCTCTATACCAACACTCGCGTACAAATGGCGCTTGCAGGTATTCCGGATGAAAATGGATGGATGATACCGCAGATGATGAACCGCAAGGATATGAACCAGCAATACTCCTTCGCTTTCAATGCCGCCAAAGACACAGCCTATCTCACCCACATAGCAACAGGTACGCCTATCGGTTATAACGACCAGCGCAAACTGGTGACAGCCGCTTCGCCTTGGCGCGTTTATCACGAAGGAAACGAGACCATTCTCTATGCCACGATTGCGAATAAAAACTATGTCCTTTGGCTGAATGTACAGGACGGCGAAGGGGGAAATATGCACGTAGGTCTGGTGGCGGCCAATCCGCAGAACTCCCCTATGAAACTTGCTTATCCTGCTTCGGAAAATGAACAGATTTTCACCTGCCATCCGGAGTTTGGCATGGGTTTTGACAATCCTTTGGAGATGAATAAAAATGAATATATTTTTCCTTTCGGAAGCTATGATTTAATCATCCGAAACGGAGAGAAAGAACTACGACTGAGATGAAAATACTGCTGATTTTTTTGACCGTCCTGCAAGGAATTCTGGCGGGCGATTATAATCCGAAAACCCTTTCTGCCGCAGAGCAGGATAGTATTTTATCCATCGGTGATCAGTCCGCTCCTGCCGGCCGGTACCGTTTGGAATGTGAGAACGAAGAGCGTATCTTCCGTCGCTCGCGTTTGGCGGAATGGTACGTAGTGGATACCATGCGTCATACCCGCAAGAAAGTAGGCGCAGGTATGGGTTTTGACCGGGTTCGCGACGCAGTCATGAGCCCCAACGGACGATACGTGGCGTTCGCGAAAGAGTACAACCTCTACATCCATAAACTCGATTTCGGAACCGAAGTGGCGGTAACTAAAAACGAGGACACGGATATCATCTCCGGCATCGCCGATTGGCTTTATGAAGAGGAGTTCGGCACAACGGCGCTCTTTGCCTGGAGTCCGGATTCCAAAATGCTGGCTTTCGTACGGCTCGACGAGCACGAGGTACCGAGTTTCAGTTGGGATGTTTACGGAGAGGCGCAATATCCGACCCAGGAGAGTCTGCGTTACCCGAAAGCCGGATGTCCGAATGCCAAGGCGTCCGTCTGCGTCTATGACGTCGCTACCAAAGGCATTCAGACCATGCAGGTGACCAACGATAAATCTCAAACCGCCAATGATTTCTATTTCCCGCGCTTGCGATGGACGCCGGCAGGCGAACTGCTCGTCCTGCGTGTCAATAGAGACCAAACGAAGATGGAGATTCTCTCCTGCAATGCCAAATCCACGGTCTCACATCCGCTCTACAAGGAAGAAAGCGACCGCTATTTTGTGGACTACAGTCTCTTCGACGAATATCAGTGGCTCTCCGACGGTTCTTTCATCGCGCTGAGTGAAAAAGACGGTTTCCGCCGTGCGTACTTGCATAATGCGCAAGGTTCCCAACTTCGCGTCCTCACGCCCGAGGAGATGGATGTCACAGCCCTCTACGCCGTGGATGAGAAGTCCCAGACCCTTTATTACCAAGCCGCTACTACGCCCGCGACACGCGATATCTACGCCGTCTCCATCAAACCCAACGGCAAAAACATCAAACTGAGCGAAGGCGAAGGAACCCACACAGCGCGCTTCTCCAAGGACGCCAAACGAATGATTGAATGCTTCCAGTCTTTCGATACTCCGAACACCTATACCCTCTATACTATCAAAGGGGTAAGTAAGACTCAAGTAAGACTAATCCTAGACCATACAGCCACTATTACAGCATGGAAAGAGCAGGGTTTGCCTGAGCCGCAGTTACTCCGTATCCCCAACGGCAATGGTCAGGAATTGGAAGCAATGTTGATGCTTCCAAATCCTAAATCACAAATCACAAATCATAAATCACAAAACCCCCTTGTGGTCATGCACTACTCCGGTCCGGCGAGCCAACGGGTACTCAACCGCTGGCGCAAGAAATTCGAGTACGCCTTGGTCGAGCAGGGTTATGCGGTACTGATCGTTGATACCCGCGGAAGCGACTGTCGTGGACGCGCATGGCGCAACGAGACCTATATGTCTCTGGGCCAGAAAGAGGCGGAGGACCTGATTGCGGCGGCGAACTATATCGGTGCTCGTGAGGATATTGATGCAAGCCGCATGGCGATTCTCGGTTGGTCTTACGGCGGCTACGAGACGCTTTACACCATGAGCCAAAAGAACCATCCCTTCAAGGCGGGTATCGCGATTGCGCCGGTGACCGATTGGAAACTCTACGACTCCGCTTATACGGAGCGGTACATGCGTCGTCCGCAGGTTAACCCGCGAGGTTATGAAGAGGCTTCGCTCCTGAACAAAGCAGCAGATCTCTCCGGCGCCGTACTGATCATCCATGGCACAGGCGATGACAACGTCCATGTGCAACATACAATGCAGTATATCAATGCGTTAGTAGAGGCGGATAAGCAGTTTGAGATGCAATTATACCCCGACGACAACCATCATCTGCGTCAGGGCAATAACGCCAAACACATGCACGAGAGAATCTTGCGGTTCTTGAACACAAATTTATGATGTCAAATTTTTAAATTTAATAGTTATGAAAAAGTATGCTTTAGGTATCGACTTAGGTGGTACAGGCACCAAGTTCGGTTTGGTTAACGACGAAGGTCAAGTTTTGCGCAGCAACTCTATTCCGACTCAGCAATATCCGGATATCGACGAGTATTGTGATGTACTCTGCGAAGGAATGAAGAAGTTAGTGGCGGAAGAAGGACTGGCGATGAGTGACATCGTGGGTGTGGGTTGCGGTGCGCCGAACGCGAATTTCTATTCGGGCTGCATCGAGCAGGCTCCGAACCTGCCGTGGAAAGGCGTAGTGCCGTTTGCCAAACTCATCTCCGAGCGTATGGGTGTGAAGTGCACGATCACCAACGATGCCAATGCTGCAGCACAAGGAGAGATGATCTACGGCTCGGCACGCGGCATGAAGAACTTCATCGTCATTACCCTCGGTACCGGCGTAGGTTCGGGTATCGTGATTGATGGCAAGTTGTTGTACGGCCATGACGGTTTTGCAGGCGAATTAGGCCACTGCAAGATCGACCACTCAGGCAACGGACGTCTCTGCGGTTGCGGTCAGAAGGGATGTATCGAGGCGTACGCTTCGGCTACCGGTGTCGCTCGTACGGCCAAAGAGATTGTGACCTCAACGACCCAACCGACGCTCCTGCGCCAAGTGGCAGACATCGATCATATCACTTCCAAGGACGTCTTTGATGCAGCAGAGAAGGGAGACCTCGTAGCCAAGCAGATCTTCGATTATACAGGTCATCTGCTCGGTCAGAAGTTGGCGGATTATGTACATTTCTCTTCGCCCGAAGCAATCATCCTCTTTGGTGGTCTGACCAAGTCCGGTCACTGGATCATGGATCCGATCCGCGAGGCGCTGGATGAGAACCTCATGCCGATCTGGAAAGGCAAAATCCCGGTATCCATCTCTATTCTCAAGGACAGCGATGCCGCTATCCTTGGTGCTTCGTCCCTCGCATGGTAGGCCTCAAATCTATATTACAACGCCTCTACCCCTACGGCATCTGCCGTCAGGGGAAGGCGGTGTATCTCACTTTCGACGATGGACCCATCCCGGAGGTGACGCCGAAAGTATTAGAGGTCCTCGACCGTTACGGCGTGAAGGCGACCTTCTTCATGGTAGGAGAGAATATCGACAAGCACCCGGAGGTGTTTGCTCAGGTGGTAAAAGGCGGGCATGCCATCGGCAATCACACCTATAACCACATGAAAGGCTGGAAGGTATCCACCCGTACGTACATGGCGAATGTAGCCAAATGGGAAGAGGCTGTCCTACGGAACTATCCGAAGGACTATCCTGCTCCGGCTTTAAACAGATTTCGACCGCCTTACGGTCGTACCTGGGTCTGGGAGCGCAAAGCGGTCGCGGAAAAAGGCTATAACATCTATTTATGGGATGTCTTGACTCGCGATTATAACCCGCGACGGACACCCGAAGCGATGCTCGCGCAGATCAAACGCTGTACACGACCGGGAAGTATTATCAATTTTCACGACTCCGTCAAATCCAACGAACGGATGTTAGCTACTTTGCCCCAAGCTATCGAATGGTTGCTTGCACAAGGTTACGAATTAAAGACTTTAGACGAATAAAATGACGATACTCCGAAAGATAGTTTATGTCCTCGTTCTCGCGCTTTTTATCGCGGGATGCGCTAACCGTGGGATAGGTCCGCAAGGAGGACCGAAAGACACCACTCCGCCTAAGCCGCGAGGCTATGAGCCCGAAATGGGCGCGCTGAACTTCAAGGGAAAACGTATTGAAGTCTCTTTCGACGAGTATATCCAGCTGGATAATATCGCCCAAAACCTGCTGATGTCTCCTCCGCAGAAGACACCTCCGGATGTCAAAGCGCGCGGTAAGAAGTTAGTCGTGCTCTTGCAGGATAGTTTGCGAGACAGTACTACGTATACGATTGATTTCGGTAACGCGGTTTGTGATTATCGCGAGAAAGTGCCGCTTCGTCATTTCTCATTCTATTTCTCTACAGGACCGACTATCGACACGCTTGAATATACGGGACGCGTCTATGACGCGGCAACGCTCAATCCGATGGAGGGTATCTTCGTCGGAGTACATCCCTCGATGGAAGACAGTATGTTCACCTCCGAGCCCTTCCTCCGCGTGGCACGGACGGATAGCGCCGGTTATTTCCGAATAGGAAATATGCATGCCGGTACCTACCGCCTATACGCCGTAGAGGATGTCAGCAGAGATTATCGTTTCTCCCCGGGTGAAGCGATTGCTTTTGCTGACCAACCGATAGTACCCGTCCTGCCGCCTGTCCGCCTGACGGACACGCTTACGACGGACTCACTGAAGATGGATTCGCTTATGACGGACACGCTTACGATGGATTCGCTCGTGACAGATTCGCTCCCGGAACCGGAGGAGAAAGGCGCTATATTGATGCTTTTCCATGAGGAGCAGCAACGACTCTATCTCCAGCGCACCGTCCGGGACAAACAGCATCGTATCCAGATTTATTTCTCTTCTACGCCGGACAGCCTGCCGGAGTTGAAACCACTGACCGATACGTTGAATTACTTCACGTCGTATTCACCCCGGCGTGATACCATAACATTATGGCTGATGGACAGCCTCTCTATCGCGCAGGATTCGCTCTTTTTTGAGGCGCGTTACCGGCGGACGGACAGTCTCTACAGGCTGGAGTGGTACACGGATACGATTCGCGCTATCTGGCGTGCGCCGAGACTAAGTTCCCGAGCCAAAGCGGCAGAGGAGCGCAAGAATCGAAACCGGCGGCTCGAATTGAAATCCAATGCCCGAAGCGGATTTGAGATCTTCGACACGCTGCACCTGCAATGTACGACACCTATTGCGGCTTATGAGCCGGACTCCTTCCATCTCTTCGAACGGGTGGATACCATTCTCAAACCGATGAAGTTCTCTATCGTACCGCACGACACGCTGCCGATGGAGATCCGTTTCCTTGCAGAGTTCAAACCCGAGGGCAAATACGAACTGCGTATCGATAGCGGAGCGATACATGATATCTATGATATCACGCATATTAAGGGCAATTATTCTTTGCAGGTGAAATCTCTCTCGGATTATTCGACGCTGCGCGTGAAACTGAATCCCTATCTGCCGAAAGCCCGTATTCAAGTGCTGAATAATAAGGATCAGGTGGTTCGCGAACTACCGGCAGCAGTAGAGGGAGCGTTGTTTGAATATCTCAAACCCGATACGTATTATATGCGGCTCTATCTGGACGAGAACGGCGATGGTAAATGGACCACAGGTGCATGGGCGGAGAAGAGACAGCCGGAGCCTATTTATTATTTCCCCGAGAAGATACAGACCAAGTCTAATTGGGATTTTGAGGAAGAGTGGGATTATCAGGCGGTAGAGCAGATGAAGGCAAAGCCCAAAGAATTGATTCAAGCGGCTCCGAAAAAGAAATAAGGATGAAAGGAAGAAAGATCTTCGATTATAGTTTCTTGGCGTTAGGGCTCTTGATACAGGTGGTCACTTATACCCTCATGCCCCATGACAGCTGGTTGTCGTTGCTCTGCGGATGTCTGGGCGTATGTACCGTGGTACTGTCTGCGCAAGGGAATATTTGGAATTTTCTCTTCGGTTTCGCGCAAGTGGGGATTTATACGTATCTTTGCTACACCCAGCGTTTTTATGGGGAGATAGGGATTAATATCTACTATTTCTTCACGATGATCTACGGCGTTTATGTCTGGCGTCAACGCTTGCGCGTGAACGAAGAAGGCGGAGCCGCAGAGACGCGCATCGAGCCGCGGCATTTAGGATGGCCGGTGTTGGCAGCTATCGCTGTAGCTACGCTCGTTGGCGCACAGTTGGTGGGGTGGGGCTTAGCCTCCTGGACGGACGATACGCAGCCTTACCTCGATGCTTATACAACAGTACCTGCTCTTGTGGGGCAGGTACTACTGATTCTCGTTTATAGGGAGCATTGGTTCTTCTGGCTGGCGGTGGATCTGCTGAGCGTCGTCTTATGGCTCCGTGCGGGCGATTATTGCATGGCAGCGCAGTATGCTTTCTGGTGCGCTAACTGTCTCTACGGCCTCCACCGCTGGAAATCCCTTACCCCTAACCTCTAACCTCTAACCTCTAATCCCTCTCATTCGGCATCCTGAGCGAGTAAAGGATCGCTTCGTCCTGACGAAGGGCGTTGCGTTTCTTTTGTCCCGGTGCGTAGAGGAAGGTCTCCGCGGTCACGACGCGTCCGTTCACCTGGTCGAGTCTTGTGAGCGACACAAACGGTCCGCCCATCGCTTCGCCGTTCTCTATCTTCCATAGACCACGGGTCTCCATTCCGTAGAATCCACCTACGCTGTCACGAAGTGCGGCTACCTGACGCGTTACCGGCGGGAAGTGTTTGTACTCCGTCCCCATGTGACTACCTTCCACCTGCGCGCTTACCAAGCGGCCTAAGATGGCATTCCGCTTGGCGATGATGGAGTCGTTGGAGAACTGCTCCTGCGCCGTGTAGGGGAAGTTATAGACCACGATATCTTTGCGCATCGGACCTTTATTGTTGCAGCACCAGAGGACGTTTACCCTTTGGTTGTTTAGTGCCAAGGTTGTGTCCATAATCAGCATGAAGTCCTCGGGGATGAGTAGGTCGTAGCCTTGTTTGTTCAGCTTCGCACGCGCGTCCTTATTAGTACTCGCGCGGTAGAAACGTAGCTGGCGGGCTAATTCTTCCTGTACGAACCACTCGCGTATCTTCTCTCCGTTCTGTTTCCAATACGCTAAAAAGTCCTCGTCGCTCGGTGCCTGAATACGGAGCGTCGCTTGCGGTTGAGACCATACGTCACGCGCCTTGATAGCCTTGATATGCGTGTATTTCTGCGGGTTGATATCCGCAATCAGGATGTTTCTCGTTGATTTCAGCAGGTCGTCAAACTGAGAAGTCGGGACGAACATCGTTGTGAAATACGGTTCCATTTGTGGCAGACCGTACATATCTGCGCCCATCGTTTCGCAAACAGGCGTTTTGATTGCGCCGTCGCCTACCACCAGACATTCATATATAGAACCGGTGGCAGAGGTGAGTAACCTGTCCGAACTGCCGGAACAAGCACATAATAGAACGGCTAAAATTGATAAAACAGTAATTTTTTTCATAAAAAGAGGTATTTTGCGTGCAAAATTACAAAAAAAATGCGGTTCTTGCAAAAAAAAGTGGAAAAAAATTTGTGTATTTTCCAAAAATGTTGTACTTTTGCACCGAAAATCCATAAAAGTGTGCCCATATGACTTTATCAACCGACTTACTCTTTATTACCGACGAGGTGGAAGGTTTCCGCGTTTGTCGTGAGACTCGTACTACTTCATCCGCAACGATGACTGTTTTGCTTTGCCGTGCAGGATATATCGATGTAGAGTATCGCGGAAACACCTTACGTATTGGTAAGAACGATTTGTTTATCCGTATTCCGGACTTCACACATCCTTTGGGAGCTTATCATATGTCTCCTGATTTTGCATTCTCACAAGTCACGGTCAGCGCCTCGATTTATGAGCAGATTATGTTCGACCACATGCGTGTTGAGCCGAACTGGTACGCTAAGCAGGAGTATGTGAAGGAGCATCCTATTTTCCATGTGAACGAAGTCAGCATAGAGTTCTTCTATACGTATTATCATCTTCTGACCCTGCAGCTACAGGATAGGACGACCGATTATCGTCGTCAGATTATGATGCTCATTGCGCGCGGAGCGATGATGGAGATGCTCAATTATATTGATAAGTTGGCGGTTCTGCCCGAGACGGTGTCCTCTGTCCGTGAGGGCGTTAGTTCCAGCGATTATACGTTCCAGGAGTTTATTCACCTCCTTCACAGGCATCCTCATCAGCGCGAGGTACAGTGGTACGCAAAGCAGTTGAATCTTACTCCCAAATATCTCTCAGAGATATGCAAGAACCGTAGCGGTAAATCCGCCAGCGAATGGATAGCCGATGTGACGGTAGCGGAGATCAAACATTACCTGCGTAATACGACCATGCCTATCCAGGAAGTCTCGAAAGCGATGGAGTTCCCCAATGCTTCATTCTTCTGTCAATATACGAAGAAACACACGGGGCTCACTCCCAATCACTTCCGTAAACGTCGTGCTCAATAAGCGAACAGCGGGTGCTGATTCATCTCGCGGTTCACTTCTTCCCGTACAGCGTCAATAACCTTCGTACTATTGACGCTGTTATTTTGTACATCGATGAGTACGCGGTCAATGAGCTCTACGATCCATCCCATCTGGTCCTCTTTGAGTCCGCGGGTGGTGATAGCCGGTGTACCGAAACGGAGACCCGAGGTCTGGAAGGCACTGCGGCTGTCAAAGGGAACCATGTTCTTGTTGGTCGTGATATCCGCAGCTACCAAAGCCTGCTCAGCTACTTTACCCGTTAGCTCCGGGAACTTGGTACGCAGGTCAATCAGCATCGAGTGGTTGTCTGTACCGCCGGAGATGACCTTATAACCCTTGTCCATGAATGCTTGCGCCATAACGGCGGCATTGGTCTTTACCTGTTTCTGGTAGATCTTGAAGTCCTCCGTCAGCGCCTCTCCGAAGGCTACTGCTTTCGCAGCAATCACGTGCTCCAGCGGACCGCCCTGCGTGCCCGGGAAGACGGCAGAGTCAAGCAGCGCGGACATCTTCTTGATCTCGCCCTTCGGCGTAGTCTTGCCCCAGGGGTTATCGAAATCTTTGCCCATCAGAATAACGCCTCCGCGAGGACCGCGCAGGGTCTTATGGGTGGTAGAAGTAACGATATGCGCATGTTTGAGCGGGTTCTCCAACAGTCCTGCAGCTATCAGTCCTGCCGGGTGCGCCATATCGACCATGAAGATCGCTCCTATCTCATCCGCTACGCGACGGATACGGGCATAATCCCACTCGCGGCTATACGCACTCGCGCCCGCGATGATCAGTTTCGGCTTGTGCGTACGCGCCTTCATCTCCAGATCGTCATAATCGACGCGTCCTGTCTCTTCCTTTAAGTCGTAACCGATGGCGTTGAAGATCAGTCCGCTGAAGTTTACCGCCGAACCATGACTCAAGTGCCCGCCGTGGCTCAGGTTCAGCCCCATGAAGGTGTCGCCTGGCTTGAGACATGCCATGAACACAGCCATGTTTGCTTGGGCGCCCGAGTGAGGCTGTACGTTTACGTACTCTGCGTTGTAGAGCTGTTTGAGCCTGTCGCGAGCGATATTCTCTGCCAAATCCACTACCTCGCAGCCTCCGTAATAACGGTGACCCGGGTAACCCTCGGCGTACTTGTTAGTCAGTACGCTTCCCATGGCTTCCATTACCTGATCGCTCACGAAATTCTCACTCGCGATTAACTCAATTCCTTTTGTCTGACGCTCCCGCTCACGGCGGATGATGTCAAAAATAGCTGTGTCTCTGTTCATAACATTTGGTTCTTTTGAATCATGGTGCAAAGGTACAACAAAAAATCGACATACGCAAATTTTTTTTGCGATTTTTTTTGCTTAGCGGCATTAAATACCGCGATAATAGATAGCCTTAGGGCCATGCGGATAGCGGGATATACCCTTTCGGAGTAACTCGCCCCCTGCTCGACGGATTTTCGCGTACCCCTTCGCGAAAATACGCCTCCGAGAAGGGTATATACTAATTGTCGCCTAAGGCGAAGGGGTCCGAGTGTGGCGGGGTGTCGAGCGTAGCGGATGCCGAGTGTGGCGGGAGGGGAAAGAGAGGGGGAGCACCGCAGGTAAACAACTACCTTTTTTTGACCCCGGTGTATTCCTCTACCGTTTTGGTAGAGATGGTCGTGGTCGTTTGCGCTTTGGTCGAGTCGTTCTGCTGAACGTAGGTTGCGGAGGTGGCGATAGTACGCCAAGCCTTGCAGGACTGATTACTGACCGCTACCGCTACCAGCGTCATAAGCATCAACGACAGAAAGAACAATTTCTTCATCGGTGTAAAATTCGTTTAAACGGTTTAACATTATGTCTAAGGTGCTCTGACCAAACATGTCGGTCAAGA
>ONIM01000026.1 GCA_900317885.1 uncultured Bacteroidales bacterium | reverse complement strand
AGCGCCACCAACGGCGAACCCCGACAGTGGACTCTCATACTCTTCGACCGTCAATGATGATGAGGGTGTGAAGAATGGTCTGAAGGGAATCAAACTCAACAGTTCCGGCTGGTGCTCGTTCGTCAAGGCACCTGTGGCGGGACAGTTGCGGTTGACTTTCGGTCCGCGTAGCGGCAAGAACCCCACGTCGCTGCAGGTCT
The DNA here is from genome assembly GCA_900317885.1 of uncultured Bacteroidales bacterium. Taxonomy (GTDB): domain Bacteria; phylum Bacteroidota; class Bacteroidia; order Bacteroidales; family Paludibacteraceae; genus Colicola. Next base: position 17,837 of record ONIM01000026.1, on the reverse strand, counting down.
TCGCTTCAGAAAACGAAGATGTTGGAACGTACCACCTGGTAGGCGTGACCTGCGAGGTAGATGGTCTGCAGACGCAGACGATCCTCCTCAGCGCGCAGGAGAACCATGTCTATATAACCCGCGAGAAGCACCAGGAGACGGTCTTAGAGCGGATAGAGTTCGTCGAGGGCTCGTTCGCTGAGCCGGCACCCTGTGCGCCTCTGGAGAACCCAGTGCCCCTATACAGTGCAGGCATGCGTACGGACTCGATGGACGAGAACGCTGCTTTTTTTATACGCGCGCTCATGAACGCGAACGCGGGCGGCGAGAAAATGATCCGGCTGCCTGACGGCATCTATGACTTAGGTCCGCTGGCGCTGACCGCTATCGAAGCCAACGGCATCACGATCATCGGCGAGTCGATGGAAGGCACGATTATCCGCAATAAGCCCGACTACCGCTACGAGTCCATCGACAAGAGTGCGACGCTGCGTATCGCCCAGGGCGTAGAGGGAACGAGGCTTATGAACCTGACGATAGAGAACGCCCTGGACTACTACCACGACGATAACGGAAGAGGCGTGGCGCTCTGGGATCAGGGCACGAAGACCGTTTGCAAGCATGTACGACTCTTAGGGCACCAGGATACGTATTTCTCCGATAACGAAGGAGGAACGCATTATTTCGAGGATTGCGAGATTCACGGCACGGTGGATTTCATCTGCGGGGACGGCGATGTGTATTTCCGTAACTGCCTGCTGTACTGCCTGCCGCGGAGCAAGAGCGGCGAAGGGACGGACGCGATAACCGCCTCCGGTGCAGGGAAGGAAGACAAGGGTTTCGTCTTCGAGGGCTGTACGATTAAGAGCGAATGTCCTGTCGTGAGCCTCGGAAGAAGCTGGAAGAACCACCCCAAGTGCGTCTTCCTCCATACGCGGCTGGATTACTCCGCGGGCGAGTTCAGCCTCGAGAACAACGCTATCCGCCGATGGACGGTACAAGGGATGATGGCGCTGCCGGAGAAGTTCGGCGAGTATCGCACGATGGATCAAGAGGGCAGGGTAGTCTCGCCCGCAACGAACGAGGTGACCTTCGTCCTCGACGGCAAGAGCCGGACGATGAATACGATTCTCACCGACGAAGAAGCACAACGATATATCAACGATATTAACAAACATTAATTTTTTTACCACAATGAAAAAAACACTACTATTTGTAGTTTCCGCTCTGATGAGCGTAACTATGTGGGCAGGAGCAAATGACCTGCTCTGGGATTACACGGAGGCGGCTCCGAGTACGAATCCTGACAACGGATTGACCTACGGAAGCAAAGTTGATGATCCCGCAGGAACCAAGAATGGCTTGAAAGGTGTTAAGATGGACGGTAGCGGCTATTGCTATTTTACCAAAGCAGCCGTAGCAGGCAAACTCAAACTTACCTTTGGTCCGCGTGAGGGTAGCAACGCTACAGCTCTGGAGGTGTTTACATGGGCAGGCGAGACGCCGGTTGCCGAGACCTCTGTCGGAGTAACCGGTACTGTAACCGAGAGCGCTACGCAGATCATCGAGCTGACCGCCGCACAGAACAATATCTATATCAAGCGTTCGGGTAGTACGCAGACCGTGCTTCAGAAGATACAATTTGTGGAGGACATAGCTCGCACGTTCGTGGATTTCAAGATCGAGTTCCGAGAGAACCCTTATACGGTGCTGCTGCCGGAAGGCGGTGAACTGCCGCAGGGCGTAGTGGTAGACGGAACGAACTACAACGGCGGCCAGCATGGTATTTACGGTGGTTCTGTCACCGTACCCGTGGACGGTCCGGTCAAATTCACCATCGGAGCTTGTCAGTACAGCGGTACGCCGATAAACGTCAAGAAGGACGGCGTAGATTTTGCAACGGTAGATAACAAAGCAGATTGCGGCGAGACCGCCGGTAACTTCGCGCAGAACGTGCTGTACGTCTATACGGGCGATGCCGCTACTCTGACCTTTGAGTTTGCAAATAATACTTACGTGCCTTATTTCTTTGCAGAGGCAACTGATATCATGCCTTGCGAAATTATTTTCAAGGATCAGAACGGTACTGAACTAAACCGTATAGAGACCTATGAGGGTGCCTCTTTAGGTATCTTGCCGGAAGTGTCCGTACTGCCGGAGATTCAGGAAGGGGAAGCTTTCCGCGGATGGTTCTACTCGAATGGCAAGAAAGCGGTTGTCGGAGACCCCATTACGGGCAACACAACGATCCAGGCGAAAGTGACTCCGATTGAAGAAGTGACCATCGGAAGTGTGCAGACCTATGATTTTGCATCGCAGATTTTCTATCCGGAAGATCACGAGACGGTAGAGGTAGCTAACGGCGCGTTCCATGACGCTACCCACGGTTGGTATTTTGCAGCCGATGGAAACATCCGTGTAGCTGTAGCAGGTAATGCGGTTGTAGTAGTGACGTTGTGCAAGTATTCGGAGAGCGGTGATGTCAACGTGATCGCAGGTGATCAAGTAATTGCTTCTTGTTCTGTAGTAAAGAACGAGACGCCGGACGGCACGGAGTTGACCGCTCAATACACCGGCGAGGCAGGATGGCTCACCATTAGCTGGACGGCTAAGCAGTATATCCACAAGGTAGTTGTTTACAACGTACAGGAGTTCCTAACCAAGGATGAGGCTACCGGATACTTTATCGTACCGGGAGGCGACGTAGCATGCTTCCTGCTGGCGTTGGTACAGGCTCAAAGCGGCGACAAGATCTTCCTCCCGAACGGTACCTATGACCTGGGCGAGACCGTGCTGACCACTATCGGCAAGAACAATATCTCTATCATCGGTCAATCGATGGAAGGAACGATCATCAAGAACGCTCCGGACGCTAAGACCGAGTCGATTGATAAGACTGCAACGATCAAGATCAACAAGAATGTCAGCGGTACGTATCTGCAAGACCTGACGATTCAGAATGCACTCGATTACTACAAGAACGACAACGGTCGTGCTGTTGCGCTCTGGGATCAAGGTACGCAGACTGTTTGCAAGAACGTACGTCTGCTGAGCTATCAGGATACGTATTACAGCAACTTGCAGGGAGCCGTGAAGTATTTCGAGGACTGCGAGATCCACGGTACGGTCGATTTCATCTGCGGCGACGGTAGCGTTTATTTCAAGAACAACCTTCTCTACGCAGAGAAACGTAAAAAAGACGGTGGCGGTTCTGACGCTTTGACGGCAAACAACGGTCCGGCTACGGATAAGGGATATGTCTTCGAGGGCTGTACCGTCAAGAGCGAATGCCCGGTTGTATCGTTTGGCCGTGCTTGGAACAACAAACCGTCGGTAGCGTTCCTGAACACGCTTGTGGACTACAGCGCAGGACAATTCTCTTTCTCTGACGGCAGCAAGATTGAGCGTTGGACCAAAGAGCTGATGAACAAAGACGCGTGGCCACAATTCGGAGAGTACAATACACATCTGGCCGATGGTACGATTCTGACTCCGGCAAGCAATGTGGTAACCTTCGTTGATCCGAAGAACGGTAATGCCACTCGGGATATCGAGACCATCCTGACAGCAGAAGGTGCTGCGGCATATACGATGGAGTACACCCTTGGCGCATGGGCAGAGACGGCAAAGGCTGATGCTACACAGGCAGTTTGCGATCTGGAGAACATCGAAGACGAAGCTATTTATCTGGTAGAGGCTCAGAACGGCAATGCAGAGTTAATGTTGGGTTCACAACTTAAAGAAGAGGTGTTCCCTGAAGATTCCGGAACAACTGTTCGCAAAGCCAACGCCCGCGGTGGCTTCGGCTGGAAGGCCGGTGAAGAACCGCAAGGCATTGAGAATGCTACCGCTGCTGAGGCTATGAAGGCCGTCAAGGTTATTCGCAACGGGCAGGTAGTTATCGTTCGTGACGGACGCGAGTTCAATGTTCTCGGTGCAGAGCTCAAATGAGCAAAATGGGAAAAATGAGAAAATAATTAAATGAATTGGTTTAGTAATTTATTCTTTGGCACGGGTATAGCACATTCTATTTTTGTGCTAGCCCTTGCCATTGCTGTAGGAATTTTCTTGGGTGCGAAACTCAAGTTCAAAGGTATTACTCTGGGTATTACTTGGATTCTGTTCTGCGCGATCGCGTGCAGCCATTTCGGCATGACGCTTGATCCGCTGGTAGAGTCCTTTGCCAAAGACCTGGGTCTCATCCTGTTTGTCTATTCGATAGGCTTACAGGTGGGCCCGGGTTTCTTTTCGTCGTTCGGCAAAGGCGGTCTGCGCCTGAATATGCTGGCGGCAAGTATAGTGGTATTAGGCTGCGCGACGGCGTATGTCATTCATCTGCTGAGCGGCACGGACATCGCGACGATGACGGGTGTGCTCTTCGGAGCGGTGACGAACACGCCTGGTCTGGGTGCGGCGCAGCAGACCTATCAGGATCTGACGGGTGTGTCGAACCCGGATATAGCGTCCGGCTACGCGATGGCGTATCCGCTGGGCGTCGTAGGAATCCTCTTCGCAATGATGGTTATCCGCTGGGTCTTCCGTATCAAGATGGACAAAGAGGAAGAGCAGGTTACGAAAGAGAAAGGGGAGGTGCAGCAGGTGGAGCATTACGACATGCGATTGACCAACCCGCAGATAGACGGTCTGCATGTACGCGATCTGGGACTGCTGACGCATGTGACGATCGTCGTCAGCCGTGTGCTGGATGTGCATGGAAATGAGTTCATGCCCGACGCAGAGACCCTTCTTCACGTAGGCGACCAGGTACGCCTTGTGACGGACAAGAAGAACGAGAGAACGGTTCTCCTCCTCGGCGAGAAGACCGACATCCATTGGGAAGAGAAAGAGCAGAATATTCACCTGGTGAGCCAGCATATTGTGGTCACCAAGGACAAGATAAACGGCAAGCAGATATGCGACCTGAAGGTGCGCGATGCGTTCCATATCACGATCACCCGTGTCCGCCGTGCCGGTATAGAACTGTTAGCCACTTCGGATTTGCGGCTCCAATTGGGCGACCGCCTGACCGTAGTGGGCGAGAAAGAGGCGGTGGACAAGATTGCGAAGGCTTTTGGCAACTCCGCGAAGAAACTGGATGCGCCGAACCTGGCGTCTCTGTTCTTCGGTATCATCCTCGGCGTGGCGTTGGGTTCTATTCCTTTCGCGCTGCCGGGACTCTCGCAGCCGTTCAAACTGGGAATAGCAGGCGGCTCGCTGATTATAGCAATCCTCATGGGTGCGTTCGGTACCAAATGGCATTTAGTGACCTATACCACCACTTCCGCGAACCTCATGATCCGCGAGATAGGTATCTCCCTCTTCCTTGCGGCGGTAGGCTTCGGCGCCGGCGGGTCGTTCGTAGAGACCTTGCTGGACGGCGGCTACGTCTGGATCGGCTACGGCGTGATCATTACCCTGCTGCCGTTGTTGCTGATAGGCTTCGTAGCGCGGTATTGGTTCAAACTCGATTATTTCACCCTCATGGGCTTGATAGCCGGCTCGACAACTGATCCGCCGGCTTTGGCATACGCCACCTCGCAGTCCTCGTCCAATGACCGCGCAGCGGTAGCGTACTCTACTGTCTATCCGCTGACTATGTTCCTCCGTGTACTCACGGGACAATTGATGATCCTGCTCTTTTTATAAACGGCAAACAGCAACCCAATGACGACCACCAACAAAGAAATACTCCGTCTCGCCATCCCGAGCATTCTGGCGAATATCACGATTCCTCTTGTGGGCATCGTGGATACCGCCATCGTCGGGCACCTGAGCGACGCGGCGGCTATAGGCGGCATTGCTATCGGCACGATGCTTTTCGACCTGCTGTATTGGAACTTCGGTTTCCTGAGGGTCGGTACTTCGGGTCTCACGGCACAGGCTTACGGTCGCGGCGACCGGACGGAATGCCGCAGGATCTTACTCCGCAGCCTCTCTATCGCTATGATAGCCGCTCTGTTCATTCTGGCTATCCAATGGGTGTTCGTGACGGCTGTTTTGGCTATTGTGCCCTGCTCGGCACAAGTGGCATCCGTTGCGCGGGACTATTTCTTCGTCCGCATCTGGGCGGCTCCGGCTACGTTGAGCCTCTTTACTTTCAAGGGCTGGTTCATCGGCATGCAGGACACGAAGAGCCCCATGGCGGTGGATATACTCGTCAATGTGGTGAACATGGCGGCGAGTTACTACCTCGCGGTGATGACTCCGCTGGGTGTCGTCGGCGTGGCGTACGGTACGCTCGTGGCGCAGTACAGCGGTCTGATCCTCGCATTAGTCATTCTCTTTGCCCGATATATCGACAAGTCGGTATTCCGGAATATCGAGCGGTGGAAAGAGACTCTCCGCGGCGCAGAGCTGAAGCGCATGCTCTCCCTCAACGGCAATCTGTTTATCCGCTCGCTCTGTTTCATGGTCGTGTATGTGGGCTATACCTCGCTCGCGAGCCTTTATGGCGATACCGAGCTGGCGGTGAGCAGTATCATGATGAAGCTCTTCATGTTCTTCTCGTTCTTCGTGGACGGGTTCGCTTATGCCGGTGAGGCGCTGGTAGGCAAGGCGTTTGGCGAGTCGAAAGTCGAAAGGCAAAAGTCGAAAGACATCAATCGGACCGTCCGCGCGCTTTTCAACTGGGCGCTGGGCGTCGGACTGCTCTTCACGGTCCTTTACGCATTCTGGGGCGACGAAGCATTTGCTCTCATGACGAGCGACACAACGGTCCTCATGGCGGCGGCGAAATACAAGATATGGCTCATCGGCATGCCGCTGGTCAGCACCCTGGCTTTCATGTGGGACGGCGTGTATGTAGGCGCAACCGCGGGTGTACAGATCCGCAACTCGATGATCTTGGCAGCGGTAGGATTTGTAGTAGGGTACGCCGCTACCTTCTCCTTTGTCGGGGCACAGGCGTTGTACATAGGATATTTCGCACACCTCATAGCACGCGCTTTTTACCTTACAATCCAATGGAATAAAATAGAATGAAACGGGAAATTACAATACTGATCATGGCGGTTTGTCTCGCCTCCTGCGGGCATCGCGAGAACTCGCAGCGCGAACAGGCTCCGCTGAAAGTTAAGACGATGGTACTCGCTTCCGTCCCGGGAGGCATGACCTCGCGGTACGTGGGTGCTATCGAGCCGTTGCGCGAGACGCCGCTGAGCCTGCAGAGCGTGGGCAGGGTAGTCTCTGTGTCCGTCAAGAACGGCGAGCGCGTGAAGAAAGGGCAGACGCTTCTGGCGATTGATAACACCCAGGCGAGGAACGCCCTGCAGACCGCGGAGGCTTCGCTCCGCCATGCCCAAGACGGTTACGATCGTGTGTCGAAGGTGCACGCCAAAGGCGTTGTCTCGGACCAGAAGATGGTAGAGGTAGAGAGCCAACTGGCGCAGGCCAGATCGCTCTATCAGGCGGCGAAGCAGCAGTTGGAGGAATGTACCCTCACCGCCCCCTGTGATGGCATAGTGGACGGACTGAAGATGGAAATAGGCCAGACGGTCATCGCCGGAACACGGGTATGCTCGTTGCTCGACGTCTCGGCTTTCAACGTGCGTTTTACCGTGCCCGAAGCAGAGATCAACGGCATAGAGACCGGCGGCAATACGATAGAAGGCACCGTCGAATGTGCAGCCGTTGATACCATCCTGCCGATCGTTATCTCGGAGAAAGGTGTGACGGCAAATCCCGTGACGCATACATATGAGGTGGTAGCCTCCATCCGCGGAGGGGCAGAACTGCTCAAGACCGGTATGGTAGGAAAGGTGGAAATAGAGCGGGCAGACCGCACGGAGAACAACCGCACCTCAAGCGAGATTATTATCCCCGCCTCCTGCGTACTTTTGACTCCCGAAGGACCTACCGTGTGGGTTATCGCGCAAGGTGAAGCCCTCCGCCGATCCATCACCCTCGCCGGCTATCAGGCGGACGGCATACGCGTGGCTTCGGGGCTGCAGGCAGGCGACACGCTCATCGTTGAGGGCTATCAGAAACTTTACAAAGGATGTAAAGTAATTTGTGATTTGTAATTTGTGATTTGTAGTTGAAAACCAGTAAGCACATAGAGGGAGCGATGCGTCATCACGGCATTGTGATGGCGTTATTCCTGGGGTTGATGGCTTTTGGTATATGGTCGTTGCCGCGGATGAACAAAGACGAGTTCCCGCAGTTCACCATCCGCCAAGGTCTCTTGGTGGCTCTCTATCCGGGGGCTACTGCGAGCGAGGTGGAGCAACAGGTCACTATCCCTCTTGAGAACTATATCAACTCGTTCGAGATGGTCGATAAACAGTTGACCTACAGCATCTCCGAGGACGGCATGGCGTATGTCTATGTGATGCTACGCCTCGTAGATGTCGATAACGAGGAAGCATGGACGAAGATCCGTGCAGGACTTCCTATCCTGCAGAAGACCCGGATGCCTGCCGGTGTGCTCCAGACCGCCCTCATCGATGATTTCGGCAACACCTCTTCGTTGCTTATTGCAGTGGAGAGCGACGAACGCAGCCCGCGCGAGCTGGAGGAGTTCTCCCGTGAGATGTGCAGTTCGCTCCGTACCATCCCCGAGATGGGCAAACTGCGTGTCCTGGGTCAGCAGACCGAGGAGATCGCCGTCACGATAGATGTAGAGTCCCTCTCCCGCTACGGCATCAACCCCTCCGTCCTCCAAGCCCAACTGGCGATGCAGGGCCTGCGGACCATTGGCGGCGAGAGTGATATGCAAGGTACTCTGCAGGTCGTTATCCCGTATCTCTCGGAGTACGAACTGCAGGAGCAGATCATCTTCTCCGACCCCGTCACCGGTGCTACCGTCCGCCTCAAGGATGTAGCAACCGTTATCCGGCGTTATCAGGCACCGAAACAGTACGTAGAGTTCAACGGCAAACCCTGCCTGATCCTGAATATGGAGATGGTACCGGGCAATAATATCGTAGCTTTCGGCAGAGAAGTAGACCGCCGGTTAGCCGAAGCGGCTGCACTCTTGCCGCCGGACATCCGTTTCCACCGTATCACGGACCAGCCGAAAGTGGTCAACGACTCCGTGATCTCATTCCTGCGCGACATCGTGATCTCCATCCTCGTGGTAATCGCCGTCATGCTCCTGCTTTTCCCACTCCGTACGGCGCTCGTCGCGTCCACCGGTGTACCGGTCTGCACGGCAATATGTATCGGCCTGATGTATATCACCGGTATTGAACTGAATACCGTCACCCTCGCGGCGCTCATCTTCGTCCTGGGAATGATCGTGGACGACAGCGTCATCGTCATAGACGGTTATACGAATATCCTCGCGCACCGTCACTCGCGCTGGTACTCTGCCGTAGTCAGCACCAGCATGCTCTTCGTGCCGATGTCGCTCGCGACCATGGCGATCAGTGGCATGTTCTTCCCCATGACCCGTATCATCACGGGACCGCTTGGCGAGTTCGTCCAGCTCTTCCCGTGGGCGGTACTCTTTGCCCTCGTGGCTTCGATCTTCTATGCCTCGTGGGTCACGCCGTACCTCGCTTTCCGGTATATACGCGAGCGGAAGATGAGTGAGATGACTCTTATCGAGCGTGTCCAGACACGTTTCTTTACCTGGCTCCAAAACGCCTATAAGCGTGCCCTCAAGGCTTGTTTCAACCATCCGGTAATGGTCTGGGGACTGTTAGCGTCTGCGGTCATCATCGGTGTTATCCTCCTGATGAACCTCAATCTGCAGCTCTTGCCGAAAGCCGAGCGGGAGTTCTTCGCCGTGGAGATCCATCTGCGCGAAGGGGCTACCGAGCAGGAGTCGGCCGCGGTGGCAGACTCCCTGGCTTCTATTTTGCGCAAGGACGAACGCGTTATGAGTGTCACGGCCTTTATCGGTCATTCCTCGCCGCGTTTCCATGCCACTTATACGCCTCAGACTCCCGCGCCTAACTTCGCCCAACTGATCGTCAATACTATTTCCTCCAAGGCGACCACGCAGATCCTCAAGGAGTATAACGGTCTCTATGAGAACTATTTCCCGAACGCCTACGCGCGCTTCAAACAACTCGACTACCAAGCCGTCCGTAACCCGCTGGAGGTACGTATCAAAGGGGAGGACTGGGAACAGATGGCGGTCTATGCCGATAGCATCATGCAGTTCATGATCCGGCAGCCCGAACTGCAATGGGTACATTGCGACTATTATAACATGGCGCCCTCTACCCGCATTGTCCTGCGTGCCGACGAGGCGACGAGGCTGGGTATTACCCAGACCATGCTCTCGCTCTATCTCAGGCAGGCTACCCGGGGAGCAACCATTACGACGCTCTACGAGGGCTCTTACGGTGTGCCTGTCGTGCTCTATACCGCCGGCGCCGATGCGCTGAACCCGGAGGAACTGGCTTCATTGCAGGTCCCTACGGCTCTCCCCGGCGTCTGGGTGCCGCTGCGCCAGGTAGCATCGCTTGAACCCGATTGGCATCATACCTCCCTCGAGCACCGCAACTCCGTCCGTACCATCACCGTAGGAGCCGACCTCCGCGGCACGACGAGTCAGGTCTCTGCCGAGCGGACGGTCAAGCAATGGGTGAATACGCATATCACCTCCTTGCCCCCGGGCGTTACGATCACTTACGGCGGTCTTTCCGAACTGAACGAACTGCTCATTCCTCAGATACTATGGTCTATCGTAGCGGCGCTCGCGGTCATGCTTGTCCTGCTGTTGTATCATTTCGGGAAGATAGGCCTTGCCCTGCTGACCCTCTCCAGCGCCGTGCTCTGTATCTTCGGCTCGATGCTCGGGCTGTGGATCTTCGGCCTGGATATATCCATTACCGCCGTCTTGGGTATCGTCAGCCTTATCGGAATCATTGTCCGCAACGCGATCATGATGTATGAATACGCAGAGGACAGCCGTAAATATAAACATCTTAGCTACCGTGACGCCGCTTTCCATGCCGGCTTGCGACGCATGCGACCGGTCTTCCTCACCTCCGCTACTACGGCGTTGGGAGTCCTGCCGATGATCATCGCCGCAACCAGCCTGTGGATGCCGATGGGTGTAGTCATCTGCTTCGGTACGATCTTCACTCTTCCGCTGACGGTGACTATCCTGCCTGTCGTCTATTGGCGCGTGCACGCGAAGAAAGATAAGGAGTTGGAGAACTATGAGAGTGTGTATTTTTGATAGGATGGAGGAGTGCACGGAGGAGGCAGTCCAAGCGATGATGCCGCAGGTCTCTCAACAACGCCGCGAACAAGCGCTGCGCTACCGCCATCTCTTCGGCCGATTCTGCTGTTTGAAATCGTGGTTGATGCTGAGTGCAATGCATATTGGAGAGATGGAGTTTTTGTATAATGAACATGGGAAACCCTATATAGAAGGGGGACCTTTTTTCTCCATTAGTCACTGTAAAGAAGCAATAGCGGTCGCCCTGGATGATCAGCCTATCGGCATCGACATCGAGTCCATACGCCGCTTTGATCCCGAACTCGTCACCCGGACGATGAACGACTCGGAACAGGCACTCATAGCGGCCTCCGACCACCCCGAGCGTGCTTTCACGCGCCTCTGGACGCAGAAAGAAGCCATACTCAAGATGCAAGGTACAGGTATCACCTCCTTTGAACAATTACAAACACTACCCATCTCCGACTATCGCATCCATACGATCGAAAAAGAGAAATATATATATACTATAGCTTATGTCTGATTACATTGTTTCCGCGCGTAAGTACCGTCCGCAGACCTTCGAGTCCGTGGTCGGACAACAGGCTCTGACGCAGACCCTGCAGAACGCTATCCGCCTCAACCGGTTGGCGCATGCCTACCTCTTCTGCGGACCACGAGGCGTCGGTAAGACCACCTGTGCGCGTATCTTCGCCAAGACCATCAACTGTCTCAACCCCCAGAACGGACACGACGCTTGTAATGAGTGCGAGTCCTGCCGGGCATTCAATGAGCAGAGGTCGTTCAATATCCACGAGCTCGATGCGGCGTCTAATAACTCCGTCGAGGATATCAAATCCATCCTCGACCAGGTCCGCATCCCCCCGCAGATTGGCAAGTACTCCGTCTTCATCATCGATGAGGTCCACATGCTCTCTACTGCGGCCTTCAATGCTCTGCTCAAGACCCTCGAGGAACCGCCCTCATACGCGATCTTCATCCTCGCTACCACGGAGAAGCATAAGGTTCTGCCTACCATCCTCAGCCGATGCCAGGTCTATGACTTCAATCGCATCACCGTCCCCGACACCATCGCGTACCTGCAATCTGTGGCCGCGAACGAAGGCATCACCGTCTCCGAGGATGCCCTCAACGTCGTTGCGCAGAAGGCAGACGGCGGTATGCGTGACGCCCTCTCGATCTTCGACCAGCTCGTAGCTTTCTGCGGCACGAACATCACCTATGAGCAGACGATTGCCGTACTCAATGTACTCAATACCGACTACTATTTTCAACTCGTGGACGCTGCTCTCCGCCATGACGTCACGGCTTCATTGTTGCTCTTCAACGACGTCCTCGCGCATGGCTTCGACGCTTCGCATTTCGTTACAGGCTTAGCCCAGCACCTGCGCGACGTGCTCGTTTCCAAGGACCCGCAGACCCTGCCGCTGCTCGAGACCAGCGACTCGATCCGTCAGCGTTACGCAGACCAGGCCGCTCATTGTGTCCCTGTGTGGCTCTTCCAGGCACTCGACATCCTCAATACCTGCGATATCAACTACCGCACTGCGCGCAACAAACGCCTCATGGTCGAGATCGCTCTCGTCAAACTCTGCCAACTCGGCGTCCAGGTGGTGGTTCCCAGTAACCCTAGTAAACCTAGTGCTCCCAGTAAGCCTAGTAGTCCTAGTAGTCCTAGTAGCCCTAGTGCCCCTAGTATGCCCAAGATGCCGAAGATCTCCCTCGGCCTCGGCCTCAAGAAGGACGCCGGGCAACCCGCTCCGCAGCCCTCACAGGCTCCCGAGACTCCCAAACAGGAGGAAAATCGCCCTTTCACGGATGACCAACTCAAAGGCGCATGGGTTGGTCTGGCTGCTTCGCATGCCGATGAATTGCGCCTCAAACAGTTGATCGAGACCTACACACCCTCGCTCATCTCCGAGACATCCGCCCAGATTAAGATGCCCAACCCCTGGCAGATGAAGGAGCTGCAGAAAGCCATGCCCGCTCTCCTGCAACAACTACGGGCTACCCTCCATAATAACCTCATCGAGATACAAGTCCTGCAGGAGGAGTTCAATCAGGAGCAGATGGCCTTTACCGCAGAAGAGAAATATGCCCTCATGGCGGAGCAAAACCCCGCCCTCGCACAAATGAAAGAATTACTGGACCTCCAAATAGACTGATAACTGAATACTGAATACTGAATACTGAACACTGAACACTGAATACTGATGCCCGACCTCCTCTCATATCTCCCTACCACCAAGAAGGAAACCGACCTTCGCGGATGGGATGAAGTGGACATCGTCTTCTTCACCGGCGATGCCTACATCGACCACCCCTCTTTCGGAGCGGCGGTCTTGGGACGCGTCCTTGAAGCGGCAGGTTATCGCGTAGCGATAGTGCCGCAACCCGATTGGCATGGGGATTTCCGGGATTTTAAGAAGTTCGGTCGCCCGAGGCTCTATTTCGCCGTCTCGGCGGGTTCGATGGACTCCATGGTCAACCATTATACCGCCGCCAAACGTCGCCGTTCCGACGATGCCTATACGCCCGAGGGTAGGGCAGGGATGAGACCCGACTACTGTACCGTCACCTACTGTCGCATCCTCAAGCAGCTCTACCCCGATGTGCCCGTCATCATCGGTGGCATCGAGGCATCCATGCGACGCCTTACCCATTACGACTACTGGCAGGACCGACTCATGCCCTCTATCCTCGTCGATAGCGGTGCCGACCTCCTCGTCTATGGCATGGGCGAGCAAGCCATGACAGAGATAGCTGACCGACTTTCGACTTTCGACTTTCGACTTTCGGCTCTTCATTCCATCCCGCAGACGGCATATATTACATCCGACAAATCCGAGCTCCCGCAAGACGCTATCATGCTTGCGTCCCATGAGCAGGCCCTCAAGGACAAACGCGCCCATGCGGAGAACTTCCTCCTCATGGAGATTGAGTCCAATAAGATCCACCAGACCACCCTCGTCCAGCCGGTCGGCTCGCAATGGGTAGTGGTGAACCCTTCCTATCCGCCTATGACGACGGAGCAACTCGACGCTATCTACGACCTGCCCTTCCAATATACGCCGCACCCCAAATACAAGGACAAACGTATCCCCGCCTACGAGATGATCAAGTGGTCCGTCTGCATGCATCGCGGTTGTTTCGGCGGCTGCTCCTTCTGCACTATCTCTGCCCATCAGGGCAAGCAGATCGTCTCCCGCTCCAAGGCATCGATCCTCCGCCAGATAGAGCGGCTCAGCCGCCTGCCGGATTTCCACGGCATCATCTCCGACCTCGGTGGACCCTCTGCGAACATGTACGGAATGCATGGCAAGAACATGTCCCTCTGCGAGCGTTGCGCACGACCCTCCTGCCTCCAACCCGCTATCTGCAAAAACCTCAATCAGGATTTCGCCCCGCTCTTGGATATCTACCGCACGGTCGATCGCTTGCCCTATATCAAGCATGCTTTCGTCGGCTCCGGTATCCGCTACGACCTCATGTCCGACGCTTACGCCCGCCAACTCATTACACGCCACGTCTCCGGACGGCTTAAGGTCGCACCTGAGCATTCGGACGATACCGTCCTTAAGATCATGCGCAAACCCTCATGGGAGAACTACCTCCGTTTCAGGGAGCTCTTCCTCCGTATCAATAAGGAAGCCGGGCTGAACCAGCAACTCATCCCGTATTTTATCTCTTCCCATCCCGGCTGTACCAAGCAGGCGATGAAACACCTCGCCGACGAGACGAAGAAGATGCACTACCGTCCCGAGCAGGTCCAGGACTTTACCCCTACGCCCATGACCCTCTCTACTACGATGTTCTATACCGGCATCAACCCCTATACCCGCGAGACGATCTATGTCGCCCGCACACCCGAAGAGAAAAAACAACAGAACCAGTACTTCTTCTGGTACAAACACTGAACACTGAATACTGAATACTGAATACTATGGCAAAGAAATACCGTATCAACCCTGAGACGCTCCAACTTGAGCGCATCGAGCATGGATTCCGTTATTGGCTCCGCCGTTCCGGAGGATATATCCTCGGAGGTATCTGTCTGGGAGTCATCTTCTTCTATACCTTCCTGTATTTCTATCCCTCTCCGAGGGAGGCTTCCCTCATGCAGTATAACCGCAACCTCTCTGCGGAGTTGGAGGTCTTAGGACAGCAGGTGGACCAGATGCAGATCGTCCTATCCGACCTCTCGCAACGCGACGATAACCTCTATCGTGCGATGTTAGGTGCCGAGCCGATTCCCCTCTCTGCGCGTATGGGTGCTTCCCAGCAGATCTCTTATTACGACTCCCTCGCGCGTATGACGAATACCCAACTCGCTGCCGATATCCGGCGTAAGGTCGATATCCTCGAGAAAGGACTGTACGTCCAGGCACGTTCGTATGACGAGATTGTCGAACTGGCGAAGAACCAGGAGACCCGTATGGAGAATATCCCTGCTATCCAGCCTGTTCTCAATAAAGACCTCAAGCGCATGGCTTCCGGCTATGGATGGCGCGTCGATCCTGTCTATCATATCCGCCGCTTCCATGAGGGCATGGACTTCTCCGCTCCTGTCGGTACCGAGATCTTCGCTACCGGTAACGGCACCGTCGTCTATTCCGGTTGGCGACAAGGCTACGGTGAGACCGTCGAGATCGATCATGGCTTCCATTATGTAACCCTCTATGCCCATTGCTCCAAACGGCTCGTTAGGGTAGGGCAGAAAGTCAAACGGGGAGATGTCATCGCTAAGGTAGGCAATACCGGCAAATCTACCGGACCCCACCTCCATTATGAGGTACATTATAACGACAAACCTATCGATCCCAGAAACTACTATTTCTACGATCTCTCTCCCGAGGATTACGACCGCATGGTCCAGCTCTCCTCCAATATGGGTAACATGATGGATTAAAAAAATCGAGGCTTATCCAAGCCTCGATATTTTTTCTAACTCATGTTCTTCTAATATCCGGATATGCCTTCCGTCGATGCTTACCAGCCCTTCTTGGGCAAACTGGCTCAGCGTCCTTATGGCGTTGCTCGTCGTCATGTTGCTCATGTTTGCGAGGTCCTCGCGAGGAAGCAACATCGCTAATGTCTTGCCATCCTCCTCGTATCCGTAGTTCTTCAGCAGCAGTAACAGACTCTCTGCTAACCGTCCGCGGATATGCTTCTGAGTCAGGTTCACCGTCTGGATCTCCGAGAACGCCAAGTCTTTGGCCATCATCAGCATCACCTGGTAGCATAGCGCACCGTTGTTCTGAATCAATGCGTTGAATTTCTCACGCTCTAACCGATATACGGCGCAGGGCTCAATCGCATTCGCGCTGGAGTTATACGCCTCATTAACGATGCAGGCCCGGTAGCCGAAGATATCAAAGGGTTTTAGCAATCGAATGATCTGCTGACGCTGACCGATACCTTCCTTGTAGATTCGTACCTTGCCTTCTAATAACATCCATACGTACTTGGATTCTTCTCCGTCCAGATGGATAATCTCGTTCTTTGAGTAATGTACTAACTCTACGTCCGACGCGAGCTGTTGTTTCTCGCTTTCCGTTAACGTGTTCCATAGGGGATTGAGGTCCCACATCGGAGCAAAATGCATCTCTCTTTCTTTCATGATTTCTGCTTTCGCCTGTTCATGGTGTTTGGCTCTTCACCAAATCGGCTACAAAGGTACAATCTTTTTTTGACATATGCAAATAAAATCAAAGATTTTTAGTAGAAAGTCGAAAGTAGAAAGACAAAAGCCCCTCCTTTTAGGGAGGGGTTTGGGGTAGGCTTTTTAGCCGTTGTGGGTCTGGTCATATTCCTGACCGCACACCTTCCAGTACCAGGCGAGCATGGTCTTTTTGCCGTTGGGCTCGTTCTTCTGCGCGGCGAAGGCAATCTGGTCGTCGGTGATCTTCGAGAGGTCCTCCTTGCGCTCCGCGATCATCGCGCGTACGGCGGTGAAGCGTGCGCGGATCTGCAGCTCCTTCGGGCTCAGCGGCGTGGTGCGCTTGTACGCATCCGGGTCCTTGACGTAGAGACGCTGACAGTTGGGGTTGGTACTTGCCGCTTTGCGGTGGGTTGCTACCACGTAGTTTCCGTGGTTGTGACCGTCTTGTTTCTTGGGTTTCTTCAGGGCGCCGCTGATGGTCTCAATACCACCCGGGCCTACTTTCATTAATGCCATTTCTTGCGAACCATGTTTACCTCCGGTCCGCGTAGAGGGGTTAAAGTTTGATGGTTAATTGTTAGTTTTTTAGGTAATCAAAAACTCGCTTCGCTCTTAGAAAACGCGGAATCCGTGTTGCTAACCCGCAACCCTGCGTGATAGTTCTTCTATCTGCTTGTGAGCAAGCTCCCAGACATCTATAAGCCCTCTCCCGCTTGGCTGTAGCGATCTCGCTCCATCCGGATTCCTTTTAAGAAAACGGCCAAAAACATTTTTACACCCGATAACGAATCGTTTTCTAAAAGCGCCAAAAGCGCGCGTTTTTGGTTAACTAATAATTACAGCTTCTTGGTTGCATCGTAGGTCTCGATCGTTTTGGTGACGATGGTGCAGGTGGTGTCGCCGCGTTGGTAGTACTGACTCTGGGTGGTGATGGTCCGAGTCACGTTGCAGGACGTGAGTCCCAGTGCGATCGCCGCACACGTCACGATGGCCGTCGCGAGAGTGACGATGATTTTGTGGATTTGTTGCTTGGTCATACTAAAGTCTTATTAAAGT
>ONIM01000016.1 GCA_900317885.1 uncultured Bacteroidales bacterium | reverse complement strand
CCGACGAACCGGAAAGGGATATTCCGAAAGACAGCCGGCTTAACAACATTATCAACCCTAAACCTTAACAACAATGGCAGAAATCAAACCAATGGCTCTTATTGAGTCCATGCGGAAGAAGGTATGCATGCACTCCGATGTGTATTTCCGCACGAACAAACAGACCGGCAAGACCTTCACCGGCAAACTCTGCTACCCCACGGACAAGGAACCGTCTGCCGCACAGATCGCAGCGAAAGCGCGTTTTGCGAAGGTGGTCGCTCAACGACCCGACGGAGAAAGCCAAACTGCAGGCAGAGTTCAAATCCCAAACCAAGATCGGCTCGCTCTTCGGCTATGCGATGCATAAGCTCAACGCCCAGTACGACGAAAGTGGCGACCCCATCAACGGCTAATTTTTTATAATAAATCGAAAACGCGCAGCCTACGTCCGCATGGCTATTGGCCCACGCGGCCTTGAGCGTACTTGCTACTTATGGCGCGCTCGTAAGCGAGCTTCCAGCGCCCCCTAACTACCAATTCCGCTCTGACAATGCTCATGGGTGAGCACTATCGGCTGCTTTTAGAAAACGCACTGCGTGCAAAAGAAAACTGGTTTACCCGTGAACATCGCTAACCCGCGAGTTCATCATACGGGAAAACTGTAGAAAAGTAACATCGTTATAAATAGATCTGCTAATGCGAGGGGAGCTTCGCGCGAAAGAAATACGGTGGTTGCCGTATTTGCGCAGAAGCAAGGTTTTCTTTATTCGCCAAAGGCTCATACGATTATTACTGCGTAATTTTCGATTAATAAAAAAATCAATCTAAATTATCATGACTAAGAAAGAAATCCTGAAACTGGTGATCTCCGTCCTCATCGCTGCCCTCACGGCATTGGCGGCGGGCTTGGGACTGAGTTCCTGCAACGTCACCCGAACCGTCACGACTCGCTCGGAGGCATGGCAACGCGGCGACACCTCCGTCGTCATCCAAACCAAAACCGTCGAGAGTTACGACGGCTCACGGAAGTATTAACCTATTGTTCAATCAAACCTAAAAAACCTTAATTATTATGGCATCAGTAACGTACAGTGCCGGAATCGATCATGTATCCGGCGCATTGGCAAAACCCGGTAAGAGCGGACAGCACAGCTGCGAGAAGATGCTCTTGGCTACCCACCGCGTAGCGGCAACGACCAACAACAAGTGTAACCGTCTGTACCTGCGTACCCCGCAGAAGCGTACCACGCCGCTCAGCCCGAGAGAGCTGCAGATTCGCGCACGTTTCACCTCGGTAGCCGCGATGATCAAGGCACGTAAGGAGGACCTGTCTAAAATCACCGACGACCAGATCGCTTTCGCAGCCCAGAAGAACGAGGCCAACGGCAAAAAGACCATGTACTCTTGGTACTGGAAGGTGTGTGGCGAGGAGTACGATCAATCGCACAACGGTTAAAAGCCCCACCTAACCTCCCCATGAAGGGGAGGGACATCAGCACCCTTCGGGGTGCTTTTTTTTACCCCTAATCCCTAATCCCTAACCCCTAATTCCTAAAAATCTCCGATTTTCCTTGCATATGTCAAAAAAAAGCAGTAAATTTGCAGCCAAATTAAATTAGGAGTAAAATGTTTGATAACTTAAGCGAACGATTAGAGAGGTCTTTTAAGATACTAAAAGGCGAGGGACGAATCACCGAGATCAACGTGGCGGAGACGGTCAAGGACATCCGCAAAGCGTTGCTCGAAGCCGATGTGAACTATAAGACTGCAAAGCAGTTTACCGACCGCGTGAAGGAGAAAGCAATGGGTCAGAACGTGATCAATGCGGTTCGGCCGGGTCAACTGATGATCAAGATCACGCATGACGAGTTAGCCGAGTTGATGGGTGGCGAGACGCAGGAGATCAACCTCAAAGGTTCACCGGCGGTCATCCTGATGTCGGGTTTGCAGGGTAGCGGTAAGACGACTTTTGCATCGAAACTGGCGAACTACCTGCAGACGAAGAAAGGCAAGAAGGTGATGCTCGTCGCTTGCGACGTCTATCGACCGGCGGCTATCGAGCAGCTGCGCGTGTTGGGAGAGCAGATAGGAGCGAAGGTATTCAGCCGTCAGGATTCAGATATCAGCAATCAGCCTGTGAAGATTGCGCAGGAGGCGATCGCGGAGGCGAAGAAGTTCGGCTACGACGTGGTAATCGTCGATACTGCCGGTCGTCTGGCGGTAGATGAGCAGATGATGAACGAGATAGCGGCTATCAAGAGCGCTATCCAACCGAGCGAGACGCTCTTCGTCGTAGATGCCATGACGGGTCAGGACGCAGTGAACACCGCCAAGGAGTTCAACGACCGCTTGGATTTCGACGGCGTAGTCCTCACCAAACTCGACGGCGACGCCCGCGGCGGTGCGGCATTGAGTATCCGCACGGTGGTCAACAAGCCGATCAAGTTCATCGGTACCGGTGAGAAGATGGAGGCGCTGGATGTGTTCCATCCGGCACGAATGGCGGACCGCATCCTCGGTATGGGTGATGTCGTTTCCCTCGTGGAGCGTGCGCAGGAGCAGTACGACGAAGAGGAAGCCCGCCGTATCAGCAAGAAGATCGCCAAGAACCAGTTTGACTTCAACGACTTCATGGGGCAGCTGAGTCAGATCAAGAAGATGGGTTCGATGAAAGAGCTGATGGGTATGATTCCGGGCATGGACAAAGCGCTGAAAGGTGTGGAGGTGAGCGACGATGCGTTCAAACCCATCGAGGCGATGATCAACTCCATGACGCCTGCCGAGCGTGCCAATCCGGCATTGCTGAACGGCAGTCGCAAGAACCGCATCGCCAAAGGTGCAGGCGTGACGATCGTAGAGCTGAATAGGTTCATCAAGCAGTTTGAGCAGACATCGAAGATGATGCGTAAGGTGCAGCAGATGAGCGGCAAACGCAGATGAGTTATAGCCGGCGAAATAGAGGTTTAGGCGGTGCGTTGCGAATGCGCGACAAACAAGCGTATTACGGCCTGATGGTCGTGATTATCGCCGTGCTGGGATTCGGTGCGTACAAGGTGATCAGGCTCGCGGTGCATGAGTTGCGCGCCATGCCGAACGACGATCCCGACATGGAGATGAGCGTCGATGAGCTGCGTATCCACAAGGCCGAAGAGCAGGACGCCCTGATTATGGGAGACAGCCTGAGCCAGCAGTATAACCTCGACTCCATCAAACGCAAGGTACAGATCGACACACGGCCGGTATATCGTCCGCCTAAGAAGAACGACGAGTGGTATATCACCAGGAAAGAGTGGAAATCCATCATCAAGAACTACCGCATCTGGCGGAGGATGAAGGAGAAGGAAGAGGAGGATAATTGATAATTGATAGTTGATAGTTGATAGTTGATAGTTGATAGGTGGATATATTAGATAAAATAGAAGGATTAGAGGCAAAGTTTCACGAGGTGAGTTTGCTGATTACGGACCCGTCGGTGATAGCCGATCAGGCGCGATACGTGCGTCTGAATCGTGATTACCATGACTTGGAGCGGGTGTTGGAGTGTGCACATCGATACAAGAAAGCCGTGACGGACTTGCAGGACGCGAAGGACTTGTTTTACAACGAGAGCGACGCGGAGATGAAAGAGATGGCGAAAGCGGAGATCGATGAGTTGGAACCGCAGATCCCGAAGCTCGAAGAGGAGCTGAAGTTACAACTCCTGCCGCAAGATCCCGAGGACGGGAAGAATGTCGTCATGGAGATCCGCGGCGGTACGGGTGGCGACGAAGCGGCGATCTTCGCCGGAGACCTCTTCCGAATGTACACGAAGTATTTCGAGATCAAGGGATTCAAATATACCGTCTCGTCCTTTACGGAAGGTGCTGCGGGCGGATACAAGGAGATCATCTTCAACGTAACGGGCGAGAACGTCTACGGGACGCTCAAGTACGAGAGTGGCGTACACCGCGTGCAGCGCGTGCCGGTGACGGAGACTCAGGGCAGGGTACATACCTCCGCGGCGACGGTAGCGGTACTGCCCGAGGCGGATGAGTTTGAGGTGCATATCAACGAGGGCGAGATCAAATGGGAGACGTTCCGGTCAGGCGGTGCAGGCGGTCAGAACGTCAACAAGGTGGAATCCGGCGTGCGCCTTCGCTATAACTGGAAGAACCCCAATACGGGCGAGACCCAGGAGATACTCATCGAATGTACGGAGACACGCGACCAGCCGAAGAACAAAGAGCGCGCGCTCTCACGCCTGCGCACGCAGATATATGATAAGGAGCACCAGAAATATATCGACGACATCGCGGCGCGCAGAAAGACCATGGTCTCGACCGGCGACCGTAGTGCCAAGATCCGTACCTATAACTACCCGCAAGGCCGTATCACCGACCATCGTATCGGCTATACCGTCTATAACCTCGCGGCGTTCATGGACGGAGACATACAAGGTGTTATAGACGCGCTGCAGGTAGCCGAGAATGCAGAGCGACTGAAGGAATCAGAATTATAAATTACCAATCAAAGTGTACCTTTTTTACTGTCCGGACATAGAAACCAAGCAGACACTTTCCGAGGAGGAGAGCGGACATTGCGTGCGGGTACTAAGGTACACCGCGGGCGACGAGATCCTGATTACCGACGGGAAAGGAACGACCTATACGGCGAGGATTACGAATCCCCATCCGAAACATTGCGATTTTGAGATTATCAGCCGCGAGAAGCAGGAAGCGTTGCATGATTTTCATCTGCATATAGCCGTTGCGCCGACGAAGAATATCGAGCGGGTAGAGTGGCTGGTAGAGAAATGTACGGAGATAGGTGCGGACGAGATCACGATGCTGCTCTGCCGCTTCTCCGAACGCAAGCAGATCCGCCTGGACAGGCTGGAGAAGATCATGCTCTCTGCGGCGAAGCAGAGCCTGAAACACTACCTGCCGGTACTGCGTGATATGCAGGATTTCAAGACTTTTATTCGCGAACAAGCGCAGAAAGACCAAGACTGCTTCATCGCCCATTGCTACAAGGACGACAAGCGCGAACTGAAGACCGAGATCAGACCCGGACGCGACGTGCTGGTACTGATCGGTCCGGAAGGAGACTTCAGCGAAGAGGAAGTGAACGAAGCGCTGGCGTTGGGATTCAAGCCGGTGGGCTTAGGCAAAGCAAGGCTGCGCACCGAGACCGCGGCAATTGTAGCATGCCATACGGCGGTACTCATGAATGAGATTTAGGGTTTAGGGTTTAGGATTTGAATATTGATTACGACATATTATTGTGGATCAACGGGCATAGCAGCGAGTGGCTGGATGCGTTGATGTGGGGGATTAGTCGGGCGAAGACCTGGTATCCGCTCTATATGTTGCTGGTGGTGCTGATTGCGTGGCGGTTTAAGAGCTGGAAGGCGGTGGTGATGATCTTAGTGGGATTCGGTATCGCGGTAGGCATGAGCGATTGGGTCTGCAGCGGGGTGTTGAAACCGCTGGTTTGCAGGCTGCGACCGACGCACGAGCCTGCGCTCGATCCGCTGCGGCTGGTAAATAGCTACGTGGGAGGCAAGTATGGTTTTTGCTCCTCTCATGCGGCAAACACCATGGCGGTAGGACTGCTCTTCAGCCTGATCTATAGAAACAGATATGCCACCATCGGTCTGATGACCTGGGTGGCAATCAGTTGTTATAGCCGGATGTATCTGGGGGTACATTACCCGACGGATATCATTGCGGGTTTGACGGTGGGAGCGTTTTGGGCGGTGCTTGTCTGGCTGGTGATCCGGCGGCTCCTTGCGGGCGGCGAGGCTGCTCCGCAGGGTGGTTCATAAACCGCTCGAACTCTTCCGGAGTAAGCAGGTTCTTGAGTTCGTTATGGATAGCCTGCATGCGCTCGAGGTTCTGGGCTCTGGTCAGACCTTTCTGACGCACCAAGGCATACTTGAGATGCATGCGGTAGAGCGTGTCGATACGCACGGAATCGGTGATCCCTAACTCGCGCACGAGACGCATGGTTTGCTTAAGAGCTTCCTGCTGAGGCGTACGCTGCGGACGAGGTTCAGACACCTGCTCTTGCGCCATCATCAAGCCCGATAAGAGGGCAATAAAAAGAGTAAAAAGTAGCTTTTTCATACATAAAACTAACAACAAAAATCATGCCAATACGTCCCGAAATAGCGTTAGCTATGCGACTTTATTTTTCGCAGCAGGGAGAAAAGCGTTCTTCGCGTCCTGCTATACGTGTGGCTTTAGCGGGAATCATCGTGGGTGTAGCGGTGATGATCGTGACGATATGCGTGGTACTGGGATTCAAGCGGACGGTGACGCAGAAGGTAGCGGGTTTCGGGTCTCATATCCAGGTGGTGTCGTTTGACAATAATAACACCTACGACATGCAGCCCATCGAGGTATCGGACAGCATGCTGACGAAACTCAGCGGGTACGAGCACGTAGCGGCGGTAGCGCCGTTCATCACCAAGCCCGGCATGCTCAAGACCGATTCGGCGTTTCACGGCATGGTGTTGAAAGGGACGGATTACTGGGATTTCTTCAAGCAGAATATCGTCGAGGGCGCCATCCCTTCCAAGGCGGGCGAAGTGGTGCTCTCCCGTTCTACCGCGCAGGGGCTGCATCTGGCTGTAGGAGAGGCGGTAAACGCGTATTTCGTGGACGAAACGAACGTGCGCGTGCGGCGGTTCCGAATCGCAGGAATATACGATACGGGTTTCGGTCAGTACGACGATTTATTCCTGATCACTTCGCTGGAGGACGCGCGGCGGCTGCAGGGATGGGACGAACATACATACTCCGGCGTGGAGATCCTGGTGGACGATATACAGCATCTGGACGAGACGGCGGACCGCATTTATTTCGCGACGGTCAATCATCTGGACGAAGACGGATATCACGTATATTACGTACAGACGCTGCACGAGCAGAATCCGGCGGTCTTTGCATGGCTCGATCTGCTGGATATGAACGTAGTGGTGATCATCGTGCTGATGTTATTAGTGGCGGGCTTTAATATGGTCTCGGGTCTGATCATCCTGATCCTCGACGGCGTACAGCTGATCGGTACGCTGAAAGCGCTCGGCGCCGATAACCGGTTTGTACAGCGCGTCTTCCTTTCGCAAGCCGCCATGCTTATTGGCAAAGGCATGGTATGGGGGAATATCATCGGTCTGGGACTCGCGGCAGTGCAGTATTTCAGCCATCTCATACCCTTGGAGGCATCGACGTATTACGTATCGTACGTACCGATAGCGTTTGCGTGGGGATGGATAATCGCGCTGAATATCCTGACCGCTGTGGTGTCGCTGCTGATTCTGCTACTCCCATCCACCATCGTAGCGAAGATCAGCCCGGCGAAAGTAATGCATTATGAGTAATGAAGTTACAGACGACAGTAGATATCAAGCCTTCCGAGTGGAAGATCGGGTATGGGGATAAGATTCTCATGCTCGGTTCGTGTTTCTCCGACGAGATAGGCAGACAGATGGAGGAGAGGAAGATGGCGGTGACCTGCAATCCGTTCGGTACACTCTATAACCCGCTCTCCATCGCGCAAGCGATACATTACCAATTACCAATTACCCATCACCCATTGCCCCTCGTGGAGCACGACGGCTTATGGCACTCGATGGCGCATCACGGTTCGTTCTCGCGGGCTACGCGGGAAGAGGCGGAGAAAGCGGTGAAAGAGTCCATAGAGGCGATGCAGC
The DNA here is from genome assembly GCA_900317885.1 of uncultured Bacteroidales bacterium. Classification (GTDB taxonomy): domain Bacteria; phylum Bacteroidota; class Bacteroidia; order Bacteroidales; family Paludibacteraceae; genus Colicola. The sequence goes on along the minus strand of ONIM01000016.1, from coordinate 21,594 downwards.
GGGCTCTGGACGAAGCGACGGTGGTTATTGTGACTTTCGGTACGGCGTGGGTGTATGAGTTAAGGGGTGATGGGTTACCGGTTACGGGTTACGGGGTTGTGGGAAACTGCCATAAGATGCCGGAGAAATGGTTCAGAAGGCGGCGGTTGACGGTCGAGGAGATCATCGAAGCATGGCAACCCATCTTGGCGCAGTACCCCGATAAGAGATGGCTCTTTACCGTCTCGCCCATTCGCCATGTACGTGACGGCCTGCATGAGAACCAGCTCAGTAAAGCTACGCTGCTAATGGCGGTGGAGAGATTAGTAGAAAGTCAAAAGTCGAAAGTCGAAAGCAGTTATTTTCCTTCTTACGAGATTATGCTCGATGAGTTGCGGGACTACCGCTTTTACGCGGACGATCTGGTACATCCGTCGAGTCTGGCGGTGGAGTATATCTGGGAGCGGTTCTGCGAGACCTTCTGTACGCCTCAGACGATCAATGCGATGAATATCGCGCATAAGGAATGGAAGTTCGCTCACCATCGGCCGCTTCATGAAGCTTAGGCTTCGTCCACCAGCATCTGACAGTTCTTGCAATCGAAGGTCAGTTTCAGTTTCTTACCTGTCTTCAGACGCAAAAACCTCGGCTCCTTGTCTTTGGGATAAGGATTCGTCTTTCGGCAATGCCCTAACTCGAAGAGCAGGCAGTATCGGCATGTCATTAAAGGGTCTCTCGTCTCCATTGATTCAAAATGCTTATGGGTATGAAATACGGTTTGGAGTCGATCTGTACGGAGCGGGCGATGTACGGCGTGTCACCAAGTTTGGTCAGCTGCGTACGGATGGTGTCGAGCGCCCGCTCGGCATTTTTTGCCTCTTCGTGTGGATACACAAAGGAGCCTACCCAAACCCTCCCTGAAGGGAAGGCTTTATAGCGCAACTCAAAGCCCTCTTCTGTCTCGCGGAACAAGATATCCACGGGGATCTTTCGCTCGGAATGAAGATTCTTGACGAACTCGACATCGAGGTTTCGATAGAGCGGGATCTCTCTGAATGCTGACGGCTGAATGCTGATTTCTTTATTGATCTTGATGATGTTTCCTTCCACGCCGTTGACGGAGCATCCTTCGGCACCGATGGTGAGGCCGTCACCGTTATGGAGCGTGACGCCTTCGTTGAGCCGTACACGCAACGTATTACCGCGCGCTTCGAGCACCGAACCGATATACTCGCCGGTGGATTTGGGAGTGTTCCAGTTAGCCATGCGGGGCGTGCGGCCATGCAGGAAATAATCCGTCGCGCCGCGATGGAAAGTCTTCTCGGGATTAGGTACAAACGAGCGTTTGTACACTAACCCATTTATGTTTTCAAATTTATGATTTATGATTTTATCTAATTTATCCCGATAATAGGCGGTGATGTTTGTCACGTAGTCGGCGTCCTTGAGTCGTCCTTCGATCTTGAAGGTCGTCACGCCGGCGTCGATGAGTTCGGCAAGATAGGCAGAGCGGTCGAGGTCCTGCAGGGAGAGCAGGTAGCGCTGATGAATCGGTTCTCCGGTATCGTCGAGCACCTCTTCCCCGGAAGCATCCAGCAGGTCGTACGCCATGCGGCAGAACTGCGCACACGCCCCTCGGTTGGCGCTTCGTCCGGCAAGCACTTCGGAGATATAGCACCGACCGGAATACGAGACGCAGAGGGCGCCATGAACGAAGGCTTCAAGTTCTATATCCGGCACGGCTTCGTGTATCGCACGGATCTCGTCGATGGAGAGTTCGCGGGCAAGCACGACGCGCCGGAAGCCCAAGTCCCTGAGGTGCGCCACGTGTTCGGGGGTACGGTTATCGCATTGGGTGGAAGCATGGAGACGGATAGGCGGCAGGTCAAAATCGAGAAGATGCAGGTCCTGGATGATGAGAGCATCAACACCTATCTCATAGAGCTCATGGATCATCTTCACGGCTGACGCATATTCGTCCTCGTGGAGCAGCGTATTGACCGTCACGAGCACCTGAACACCGTAGAGATGGGCATAACGAACGACCTCAGCCAAGTCCTCGATGCTGTTTCCCGCTGCTTGTCGTGCTCCATACGCGGGGGCTCCGATATAGATAGCGTCCGCGCCGGCTTGGATAGCAGCTTTCGCTACTTCTTTGTCGCGAGCCGGAGAGAGGAGGCTAAGCGGTACATCACGATTCCCGCCGTTACCGAGACGTTCATCGAGTGTTTCGTGCCGTATTGGGGTATCTCTATACATTGTGTGCAACTATCTACTACTTCTTGTTGTACGCCGAAGACCTCGTGCCCTAAAACGATTGCTGTTTTAGGGCAATTTGAGATTTGAGATTTGAGATTTACGATTTGCTCTGCTACCTCTTCAAGCGTCACGGAGTCGTGTGCCTGCTCGACGGCAAAGACGGTATAGCCTTCGGCTTGCAGGGCACGTACGGCGTCGAGGGTGTCTTTGTAATACTGCCATTCGACGGATTCTTCGGCTCCGAGGGCGGTCTTATGGATCTCCTGATTAGGGGGGCAGCAACAAATGCCGCAGAGGATGACGCGCTCGATACGCATGGCGTCGGCGGTACGGAAGACCGCTCCGACATTATGCTGGCTGCGGACGTTATCAAGCACCACCACCAGCGGCAGTTTGTCGGATTCTCGGTATTGGTCTATATTCATCCGCCCCATCTCGGCGGTCGTCAGTTTCTTACTCATAGTTGAAAAGGTAATGAGACATGCAGGAGGTGCGTCTCTTCGTCTATGGCGTTGATAAAATCTTCGTGGAGCGGCATCATTCGGCCGTCTTCGAGTGTAGCGAGCGTGTTGATGGTGCTCTCATCGATGGAGGCGATGACGCCTATCTTCGTCTGCTGACCGCTCGGCTCTTCGTCCATGACGGTATAGCCTACGAGGTCCTGCCAGGTCATTATGCCGTCGTCTTCCTCCTGGATATCGGTTCGCAAGGCAAACATCTCCTCGCCGATGAGTTCGGGTACCTGCTCCGAGCGAAAGGGTACAAACAATCCGTCGCGGCGAACGAAGATAAACTCCGGCAGGTCGCGGTACTTGGTGCGACGGATGATGCCGAGGGAGACGAGGTCTTTATTACTGATTACTGATTGCTGACTACTCATACCTCATTGCTTTTGCGTGATGGTTAGTTTGTCCTCCGAGGCGATGATGTTCATCTGTCGGAGAGATTCGGTGCTCTTTTGGTGCTGCGGTATGGCGTAACCTCCGGCAAGCTCGTATTGCTCTCCGCACTCCGGACACTCCGCGTAGATACCCTCCATAATACATGCGCGTCTTAGTCCATGCGCGGCGCAGTAAGGGCAGGCTAAATCAAAGGCCACGTATCCGGCAAGCGACACATATACCACAATCCCTCCGTAGCCCCAGGCGTCGGTGACGGTAACGGGTTGTTTGAAGACTCCATTCTCCTTGTAGCCCTCTTCGTTGACGGTGATATAGGCGTTGGTGTTCTCCGGCGTGAAACCCGTAAACATCGTCTTGGTGTTGATGACCACACGCACCGGGTACGCCGGTACGGACGATTGGAAGGTGGTTCCTTCGCAGGAACAAAGCAGAATCGCTATCAGTATGATTAATCCCCTGTAACGCCGCATATATGTATCGAATAAATGAGGGTGGAGTAAGGCGGAATGAATCCCTGGGTACCTTCGGTACCTAATCCTTCCGCTTCGCTATATTCGTCGCTCTGGTACTTGGCGTAGTCGTAGCCCAAGTACGCCGGGATATAGAGTTCGATATCGCCGTTATTGTGAATGTGATGGCACCCCTCCTGGAAGCCGGGGATGGTGTTTGCCAAAGAAAGGGAGACTGCGTTACCGCCGTCCACCCGGTAGCCGTTGATGAGTTTCACCGAGTAGTCACAAACGATGGTGCTGGTCTTATTGGGTCTTGCATCTTGCGGCGTGGGGTCCTTGATGATCTTCAACTGCAGCCCCGAGGAAAGGGTCTGCACACCGGGCTTGGTCTTATTCGCCTCCAGCCACATCTCGTTCTGCACCTTCCATTCCAGCCAGTTGTTCTTTTTGCAGGAAGGAAGGAACAAAGAACAAAGGGTACATGCTAAAATGGTAAATAACTTTATTTTGCTATCCATAATTCGGGATTTTGAATGTTCTTATCTTTGTAAATCTGGAAATACAGTTCTGTCTTCTGATCTTGTTCGGGGTCGGTGAAGATGGTACCGATAGCTTGTTTGGTCTCGACCTTATCGCCTTGTTTGACGGCGAGTTTGGAGAGGTTGGAGTACACGGTTCGGTAGTTACCGTGTTGTATGATGACGGCGTACGTACCGCCGACCATGAAGCAGCTGGTCACTTCGCCTTTATAGACTGCGCGGGCTTTGGTGCCTGCTGTCGTCTGTATATAGATGCCTTTGTTGTCGATCGTGACCTGAGAGTAAACGGGGTGCTGCTGTTTGCCGAAATGTCCGCTGATCATCCCTTTCTCCACGGGCCAGGGTAGGCGTCCTTTGTTGGCTTCAAAGCCTCCGGCAATCAGTTTCTGCTCCTTCGTGAGGGAGGTCTTGGAGGCTTTCTCTGCCTGCTTGCGCACCAAATCATCGATCTTGCGGTTGAGCTCGTCCACCTTCTTCTGTTTCTGCTTGATCTGCTTGTTGAGGTCTTTCTCTTTGGTCTTGAGTCGGGAGAGCATATTCTGCTGCTTTCGCTCGTCACGCTGCAGGTTTGCCTGCTCGCGTTTGCGGGTAGAGAGCGCAGCCTGTTTGTCGGCTTTGTTGGTCTCAAGGAGTTCGTTCTGGGTATCTATCTCCGCTTGCGTAGTTTCGATACGGCGAACCTGCGTTTGCCTGAAATGGGCAAACTCCTGCAGGTAACGTGTGCGTCGTGCGAGCTGCTGAAAACTGTCGCTGGAGAGGAGGAAGAGCAAGGGAGACTGCTGCATCCTTGCATAATGGCTCTGTCGCACCATCTTGGCGTAGTCGTCTTTGTACCGCTCCAGGACCGTTTGCAAGGAGTCGCGCGTCGTGTTCAGCCGCTTCATCTCGCGGTCGAGCGCCGTGATCTCGCTATCCAGGGTATGGATGAGCTTCTTCTGGGTCTTGATGTTCTGGTTAAGGAGCTGCAGTTTGTTGAGGGTAGCGGACTCGTCTTTCTTGGTCTGCTTGAGCATCTTATTGGTCTGCTCGATCTCTGCCTGCAGCTTCTTCTGCTTTTTCTGCAACTCCTTGACGCTCTCGCCCCATACCGGAACGAGCATCAATACGCTCAGGATAAGCGTGAATATATATTTATAGGAATTTCGATACATCTATCTCTGTATATTTGGTCAGCCTTTGGTTGGTCATTCTCACGGGTACGTCTAACTTACGGGGCGGATAGTTGATGATGAGCTCCAGTCGCTCTTTGCCGAAGGTATAGACGAGCCGTGCTTTCTCGGGCCCTGTAGGCAATTCGGCGGTACAGAGCTGCTGGAGGATGTCCCAATTCAGCGAGGGCGTGAGCCGGCGGTTGATGTCCGCAAAAGTGGCTTTCGCGTAGCGTCCGTGTAGTTTGTCAATCGCGATGATCTGGGTCGGGGTAGCTTCCACGCGCATCATCTCCATTCCGAGCATCGGCATGACGGAGATGACGATCATCGAGTCGTGTACGGTCTGCATGGTGACGGAGGAGGATACTTTATCCTCGCCCGTGAAGACGGTAGCCTGCGCGCCCTGAATGAGGCAGGTGTGCCATGCGGGTACTACCGGTTGGGGTTCAACCGGATGAACGGCTTTCTTCTTCGCCCCGCAAGAGCAGAGCAGAAGAGCACTACTTAATACTATGAATATGCTTTTGTACTTCATCTCTCATTTTGTCATCTTTACCGACATTCCACAGCGCCCGGTTGAGGTAGAAGAGCGCGAGTTGGTCCTGTCCCTGGAGGTGGAGTATCCATCCGTAGGTGTCCAAGAAGGTGGGGTTAGAGGGTTGCTCCTGAATGGTTATCGCACTCATCTTCTCCGCCTTCGTCAGGTCCCCTCCGTGCGTAGCCAGATGGTAGGCGTAGTTATTGAGGATCATGAGGTTATACGGATCGAGTTCCAAGACCCGCTCGTAGAGCGCGTATAGCTCTTTGGGTTTGGCTCCCATCTGCTCCATGATCTCCAGGCGGAAGAGCAGGAACCGCATATTTGCCGGGTCGGTCTCGAGGTATCGGTCGATCTCTTTGATGGCTTTCTTGGGCTTGCCGCTCATGGCATAAATGCGGTAGCGCGTGATAGCACTATAGGCGTCATAGCCGTTTCGGTCGTCTATCTCGTTTTGCAGGGCCAGGGCTTTCTTCCATTCTTGTGCAGAGATAGCTTGCATCATCAGCCGTTGCAAGAGGTCCACGGGTGCCGTTCCTTTCGGCAGGGCTTGGTATGCTTGATTGAAATACTCCTGCGCACGATCTTCTTTCTTCATGCCGGAGTAGATCACGCCTAAGTAGTACAAGGTCTGCCCGTCATCGGGTTTGAGGGCGTTGCAAAACTGCAGCAGGGCGAACGCGTCTCCGTATCGCTCCTGATCCATCGCTTGCCGCGCCGCGTACCAGTAGTACGTAAACTGTTGGTTTTGCTCGACGGACGCCCCCACCTTGCCTCCCCCATAGAGGGGGAGGGATAGCAATATTACTAATATGATGATATATATCTTCCTCATTTCTATCTTATCTCCTCCCCTTTATGGGGAGGTCGGGTGGGGCCTATTTCCTTCCGCTGTGCCCGAATCCTCCTGCTCCGCGCTCGGTGTCGCTCAGTTCAGTCACTTCGACCACTTCCGGTGTCTCATGCTTGGCAATCACCATCTGGCAGATCCGTTCGCCAGGTTCGATGGTCTGGGCTTCGCCGGAGAGGTTGATAAGGATGACTCCTACCTCTCCGCGGTAGTCCGCGTCGATTGTGCCCGGCGTGTTGAGAACGGTTAATCCGCGTTTGAGCGCCAGGCCGCTACGTGGCCGGATCTGCGCTTCGTAACCGGCGGGGAGTTCGATAAACAAGCCCGTGGGGATGAGTCTTCGCTCCATCGGTTGCAGCGTGATCGGCTCTTCGATGTTGCAGCGGATGTCCATACCTGCTGCCTGCGCGCTCTCGTATCGCGGCAGCGGATTATTGCTCTTATTGATGATTTTCAGTGTCATAGCCGGTAGTAATTATAGATGGTCTTAGAACCTCTTCTCTGCGAGGACGCGGAGTCCGTCTTCGACGATGCGGATGTGTATATCTTTCTCCATCTCCACGGGGTCTCCGTCGATGTGGAAGGGTGCTGCCTCTTCGCGCTCAAGGGTCACTTCGCGTGCGCGCAGCGTGTCCATGAAATGGCTGTCGTCTATGCTGCCGGCGAAGAGCCGTAACGCGAGACTTGCGCTGCCTAAGAGCGCGTGGCTCGACATGAGCATGATGTCCATCTTACCGTCCTGGATACTCGCTTTGGGCGCAATGAGCGCTTCGTAGCCCCATTGATTTGCATTAGCAAAAGTGATGAGGAAGGCTTTGTGCGTCACGTCGAGTCCGTCTCCTACGATGTGGTAGGCCTGCGCATGGTAGGAGAAGGCATCGTGGATGATGTTCTGCAGATAGGTACTGAATCCTCGTTTGCTGCTACCCGCAAAATGGTCTGCAATCAGTGCATCAAATCCCGTGCCACAAGTGCTCACGAACAACTTTCCGTTCGCCAGACCGTAGTCCACCGAGATCGGTTCGGAGTGATTGATCATCTCGATCGCTTTCTGCGGCCGGATAGGAATACCCAGATGCCGTGCGAATCCGTTTCCGCTACCCATCGGCAGGATTCCCAAAGCCGTGCGCTCGCTCACAGGCCGGTTGCCGTAGCCCATAACCAGCCCCCGTGCCACCTCGTTCACCGTGCCGTCTCCTCCGACCGCCACCACGGCGTCAAAGCCCATTCGGGCATACTGACGCGCCAATTCTACGGCGTGTCCGGCGTATTCCGTGAACGTGATGTTCGGCAACCACTGCTCGCTGTCGAGGGTCTGCATGATCAACTTCGGCAGCTTACGCTTCGCGTTCTGCGTCTCTTTGCTTCCCGAGATGGGGTTGATGATAAATGCTATATTTTTCATGACTCATTTATTGTTTCTACGCGTACGCACATACTTGTGCAAATTAAAATCGGGTACAAAGGTACAAAAAAAAATTGACATGTGCAAATAAAAAAAGTAAAGTAAAAAGTGTATATATACTATGTATATATACAGTAATATATGCAAAAATGACAAAAAAGGGGTTTCATCCTATGGTGATCCTATGGTGATCTTATGGTGATCCTATGGTTAGGGTCTTGTTTAGGTGTTGCTCTGGAGGTGTTTAGGGGTTGCTAGGGTCTTGTTTGGGGGTTGCTCGGGGGTGCAATAAATGTGAAATAATTGTAAAAAGTGCAAATTTATTTGCATATATCGATTTTTTGTTGTAACTTTGCACGCTATTTGTAAATTAACCGTATTATGGCTTTAAAAGATACAATTCAAACATTACTGTCGCAGGTGTCGGATATCCAGGCAAATAATGCCGAGGAGTTAGAGGCCCTGCGCATCAAGTACCTGAGTAAGAAAGGTGAGATCACGGCGTTGTTCAACGAGTTCCGCACGGTGCCGAACGAGCAGAAAAGGGAGTTAGGTCAGCTGCTGAACCAGCTTCGTCAGGAGACGGAGGGACGGATCAACGAGTTGCGTGAGCAATTCGAGGCAAAGCAGGCCGAGGCGGACAAACCGGACTTGACGCGTACACCGGATCCTATTGCGTTAGGCACGCGCCACCCGCTGTCGTTGGTGCGTGAGGAGATAGAGGATATCTTCTCGCGAATCGGATTTACGATTGCGCAAGGTCCGGAGGTAGAGGACGACAAGCACGTCTACGGCATGCTGAACTTCGCTCCTGAGCACCCGGCGCGCGACATGCAGGATACATTCTTCATCGAGAAAGAGAAGGGTGTCCAGAAGCCGACTGATGTGCTGCTGCGTTCGCACACGAGTTCGGTACAGACGCGCGTGATGACGAGCCAGAAGCCGCCGATCCGTGTCCTTTGTCCGGGTCGCGTGTATCGTAACGAGGCCATCTCGGCTCGTGCGCATTGTTTCTTCCACCAAGTGGAAGGTCTGTATATCGACAAGAACGTGAGCTTCGCTGACCTGCGCGAGGCGTTGCTGTATTTCTCGAAGGAGATGTTCGGCCCGGAGACGAAGATCCGTCTGAGACCGAGTTACTTCCCGTTCACGGAGCCGAGCGCGGAGATGGATATCAGTTGTAACATCTGCGGCGGCAAGGGCTGCTCGTTCTGCAAAGGCACAGGATGGGTGGAGATCCTCGGTTGCGGTATGGTCGATCCGAACGTTCTTGAGGCCTGCGGTATTGACAGCAAGGAGTACAGCGGTTACGCCTTCGGTATGGGTGTAGAGCGTATCACGAACCTCAAATACAGGGTCAAAGACCTGCGTCTGTTCTCGGAGAACGACGTACGTTTCCTCAGACAGTTTGAGAGTTGCTGAGAGTAGAAAGTCGAAAGCAAAATTAACCTATCTATAATATGAAAGAATACAATCTGACCACGAAGATGCGGGTATACCGCTGGGACGAGTTGACGGATGAGCAGCGCGAGGTGCTGACGATAGCCAAGGAGCAGACGAAGCACAGTTACTGCCCGTACAGCCATTTTCATGTGGGTGCGGCGGCAAAGTTAGCGAACGGCGAAGTGATCCGCGGTTGTAATCAGGAGAATGCCGCCTATCCGAGTGGTCTTTGCGCAGAGCGTAGTGCGCTTTTTGCAGCGGGCGCTCAGTACCCGGAGGAGCCGGTAGAGAAATTAGCAATCGCGTGCTTCACGGGCGGACATTTTACCAAGGAACCGGGTGCACCGTGCGGCGCTTGCCGGCAGGTGATGCTTGAGACCGAACACCGTTACGGCGGAAAGATGGAGGTGCTGCTCTACGGCGAGGAGGAGACGTATGTCTTCGAATCAGCGGCGGACTTGCTGCCCCTGATCTTTGTGAAAGAGAATCTGAAAGGATGAAGCTGATAAAGAAAATAGACATTTACTTGCTCCGGAATTTTCTGGGGCTGTTTTTGGCTACTTTCTTTATTGCGATATTCATCCTTCTGATGCAGTTCATGTGGATGCACGTGAACGACCTGGTAGGCAAAGGAATAGGGTTGGACGTCCTGGCGGAGTTTTTCGTCTATGCCGCGGCGTCGGTTGTGCCTTTAGCGTTGCCGTTAGCCATCCTTCTGAGTTCGCTGATCTCGTTTGGAAACTTAGCGGAGAAATTCGAACTTACGGCGATGAAGGCTGCCGGGATCTCGCTCTTCCGCATCTTGCGTCCGTTAGCCTTTGCGGTAGCGTTACTGAGCGTAGGTGCGTTTTTTTTCAGTAACAACGTGCTGCCCAAGTCGCAGATGAAGCTCTGGGCGCTGATCTTCTCGCTGAGGCAGAAGAGTCCGGAGTTGCAGATTCCCGTCGGGGAGTTCTACGACGAGATCAGCGGCTACCATATCTACGTGCGCGAGAAGACGCCTAAAGGCGATCTGCTGAACATCATGATCTACGACTACTCGGACGGTTTTGCGAACGCGAAAGTGATGGTAGCCGACACGGGCCGGCTGAGTACCAGCGCCGACAAACGGTTTCTGATGCTGGACCTGATATCCGGTGAGTCGTTTGAGAACCTGAATAAGAAACAACAGCGGGCAACGGGCACGACAAACAGTATTCCGTATCGGCGGGAGACCTTCAGCCACAAACGCGTCATTATTGACTTTGCGACGGATTTCAACCGCTACGACGAGTCGCTGTTGGAGGACCAGCACGTGAGTAAGAACGTAGCGCAACTGGTACACTCCATCGACTCCGTGCAGCAAGTATCTCGGACGACAAGCCGGGAGCAGAGCAACCGAATGATAGAGGAGCGATATTTCGGTCGTGACAACACGCGTGACACCGTCCGGATCCCAACCTCCATCACTGCAGAGGAACGGCGGACGCATAACTTGGACACACTCTGGGCGGCGCTCACGATTGATCAGCAGCGACGTGTGCTGTCGCTCGCGAAAGAGAAGGCGCAGACCTACCGGGACCAGGTGGATTATAACGCTATCCTGCTGGAGGACGCCGACCGATATATCCGCAAGCACGCTATCGAGCTGCATAGGAAATTCACTCTTGCGTTCGCGTGCCTGATCTTTTTCTTCATCGGTGCGCCGTTGGGAGCGATCATCCGTAAGGGCGGTTTGGGAGCGCCGGTAGTGATCTCGGTTATCCTGTTTATCGTTTATTATATCATCGACAATACGGGATACAAGATGGCCCGCGAGGCGTTATGGCCGACGTGGGCGGGCATGTGGCTTAGTTCGTTTGTGCTGCTGCCGACAGGCATCTTCCTGACCTACAAAGCAGCGACCGACTCGCCGCTCTTCAACCCCGAGGCCTGGTCCATCAAAGCCAAGAGGCTCGTTATGAGAATTAAGAATTATGAGAATCAATACTATAGAGGAAGCCTTAGAAGACTTCAAAAAAGGTAAGTTTGTGATCGTCGTGGACGACGAAGACCGCGAGAACGAAGGCGACTTCATCATTGCCGCTGAGGCCATCACTCCGGAGAAGGTGAACTTCATGCTGCAACACGGTCGCGGCGTATTGTGCTGCCCGATCACGGAGCAGCGTTGCGCCGAGCTGGACCTGATGCATCAGGTAGCGAACAACACGTCGATGCTGGGTACGCCGTTCACAGTGACGGTAGATAAGTTAGAGGGTTGTACGACCGGTGTGTCTGCGGCAGATCGCGCGGCAACGATCCGTGCCTTAGCGGACCCGACGTCCAAGCCGGAGACTTTCGGTCGCCCGGGACATATTAATCCTTTGTACGCCCGCGCAGGAGGCGTGTTGCAGCGTGCGGGACATACAGAGGCCGGTGTCGATCTGGCGAGACTGGCGGGATTTCATCCGGCGGCGGCTCTGATAGAGATCATGAATGCCGACGGCACCATGGCGCGAATGCCGCAACTACAAGAGGTGGCGAAGGAGTTTGACCTGAAGATTATCACTATCAAGGACCTCATCGCCTATCGACTGGAGAAGGAAGCCCCCTCCGGCTCCCCCATAGAGGGGGAGAGCCAAGAGGCAAGAGCCAAGAGCCAAGAGAGCGGTCTTATCGAAAAGGGCGAGACGGTCTTCCTGCCGACTCAGAACGGCGAGTTCATGCTCACACCGTTCCGGGACCTGACGACGGGATTAGAGCACGTGGTGCTGACCAAAGGCGAGTGGACGGCAGACGAGGCGGTTCTCTGCCGCGTACACTCGTCCTGCATGACCGGCGATATCTTCGGTTCGCAACGCTGCGAGTGCGGCGAGCAACTCAAAAAAGCCATGCAGATGATTGAGGCGGAAGGCAAAGGAATCGTTGTTTATATGAATCAGGAGGGCCGCGGCATCGGACTGATGAACAAGATCCGCGCGTACAAGCTGCAGGAGCAGGGCGACGACACGGTTGAGGCGAATATTCATCTGGGTTTCCAGCCGGACGAACGCGATTACGGCGTGGGCGCGCAGATTCTTCGCGAGATGGGTGCGTACAAACTACGCCTTATGACCAACAACCCCGTCAAGCGAGTAGGGCTGGAGAGTTACGGCATCGAGATCGTTGAGAACGTACCGATAGAGATCCAACCGAACCGTTGGAACGAGCGGTACATGCGGACCAAAAAAGAAAAAATGCACCACGATCTGAAACTCGTCTGAGGTTTGGCACGGTATTTGAAGGATCAGGGTATCGAAGTACCGATAGATCGATTTATCGAGATTTCGAGAACCCTTTAAAACATTACAATTATGAAAAAATTAACTACACTTCTGATGGGGCTGATGCTTCTGAGCACAGCATTATGGGCGGAAGAGACAGTAACTGTTTCCGCTAAGAGTACCGACATCTCTGAAGGACTCGATCTGAAGGTTGTAGCTAAACTGTTCGCAGAGGCTAAGAACCTGGAAGAGTTCGAGACGATGCTCAACAACCCGGACAGCGCGTTCTGTAACTTGGATCTGAACGGCGACGGGCAAGTGGATTATCTTCGTGTCGTAGAGACCGGTGAGGGTAACAAGCGTCTGATCGTATTGCAAGCGGTTCTGGCGAAAGATATCTTCCAAGACGTAGCCTCTATATACGTAGAGAAAGATGAGCATAACGAGGTCTCCGTTCAGGTAGTTGGCGACGAGTATGTATATGGTACAAACTACGTGATCGAGCCGGTTTATGTCTATCGTCCGATCATCTACGACTGGTTCTGGTCAGACGCATGGTACGCTTGGCATTCGCCTTGGTACTGGGGTTATTGGCCGGGATGGTGGTACGCACACGCTTGCTGGGCACATGACTGGTATTGGCATCGATGCTACACCTATCATCACCACCACTACTGCTGCTCTTTCCGTCACGCTCGCGAGGTACGCCGCGGTTACCACGACTTACATCGTAACGTAGGGCGCAGAGAGTACGCAACGGCGCATCCCGATCGCTCTTTCACACGTCGCAACAGCGGTTTGACCAACGCTCGTGAGATACGCAGTACTACGACTACTCGCACCAGTGCCCGCGCAGCGGCTCCGGCAGAGGGTGCTCGCACTTCGGCTCGTACTGCCACTCCTGCAACCGCTCGTAACACATTCGGCAGCACAACGAGAACGTCCGGTGCTACTACGCGCACCTCGAGTGCAGCCACGACTACTGCGGCCCGGAGTTCCAGCAGAACGTCCAGCCCGACTACCGCTACTACAGCAAGTACGACCCGGACTTCCGGCTCGACGAGGACCCGTTCAACAAGCGCAGTAGGACGCTCCACGGCAAGTACTGCAAGCACGACCCGCACATCCAGCGCAACGCGGACTTCCAGCGCAACACGCACCTCGAGTCCTACGAGATCGACGAGTGCTACCGGCGCAACCCGATCGACGAGTTCGACCAGAACGTCCAGCAGTTCTTCATACGGAGGTAGCCGTAGCAGCGGCTCCAGCATCTATAGCGGCGGAGGCCGTTCCAGCGGAGGATACTCCGGAGGCGGCGGTTATAGTGGCGGCGGCAGAAGCAGTGGAGGCCGTAGCAGTGGAGGCCGTAGCAGTGGAGGCGGCGGTGCTTCCTCCGGCGGAGGCGGCAGACGCAGATAAACAAAAAGGATGATCTCATTCGAGGTCATCCTTTTTGTTGAGATAGTGCATCAATGCACGATGCTAATGGGCAGCGAGCATGTTCTCAGGATCGAGCAGTTTGTCCAGCTGCTCTTTGCTCAGCAGGCCGTGCTCTAACACGAGGTCATAAACGCCTTTTCCGGTCTCAAGTGCTTCTTTGGCGATCTTCGTAGAGGCCTTGTATCCGATGACGGGATTGAGCGCTGTGACAATACCGATGGAGTGTTTGACCATAGCAGCATTATGCTCGCTGTTGATGGTGATGCCGTCGATACATTTCTTGCGGAGGATCTTCATCACGTTTCTCAGCCAGGTGATAGACTCGAAGATGCACTCCGTGATGATTGGTTCCATGACGTTGAGTTGCAGCTGTCCTGCCTCGGCGGCGAAGGTAACAGCGGTGTCGTTACCGATGACCTTGAAGCATACCTGGTTCGTGACCTCCGGGATGACGGGATTTACCTTGCCCGGCATGATGGAGCTACCCGGTGCCATCGGAGGCAGGTTGATCTCGTGCAGTCCGCAACGCGGACCGGAAGCCATGAGACGCAGGTCGTTGCAGGTCTTGCTGAGCTTGACGGCAAGGCGTTTGAGCGCAGCCGAATAGCTGACATATGCGCCGGTGTCCGGCGTCGCCTCGACGAGGTCGCTGGCTAATTCAAAAGGTTCGCCGGTTAGTTCGCACATTTTCTTGATGCACAGCTCTGCGTAGCCTGCCCGGGCGTTCAGACCCGTACCGATAGCCGTACCTCCCATATTTATCTCGTACAGCAACTTGACGTTGCGGTCGAGGTTAGCCACCTCTTCTTCAAGGTTGTTGGCGAAGGCGTGGAACTCCTGCCCGCTCGTCATCGGCACGGCGTCTTGCAGCTGCGTACGACCCATTTTGATGGAGTTATTGTACTCGTCGCCTTTCTTACGGAGCGACTCGATGAGGAGTTGCAGCTCGGACACCAGCCCTTTGTTCATGCGGATGAAGGCATAACGGAAGGCGGAAGGATAAGCATCGTTGGTCGATTGCGCGCAGTTGACGTGGTCGTTGGGCGAGCAGTACTGATACTCACCGCGCTGATGCCCCATGATCTCCAACGCACGGTTGGCGATAACCTCATTGGCGTTCATGTTCACCGTCGTGCCCGCGCCGCCTTGTACCAGATCGGTGGGGAACTGGTCGTGCATCTTGCCGTCGATGATCTCATGGCAAGCCTGCGCGATAGCTGCGTAAATCTCGTCGTTGATGACTCCTAACTCATGGTTCGCCTCCACCGCCGCGAGCTTGATATACGCCATGGCGATGATGTACTCCGGGAAGTCCGACATCTTGAGATTAGAGATCTGATAGTTGTTGATACCACGCTGCGTCTGCACGCCGTAGTATGCGTCTTGAGGGACTTGCAGTTCGCCTAACAAGTCCGATTCGATTCTGTAGTTTTCCATGATATGAATTTGTTAGTTGATATTTCCTAATAGCGACCGCACGAACTCTACGCGGTTGAAGACCTGCAGGTCGGTCATCTGTTCGCCCAGGCCGATGTACCGTACGGGGATTTTGAACTGGTCGCTGATACCGATTACTACGCCGCCTTTCGCCGTGCCGTCTAACTTCGTGATAGCGAGCGAAGAGACTTGCGTGGCAGCCGTAAACTGCCGCGCCTGCTCGAAGGCGTTCTGACCCGTCGAACCGTCTAAGACGAGCATCACGTCGTGCGGCGCGTCCGGCACCACTTTCTGCATCACGTTCTTGATTTTCGTCAGCTCGTTCATCAGGTTGATCTTGTTATGGAGCCGTCCGGCGGTGTCGATGAGTACGACATCCGCGTCGTTCGCTTTCGCCGATTGTAAGGTGTCGAAGGCCACCGACGCCGGGTCGGACCCCTGTTGCTGCTTGATGACCGGCACGCCTACGCGCTCACCCCAGATGCAGAGCTGCTCTACTGCCGCCGCACGGAAGGTATCCGCTGCACCCAGATAAACCTTCTTGCCCGCCGCTTTATACTGGTACGCCAGCTTACCGATGGTCGTGGTCTTACCCACGCCGTTCACGCCTACGACCATGATCACATAGGGTTTGGCGGGAAGCGGAGCTTCGAAATCCGGTACGTCGGCTACGTTATTCTCCTGCAACAACGAGGAAATCTCATCGACCAGCAGCCGATTTAACTCCTCCGTACCGATATATTTGTCCTTTTTGACGCGCTCTTGCACCCGCTCGATGATCCGCAGCGTGGTCTCCACGCCGACATCGGAGGTGATCAGCGCCTCCTCCAAGTTATCCAATACATCGTCATCTATCGTCGATTTGCCGGCGATAGCGTGCCCGATTTTACTGAGCACTGACTCCTTACTTTTCTCCAGACCCTTGTCGAGGGTCTCTTTCTTCTCTCTGTTAAAAAATCCGAAAAATCCCATATATCTCAAATATCAAATCTCAAATTTCAAATCATCTCATTTTCCGATAATCTCTCCTTGCCTGACAGACGGCTTTTGCGGCCTCTGTCTTGCCCGTGAGGAGGAACATCGTTGCCGCGGCATAATCCAAGAAGAACCGCACGCTCAGTACCCACCACCGCCATCGACTGTTCTTGTAGATCATCAGCAGGTTGTTGCGGAAATTGAGGTAAGTCTTCCTTGGGTTGCCGTAACTCAGCGATCCGCCGCCGAGGTGATACACGGTGCTTGCCGGTACGCAGGCGAGCTTCCATCCTTTGTTCCGCATGCGCCAGCAGAGATCTATCTCTTCCATGTGGGCGAAGAACGATGCATCGAGACCGCCCGACTCCTTATATACTCTCGTGCGTACGCACATGCAAGCGCCCGAAGTCCATTCCACCTCTGCTACCGAATCGTACTGGCCGTGATCTTCTTCCACGCGCCCGAACCGTCTTCCGCGGCAGTAGGGATAGCCTAAGGGGTTCAGGTATCCTCCTGCTGCACCCGCGTGCTCAAAAAAGCGCTTGTCTTTCCAACTGCGTATCTTCGGCTGCACTGCTGCGACCTCCGGGTGTGCGTCCAGGTAATCGAGTAGGGGAGTGAGCCATCCTTCCGGCGTCTCTACATCGGAGTTCAGCAGCACCACGTACTCGCTCCGGGTTGCATCTATCGCGCGATTATAGCCTTCGGCAAAGCCGTAGTTCTTATCCAGAACAATCGTTCGTACGGTCGGAAACTCCTTATGCAGCACCTCCAGGCTCTCATCCGTACTCCCGTTATCCGCCACCACGACCTCGCAACCTGCATCCGTAGTATGCGCTACCACCGACGGCAGGTATGTCCGTAGCATTTGAGCTCCGTTCCAGTTTAATATGATTACGCTACACTTCACAAATTTATGATTTAGGGTTTATGGTTTGGCCCATTTCCATCTGTTATGCGTCCAGAGCCACAACGCCGGCTGTTCCTCTATATTTCGCTCCAACGCCCGTGCGTAGGCCTTAGTGATCTCCCCTTCGGCACTCTCTTTCGGCGTTGCACAAAGAGGAATCATCTGCACGCGGTAGTAGCCCCGTTTCTCTCGTCGTATATGGGCGTAGAAGACCGGAATCCCGAATTTCTTGCCTAAGACCTCTCCTCCGTCCAAGAACCCTGTTTCCTGGTGCAGGAACGTGGTCCACGTACGCGTCACTTCCGGCCGGGGTTTCTGGTCGCTGAGCAGGCCTATGGTAAAGGGTTTCTTCTCAGCCCGAAACCGTACCATCTCTCGTAGTATCCGCTGTTTCTCCACGCATACGCCTCCCCGTTTGGCGCGGATGGCAAGCATCAGTTCGTCCATTGCTTTGCTCTTGAGGCGGCGATAGATATTCATCTCCGTCACGCCGGGCGATACCCATTGTTGGACGGACGCCAACCATTCCCAGCAACCGAAATGGGCTAACATGAAGATTCCTCCTCCTGCTGCGTCCACCAGCTTGTTTAACTCCTCCATTCCCTCAAACACCACACGCTCTTTCATCTCTTCGTCAGAGATGCGGTAGCCGTAGATAATCTCTACGATCGTGTCGCAAAACTGATGATAGAACGCCTTAGCAATCGCCTGCCGCTCGCCTTCGCTCTTCTCGGGGAAAGACAGCCGCAGGTTCTTCCTAACCATCTTCCTTCGGTACCGCACCACGTAGTACATCAGCGGGTAGATCAACCCATCCGCAAAGAAATAATGCACGTTGAGCGGCATACGGGATAATATCTTTACCAGCCCTTTTAGCATAAGATCATCATCACCACGAACAATAACGCCATCGGTGCAGCCAATAGAATCGAATCAAAACGGTCTAATACACCGCCGTGTCCCGGCAGGAACTTACCGCTGTCTTTGACACCTATCGAGCGTTTGAAAAGGCTCTCCATGAGATCGCCCAAGGTACCAAAACCGCTAACGATGAGCGCAAAAGCTCCTGCTATCAGCAGCTCGTATCCTTCTTTTCTGATGGCGTCGAACCATCCGTAGCGGTTGAGGATGAATGCTGCGCCGATGGTGAAAGCCACGCCGCCGAATAGGCCTTCCCAGCTCTTCTTCGGGCTCACGCGGGGGAACATCTTATGATTACCTCCCGGCATCTTCTTTGCCGTCAGAACGCCTACGCAGTAGGCGCCCGAGTCGTTTACCCAGATCAGCACAAAGACCGCGAGAAGCAGGTACGGATCGATAAGGCACAACACGTTCATCAGCGCAAACGGCAGTGCAATCATGAGCTGTCCCACGAGGAAATGCCCCCACTGCTGAATCGGGTTCTCGTCCTTGTTCCACAGCTCTGCGATCAGGATGCCTATCGGGAGAAGTAATGTCAGCAAAAACCATGATTTCCACGGCATCCCATATGCGAAACCCACCGTGCATGGTATCACGCACAATACGGCACTGAGCTCACTCAAAAAATCCATGGCACACCGTGGATGGGTCAGACTGTTATACTCGCGTACGGCTGAAAAAGCCAAGGCGGCAGAAATACCGCAGAACACGGCCTTGCTATATACGATACTGAATACGATAACCGCTACATACACCGCTCCGGAGAGGGTTCGTTTCCAAAATTCACTCATAACTTCGTAATTTTGCCACAAAATTACTACTTTTTTTGCATATATGCAAATAATTTCGTATCTTTGCAGCGTTTTTAGAAGGATTTATGGAAAACGATACGATTGAAATGGCTCTTTTGGAGCCCGAAGAGCGCGAGTTGGTAGAGTTCATCTTCTCTGCTATCCCTGCCTCAGACCGCGGTTCATTAACGGCGGACGACATCCTTTTTGTTCTCGATGCGATGGACGATTTCCTGGAGGAACAAGGTCTTGTGAAGGTCGATGAAGCGACCGGCGAGATGGAGTACTTAGACGGCGAGGTGGATGAGACCGAGCAGCTCAATTATGTCCTCCGTGCAGCGAAGGAAGACGGCCGTGCTATCTCCGGCGTACAGATCCAACTCATCCAAGATGCCGAGCTGCAGTACGGCATCGAGCACGGTTACTACGAAGAGGAGTGAGTAAGATAGCAACTATAGGATTTTTCGATGGCGTCCATAAGGGTCATCGTTTTCTCTTCGACCACCTGCGCCGTGTAGCGCAGGAGCGCGACCTTACGCCCCTCATCGTCACTTTTGACAACCACCCGCGTGCTACTTTGCAATCGGACTATCAACCGGCTATGCTCACCTCCAGGGAGGAGCGGCAGGAGTTGTTGGAGCGCTATGGGGAGGTGCTGATGTTGCCTTTCGAGGAGATTCATAGCCTTACCGCGCAGGAGTTTATGACGTTTCTTCATGACCGTTATGACGTCCGTGTGCTCGTTATGGGTTACGACCATCGTTTCGGTTCGGACCGTCTCCGTCGTCCTCAGGACTACCGCCGTGCAGGCGAGGCTTGCGGTGTGGAGGTGATCACTTTGGGCGAGTTCGTAGATGGGGAGTATCATGTCTCTTCCACGGAGATCCGCTCTGCGCTCGAGAATGGGAATATCGTCATGGCGAACGAACTCTTAGGTCGGCCTTATACCATCCTCGGCGAGGTGGTACACGGCAAAGGAGTGGGGCACACGATCGGTTTTCCTACGGCGAACATCCGTCCTCTCGCTCCGGAGAAGATTACTCCCAAGTGCGGCGTCTATATGGCGACTGTCACGACCCCGGTACGCGATGACGCGCCTGCGTTTGTGAATATCGACCATAACGGCCTCATCGAGGTCTATATACCTTCCTTCAAAGGCGATCTGTATGGCGCACAACTGAAGATTCGCTTCGTCCGTTTCATCCGCGACGAGAAGCATTTTGAGTCCCTGCAAGAACTGCAGGAGCAGATTAAGGATGATGTTGATAGCATCCTGCGTCCGGTCTCATAAGCGCCCGTGAGAAACCCTCTCTATCCATAGGATAGGGGAGTGCCACAATCGAGTCGCCTATGCCCCTCAGCGGCGAGAGACTGTCCGGACGAAAATCATAGTAGATATATTCCTTGTATTTATAGTACGTATTGCGGAAGACGGCTGTGTCGGTCTCCTGCCAGTAGGTATTGTCTTTCGCATTCGACGCGAGCAGCGTGTCGGTCTTGAGGTAGTTATGGCTGAATACGCCCTCATAGTACTGCTCCAAGGGCGTAGCCAGCACTAATTGGTTCGCTAAATAGCCTGTGATGACGGAGTTATAGAACGACGTCACGGTCGGTTCGCCTGTCTTGCTGAGGTTATCGATATATACCGCTGCTGTGTTCTCCTTCTTCGCCGACTGAATCCGGATATTCGTATAACCGAAATACGAAGCGATGGTAGAGTGTACAAAATCCTGCTTTCCGCCGTTGCAATACACGCAGTACAGGCCGCAATTACTGATCTCTGTGTTCGTTACCAGCGCGTCCACGTGCTCCAAGACCAAGCCGTACAAGGTGTGGTTGTGAATCTTACATCCGTCCATTCGGAGGGTCGGCAGCGTTCCTTTGCAGGTACTGACACAACTCATACCTACGTTTCCCGAGACGATCTCTACGTAGCTGAAGGTATAGTTCTTCGCCTCTTCGGATTGCAGGTAGAAGCCGTTCCATCCTCCTGCGGCGTATAGGTACGGCACGGAGTCGAAGAGATTGTCCATTCGGTCCGGGCGGATATATATCGGTTTATTCATCGTACCGAGGGCCTCTACGTCCCCCAATGCGACGAGGCTTGCTCCCTGGTGCATATACAGCCTGGCGCCTGCCTCTATCGTTATTTTGCCGCCGACGAGGATGGTATCGAAGAGGATATACGGCTTCTCTGCGGAGAAGGTGTAATCTCCCTCTATCTCCGTGCGGCGACCGAGATGTCCGAGCCGTGCTGCATTGTTTTCGATGGTGATGTTGCGCAAGGTGATGTCAGAGCCCTCCACCTTCAGCGTGTAGGTGCGGAAGGTACCCATTTTTAGTGGAGAGTTGATAGTGGAGAGTTGAGAGTTTTCAAAGAG
>ONIM01000028.1 GCA_900317885.1 uncultured Bacteroidales bacterium | reverse complement strand
ACTGCTGGACCGCTTCACTGTTAGACCGTCCTGCAGACTGCTGGACCGCTCCGCTGTTAGATTGTCCTGCGGGTTGTTCGTCTTCGGGTAACACGGTTATGCGGACACCATTGGACTGGACGTTCTCGCCATCCACTTTGATTGTTGCCGGCGCGCTAGTGAACGTACCGGCTTTCTGTGCCATGAGGGTGTAGGTATAAGTCTGGGAGAAGGACGAGGTTCGGTGCCCGTTCACGAAGGAAGTACTGCTGCTGGTGGAGGTGTAAGGTCCTGCCAGCAGATCGAAATCTGTAAACTCGGGCGCACGAAGGTCACGGCTACGCTGGTTGACGGTGTAGGTCAACTGGAAGGGCCGTCCGACAATGACTTGTGCCGGTGCCTGCGCCTTGAAAACGACATCCTCGGCAAAGCCCGTTAGCGCCATGCCGAGAACACTCAATAGTATGAATAACTTTTGTCTCATATTACCATTCTTTTTCTACGCGGCGTTTCTTACCTTGCTGCCGCTGCATTTTCTCTTGTGTATCTTGTTCGTCTTGCTCGAGGGCTTGCAAAATCTGCTCAGCCGTCTCTTTGTCCATCTGGTCTTGTTGCTCTTGCTGCTGTTGTTGTTGCTGTTGGTCTTGTTGCTGATCTTGTTGGTCCTGTTGCTGTTGCTCTTGCTGTTGTTGTTGCTGTTGTTGGTCTTGGTTCTGCTGATTTTGCTGGTTTTGTTGCTGTTGTTGCTGCAACATCTCCATCGCTTTGACGAGATTATAGCGCGTGTCGTTATCTTTGGGGTTCGCCCTGAGCGACTCCTGATAGGCAGCCACGGCTTTGTCATACTGCTGCTGGGCGAAGGTACAGTTACCGATGTTATGCATGACTTTGGCATAACGGTCCTTGTCGGCTTTCTTGTCCAACATCTTCGCCGCGGTCTCAAACTCGAGTTGCGCGTCTGTATATTTGTCCTGCTTGAAGAGCGCATCGCCGAGGTTGTAATGCGCTTCGTAACTATCCGAGCAACAAATATCAGGAGGATTTCAGCTGGTTGATCTTGGAAGCCAAGTATCAACAGATGGTTAACTCGTTTGAAGACAAGAAGTTAGAGCGTGCACGGGATGCGCAAGACGAATATTATAACTTTACCACCGAATACCCGACCTCGAAGCATCGCAAAGAAGCAGACAGGATGATGGTACAAATACGAAAAATAACAAAAGAATAAGATATGGATTACAAAAATTCAAAAGCCCCCAAGAACACGGTAACGCGTGACGTGAACCAGCTCATGGAGCCGGTAGGCAACGTGTATGAGACCGTAGCAATCATTGCTAAACGCGCCAATCAGATCAGTGCCGGCATCAAACGTGAGTTGGATGCCAAATTGCAGGATTTCTCTATTCCTCAGGACAACCTGGAAGAGACGTTTGAGAACCGCGAGCAGATTGAGATCAGCCGCCAATACGAGCGTCTTCCGAAACCTTCGTTGATGGCTACTCAGGAGTTCATCGACGGCGAGTTGGTTTACCGCATAGGCAACCGCGATGAAGCGCTGAAATAATATGCTGAAAGGCAAACACATCTTAGTGGGAATCAGCGGCGGTATTGCTGCGTATAAGATTCCGGAACTCATTCGTTCGCTTGTCAAGTCCGGCGCCGAAGTGCGTGTAGCGACGACAAAGAACGCTTTGGAGTTCGTCACAGAACTCACCCTGCAGACCGTATCGGGAAGCAGGGTGTATTCGGATGTGTTCGCCGCCATCAATGATCACTCGACCGAGCATATCTCCCTGCCCGATTGGTGCGACGCAATGATCGTAGCACCGGCGACGGCGAACGTCCTCGGCAAGATGGCAGCCGGTATTGCCGATGATGCCTTGACGACCACCATCTGCTCCTGCACAGCTCGCAAACCGATTGTTATTGCTCCGGCAATGAACGACAAGATGTGGGAGAGCCCCGCTACGCAACACGCTGTCCAGACCATTAAAGGATGGGCAAACGTGCAGGTTATAGAACCCGCCAGCGGTCCGTTAGCCTGCGGCACGGAAGGCAAAGGCCGGATGCCGGAGATAGAGGTGCTACAAGAAGCTTTGGAGTACGCGCTGGCAGAAAAGAGCCTTGCCGGGAAGCGGATTCTGATCACCGCCGGAGGGACGCGAGAGGCCATCGACCCCGTCCGGTTTGTGAGCAATCACTCCACCGGAAAAATGGGTGTAGCCCTGGCGCATTCTTGCGCTCGCCGAGGAGCGGAAGTGACCATTGTATGCGGTGCGATGAGTGCTCCTATCGTGAATCCGTTCGGGATGATCCGCCGCATCGATGCGCTGAGCGCACAGGAGATGTACGAAGTCTGCCGAAAGGAGTGGCCGGAAACCGACACGGCTATCCTCTGCGCCGCCGTAGCGGATTTCACACCGGCAGAACCGGCAGGAGAGAAAATCAAGAAACAGCCCGGTCAGACGGAGATGAACCTCCGGATGGTTGTAACGCCCGACATAGCCCGCACTTTGGGCGAAAGCAAGAAAGCCACGCAAAAACTAATCGGTTTTGCTCTGGAGACCCACGATGAAAAAAAGAATGCGCTCCTCAAGCTGGAACGCAAACGGATGGATGCTATCGTCCTCAATTCATTGCGCGATGAAGGAGCCGGTTTCGGAACCGACACCAACCGCGTAACAATACTCTCCGCAAACGGAAACTCTATTGAGTTGCCGTTGCAGAGTAAATCGGACATAGCCGATAAAATAATCGAAGCAGTAATTATTTGAAGATTCCGAAGAGACCTTTCTTCTTAGGTTCTTCCGCTTCCGCAACATTCTCCTCTTTCTCAGGAGTCCATTCCGGACGCTCTTCTATTGCGCCTAATTGGTTTTGGACAAAGGCAATCACATCCTGCAGTCCTTCTGTAAAGTGAGCAAAATCCTCTTTGTACAGGAACACCTTGTGTTTCTCAAACGAAGGTGCTTCTCCTTCCTCGGCCTGACGGCGTTTGCTCTCGGTGATAGAGAGATACAAATCGTTGTTGCGGGCCTTGCGTACATCCAAGTAATAAATACGCTTCCCTGCTTTGACGGAACGGCTATAAACAATCTCCTGTTCGCGTCTTTCTTCCTTCTGATTTTCCATCTTTTTTGTATTTTAGTAAGAAAAACTGCGCAAAATTACACTTTTTTTTGCATATATGCAAATTTTTTTGTATCTTTGCGCGATTTTTTAGTTGCGCGCATGGTGCGCGCACATGCACGAACAATTATTATATAAAATATGATCAACAGAACCATGGTCCGGACGCGTGTGATCCAAACGCTGTTTGCTTACTATAAAGACGGCGACAAGACAGTGACGGGAGCGCGCAAGGAATTGACAAAAAGTTTCTCCGACACGTATGATTTATATTTCGTGTTGTTGGATTTCGTAAACGAGTTAACCGCCTATGCTCAGCAGCAGCTAGAAGAGCAGATCGGTCGTGCCCGTGCCACACACTCGGGATGGCAACCCAATCGTCGTTTTACGCAGAACCGCTTTGCGCAGCAGATTTTCGACAATCGCGCATTGCGTACGCGGATGCAAGAGCAACATTTAGGATGGGACAGCGGTATGAGTGCGGTAGCAGAGATATACAAGAAGATGACAGAAAGCGATTTCTACCGCCAGTATATGGATGCCGAGGAATGCTCGTATGAAGACGACAAGCGTGTTTGGCGATTGATCTATCAGAACATACTGGCGAACAACGAGGCTTTGGAAGAAGCGCTGGATGAGATGGAGCTGACGCTGGACAAGTCCAACTGGACGACCGATGCCGACGTAGTGATCAGTTATATCATCAAGACCATCAAGCGATTCAAAGAAGACAGCACACCTGATACCGCATTGCTGGAGATGTTCGACAGCGAGGACGAGTACCGTTTTGCCACGACTCTGCTGGAGAAGGCCATCGCCGGGCATGAGACGTACGAGGAGATGATTAACAATCACTTGAGGAACTGGGATGCCGACCGTATTGCCTATATGGATCGGGTGATTTTAGAGACCGCGCTGGCAGAAATCCTGGAGTTTGAAGAGATTGCGTTAACCGTATCGTTGAATGAGTATATTGAGTTGGCGAAGTGTTATTCAGGCGACAAGAGTTATATGTTCATCAATGGTATCCTGACGGAGATCTTGAGGGATCTGAAACACAGCGGAGAGTGTTTCAAGATTCTCAGTCTCAAGTAAACCACATTTAGAAACAAAATAAAAAAATTATACAATTATGCTTAATTCAATTCTTTTGCAGGCCGAAACAGGTGCTGCAGCACAAGGCAGTCAATGGTCCTTCTGGATCATGATGATTTTGATTTTCGTAGTATTCTATTTCTTCATGATTCGTCCGCAGACGAAGAAGCAGAAAGAGCTTCAGGCACAACGCGAGGCGATGAAGAAAGGCGACAAGGTCGTAACCGCCGGCGGTATCTATGGCGAGATTAAAGAGGTTCAGGAGACCACCTTCATCATTACGATTGCCAAAGACGTAACTATCAAAGTGAGCAAAGACAGCGTTTTTGCTGACGTCGCAGACGCACAACAAGCCGCAGCCAAAGAGGATAAGAAATAAATCGTGAGACGCGACGTTCTTACATTTCTGCTGTTTGTGGTCATAGCAACGATAGTGTGGTATGGCCACGCGATGCAATCGGTACGCAACACCCGTGTGCCGGTACTGATTCAATATACCGGCAAGCCGGACGCCATCGGATTAAAAGCTCCGGGGCTTCCGGACACCGTGATGATTGAGGTACGCGATGCCGGTGCACGACTGAACACCTACCACCGTGATCCCTTGCGGCTGACGATTGATCTGCATTCCTATATCCATGGAGAGAGAGGACGGATATATATTCCTTCGGACGCCTTGAGGCGTAGCATAAGCGATATTCTTCAGGGTACCAGCAGGCTTATTGAGACCGCCCCGGAAGACATCACCTGCGATTTCTTCACCGAGCAGGAGAGAAATGTCTGTCTGGCATTCAGAGGTACGTTGAAAACCGCCAACGAATATCAGCTCGTCGGGCAGCCGACGCTAAGCCGCAAACGAATGAAGATCTTCGGCGACGAGCAATCCATCCTTGCCATCGATACCCTGTACACGGAGTATCAGGAGTTGACAGAAGTGACCGACACGATGAATATACGCTGCGCCATTGACACTCCGGAAGGCATCCGATTGGAGGACGACAGCGTAGATTTACGCATCATTGCAGAGCGATATACGGAGAAGAAATTCAGCGTACCGGTACATATTAGAGGTATTCCGGAAGGATACCGCATCCGGCTGTTCCCCAAAGAAGTGGAAGTGAGCGTTCGCGTAGGTATGAATCATTTCGGGCAAGTCAAAGCCGGTGATATCCATGCCTCCTGTACTTATTCTCCGGAGCGTACAGACAAGTTAGCTGTAGATATCACCTATACCAATCCTTACATCACTGCCGCCTGGGCGTATCCCGGCGTAGTGGAATTTATTTTAGAGCAATGAGAAAGATTCAGATGGTTGACCTGCAGTCGCAATACCAGCGTATCAAGCAGGAGATAGATGCCGGCATTCAAGAAGTGATTGACAGTGCAGCATTTGTCAAAGGCCCTAAAGTGGCTGATTTTCAGGCCCACTTGGAGGCATATACCGGAGCCAAGCACGTAATAAACGTAGGTAATGGCACCGACGCATTGCAAATTGCGTTGATGGGACTCGGGTTACAGCGCGGAGATGAAGTAATAACCCCTACTTTCACCTTCATTGCGACCGCGGAAGTAGTAGCGTTATTAGGTCTGACACCGGTAGTAGTCGATGTGGAGTGGGAGACGATGAATATGGATATCGAATCCGTTCGCAGAGCAATCACCCCTCGTACCAAAGCGATTGTGCCGGTACATCTGTTCGGTCAATGTGCCAATATGAATGCAATCATGAAGCTGGCAGAGGAGCATCATCTCTATGTAGTAGAGGACGCGTGCCAGGCTATCGGTGCGAAATACACATTCACTAACGGCGAGACCAGGCAGGCAGGCACAATGGGACATATCGGATGTACCAGTTTCTTCCCCTCCAAGAACCTCGGGTGCTACGGAGACGGCGGAGCTATCTTCACCAACGATGATGAACTGGCTGCACGTATGAGGGCAATAGCCAACCATGGTATGGTAGTTCGTTACCACCACGACATGATCGGTGTCAACAGCCGTTTGGATAGTATTCAGGCTGCCGTTCTGGATGCCAAGTTGCCTCATTTGGACGAGTATATCGCTGCTCGTCAGCGCGCTGCCGCGTACTATGATCAGGCGTTTGAAGGAAACGCAAAACTTCTGATCCCGGGGCATGAGGCTCATTCGACACACGTTTATCACCAATACACCCTGCGCGTTGTAGGAGCTGACCGGGATAAACTGCGCGAAGGATTAGCCGAGCGCGGGATACCGGCTATGATTTATTACCCGGTGCCGCTGCATCAACAGAAAGCGTATCTCGATCCGCGATACAAAGACGGCGATTTCCCTGTCGCTGAGAAATTAGCGGCTTGCGTCCTGTCGTTGCCGATGCATACCGAATTGGATGACGAACAGTTAGCCTATATCACTTCCTCCGTACTGGAATTAATCGGATAAACTATGCAGAAATTAGGTCTCAATCAAACTCTGACGCAGACAACCAAGTTGTCTCCCGCCCAGATTCAGGTGATTCGTATGCTCGAATTGCCCTCTATCGAGTTAAACCAACGTATCAATGAGGAGTTGCAGGAAAACCCCGCCTTGGAAGAAGGCCGTGACGAGAATCCGGATCTGTCGGGCGAAGGATTCGAAGAGTTTGACGAGAATTATCAGCCGGAAGACGGTTTTGAAGACGGTCGCGATCGTGACCCGCTGCAGAACGAAGATTTTAACTACGAGCAGTATATCTCCGATGACGAGACGCCAAGTTATATGCTACATCAGCATCAGAGTCCTGTCGATGAGGATCGCCGCGAGGTACCGATCATCGGCGGAAGCAGTCTGATAGAGGAACTCAAAGCGCAGGTCTATCTGACCAAGATGACCAAGCCGCAGCGACACGTAGCCAAGTGGGTGTTAGGCAACATCGATGACGACGGCTACCTGCGACGGACAACCGAGCAGCTGGTGGACGACCTGATGTTCCAGGAGCAAATCACCATCACGGACGCAGAGATGGAGGATATAGTACGTCAAATCAAGGAGTTTGATCCTCCCGGAATAGCAAGCGCTAACCTGCAAGAGTGCCTTCTCAAGCAATTGGAATGCAAACCGCAGACTCCTTCGGTGGCGCTGGCGCATCAGATTCTTGCAGACCATTTTGACGCTTTCTCCAAACACCACTACGACAAAGTGATTCAGCGTATCGGGTGCACCGACGAAGCGTTTCAGGAAGCGATTCAGGAGATTGTACACCTGAATCAGAAGCCCGCTAATGCCTTCACGGGGAACATGTACGAGACGCAACGCGAGACCATCATTCCGGATTTCTCCATTGAGGAGCGCGACGACGAGTTATTCGTCATTCTCAATACCGGCGACATTCCGGAACTGCACGTCAGCCGTGAGTACAGCAATATGCTATCGGAATACAACGCGATGCCCAAGACGAAAGAGAACCGCGAAGCGGCGCAGTTTATCAAGCAGAAATTAGACTCTGCGCAATGGTTCATTGACGCTATCAAGCAACGCAACGAGACGCTCATGAAGACCATGACTGCGATTCTCAAGGCGCAATACGACTTCTTCCTGGACGGCGAAGAGTCCAGCCTCAAACCGATGATTCTGCAAGACATTGCAGACCGCACGGGATACGATGTATCTACCATTTCACGAGTAAGCAACAGCAAATATGTGCAGACCCGGTTCGGCGTTTATCCGTTGAAGTATTTCTTCTCCGAATCGATGACCAATTCCGAGGGAGATGAAGTCTCCACGCGCGAAATAAAAAAGAAACTGCAAGAGATTATTGATGCAGAGGACAAGCGTAATCCGCTGACAGACGAGCAGTTAGTTGAACTAATGGGACAGAACGGATACCCGATAGCCCGTCGTACCATCGCCAAATACCGCGATTTGTTAGGCGTTCCGGTAGCACGTATGAGAAAGAGTGTATGAATACCCTCCTGAACATAGTAGCCAAAATATTGAGCGTGGTACTCTATCCGCTTTTCGTACCGACTTACGGAATAGTGCTCTTCTGCTGCGCCTATTCGATGCATGTAGCGCCATTAGCCGGTGTTTGGATGGCTGTAGCCATCATCGGGACATTGATCTTGACCTGCCTGCTTCCTATCACAGCCATTTGGATTATGATGAAGAAAGGCGAAGTCAAAGACCTGGATATGAACGACCCACGCGAGCGTACGATACCTTATTTATATTCCGCTTTGGGGTTTGGTTTCTGGAGTTATCTGTTGGTACAGGTTCTCCATGCGCCGGTATATATCTGCTGCGTTGCCATCGGCGGAACGCTGGCAATCGGCTTGGTGGCAGTCATCAACCGATGGTGGAAGATAAGCGCGCATCTGACCGGATTCGGAGGTCTGGTAGGCGGTCTTATGAGTTATTGTCTCGGACTCGGCGCTTTTCCGACATGGGGCACTTTGTGCCTTTGGTTAGGTATCTCATGGGCGCTTATGTGGGCGCGGCTCTATCTCAACGCACATACCCCCGCACAGGTTTGCTCCGGATGGTTGTTAGGATTGACTTGTACATTTGCCCCTTTCTGTATTCTCAATTATGTACTGTAGAAGATTATACCTGTTTATTCTCTGCCTGACTGCCTGGATAGGAGCTGAAGCACGGAGCCTGAGTGAGGAGGCGCGGATCTCCTTGCTGACCTGCACTCCGGGAGAAGAACTCTACGCTCGCTACGGCCATACGGCGATTCGGGTGCAAGATCCTCAGAATCGGTTGGATTTAGTGTTCAACTACGGGATTTTTGATTTCAACACCGATCATTTCTATTGGAAGTTTGTGAAAGGTGAGACCTGGTATGAGCTGGGAGCCATTACGATGCCTTGGTTTATGCTCGAATACGAAGAAGAGCACCGGCCTGTTTATGAGCAGGTCCTGAATCTCAATTCCTCACAACGCGAAGAGATCTGGCAAGCCTTGGTTCGAAACTACGAACCCGAGAACCGCAAGTACCTCTATAATTTTGTCTTTGACAACTGTGCCACAAGGCCTTACCTGTTGATACAGAAGGCTTTAGGGGATACTATCCGGTCGGAATACACCGGCAACACCGGTACTACCTATCGTCGTTTCATCCGTCGCTATACGGGCTCCATGACGTGGGCCAATGCGGGTATCAATCTTCTCTTTGGCCCCAAGGCGGACAAGCCGATGAATAATGAGCAGCGGCTTTTCTTGCCGGAAGAACTGATGTTGTATATGGCGCAGGCTCATCTGAGTGACGGCACGCCGCTGGTTAACGAGAGCGAGATCGGTTCGTTCGACCTGCCCAAGACGCCATGGTATGCCTCCTGGCCTTTTGGATGGGCAGTCTATTTTATCGTGGTATGTCTCATCAGCTGGTGGGATCGCCGCCGGGGCAAACGCTCCAGATGGCTGGATATAGCGGTAGGTGTACCCTACGTCCTGCTGCTGTTATTGGTAGCTTTTTTGACCTTTTTCTCCTGCCACCCGTTAGTAGGATTCGGATGGCGGTTATTGATTATTCCTTTGACACATCTATGCGCAAGATTTATCTATATATTACGTTAATCGGTCTCCTTGCCTGCGCCCGGGTTTTCGCGGCCCCGCGGCTAACTGTCGTAGCCGTAGTGGACGGACTGACAAGCGAAAACTTGGCAACGCTGCGTCCGTATTGGCAGCAGGGCGGACTTCGTACGCTTAGTGAAGAGGCTTTCCAGACTCGTGTCACCTATCCCCACTTGGTCTTCGGAGGAAACGAGACTACCGCGACACTCATGACAGGTACAACACCTGACAGACATGGTTATACTACGGACCTCTATTTCTCGCGTTCGGACCGCAGGACACACTCTATGCTGGAAGATCCGTCTGTAAGAGGTATCGGTACGGAACAACATCTGTCCGCCAAGTCCCTTCTCTCGCAGACCATGACGGACCGGATGAGGTTGACTTATCCGAACGCCAAGATTTACGCAATCGGCATTCAGGGCCCTACTACGGTTCTGATGGCGGGGCACTGCGCCAACGCGTGCTGCTGGATTAATGAGAAAGACCAGCAATGGGTAGCTACTGCGGCTTACTCGGAGGGACTGCCTTCACAGGCGTTCGAGCAGAATAAATCCATGCGGATAGCAACCTTGGCTGCACGGCAATGGACGCCACGGATGGACATCCCTACATACACGTCGCCCACGGAGCAAGAGCGTAAGAAAGGTTTTGCTTACGATGTAAAAGACGTGTTATTGCATTCGCCGGAAGCGAACACGCTGGTTATCGAGTTGGCATTGGCTATCCAAAAGGATGAGAAATTAGGCATGGATGCCACGCCGGATATGCTGATGCTCCAACTCAACACCCTGAGCCCCGCCGCGCAATCCGACCGGATAGCTTCAGCTGAACACGAAGATATGTACCTGCGGCTCAACCAGGATTTGGGATTCCTCATGGAGCAGTTGGACAAACGTGTCGGACGGAGCAACTACCAGATTCTACTGGTAGGAAGACCCATCAAAGGTATAGACGCGCAGACTCTGAGCGATATTCACATGCCTGTAAATATCTTCAAAGCCGATCGCGCTGCCGCGCTGACGGGTACATACCTCATGGCGCTGTACGGACACGAGCGATGGGTGGACGGCGTATACGGACACTCTATCTACCTCAACCGCACGCTTATCGAGCAGAAACGGCTGAATCTGGAGACACTGCAACGACAAGTGGCAAATTTCCTCATGGATTTTGAGGGGGTGCAGATCGCCATGCCGGGATACGAGGCGATGCGTTACCCTATGTTGGGATCAACCCTTTGCAAACGGCATACAGGCGATGTAGTCTACCTCCTGCAACCCGGATGGCAAATGATGCAGGACGAGAAAAAGACTGTGGATCACGTCATTGACGACAACCCCGCATCCCCCCTTTTGCTGTGGAGCGGAGCCATACGCCCCATGCCGCAAGGAAACCTCGATGCCACCAACGTCGCAGACCTGATCTTCTAAAGAATAACCCAATAGTAAATGACCAAATAGTAAATAATATGATTTTTCACGAGATTAAAGTTAAGTATGATCGTCAGACCGGAGAGGATAACCCCGGCAAAGTAAAAGAGACCTATCTCATAGACGGCGCTGTCAGTTTTGCGGACGCCGAGAACTGCCTCATGGAGGAGATCAAACCCTTCATCTTCGGCGATTGCGAAGTGCAGAACTGCAAACGCTCGCAGTTCTTTGAGACCTTCACGAATCCCGACGGAGCCTTCTGGTACAAAGCACGCGTGGAGATGATCACTATCGATGGCGAGAAAGAGACGCGTAAGAATGTGGCGGTTCTAATCGAAGCGAACACCCTCACGGACGCTGCTGAAGCGCTCAAACAAGCCCTCAATTCCTATGATTGCGAGCTGATATCCATTGCCAAAACACCGATCGTAGATATCCTCCACGCTGTACAATAATGCCGCTGCAGTTTGACATACGAGCTATTATTCGGGAGAAAGCACCGAAGGCGCATGTACCGGGTTTCCTGATCCGGTATCTGGAGCGCATTGTGCATGTGAAGCAGATGAACGCCTTTCTGCGCAAGTACCCCGACCTCGAGGGGTACGACTTCATCCGCCGTGTGCTCGATGAGGAGTTATGTTGTACTGCCTCCATCGAAGGCGTCGAAAACATCCCCACCGACAACAAACCGGTTATCTTCGCTTCCAACCATCCCTTAGGCGGTCTCGACGGCATGATCATCGCGCAGATGATTCATGAGTCCCGAAAAGAGAAACGCGAACTCAAAGTCATCGTCAATGAGTTACTGATGTTCATGAAACCCATCGCGAGCCTTTGGGCGCCGGTTAGCAAAACCGGCTCGCTGAGCAAGGAACAGGCCCTGCAGCAGCAAGCCATGTGGGAATCCGGAACCGACGTCATGACTTTTCCCGCGGGCGCATGTAGCCGCCTCCAACGCATCAACCATGCATGGCTGATCCGGGACCTGGAATGGCAGAAGAACTTCATTCAACGTGCACGGGAGTACCATCGGGACATAGTGCCTGTTTATTTTGAGGGGCAAAACAGCCGTTTCTTCTACGCGCTCGCGTACATACGCAAACTGCTGCATATCCCCGTCAATATCGAGATGCTCTACCTTGTGGATGAGATGTACGGCGCGCGTGGCAAACACTTCCGCGTGCACGTCCTGCCGCCTATTCCCTATACCACTTTTGACAATTCGAAAACACCCAAACAATGGGCTCAATACGTAAAATCTATTGTATATGCAAGCAATAATTCCTGCAGTTGACAGAGACCTCCTGGAGAAAGAGTTGGAGGGTCATTTGCTTCGCCCTTCCAACAAGGCGGACAACCTCATCTATGACATCACTGCGCACGAATGCCCCAACGTCATGCGTGAGATTGCGCGGTTGCGCGAGATCAGCTACCGAGACGGCGGAGGCGCTACCGGACGCGAGATGGATATAGACGAGATGGACACAATGCCCAAACCCTATCACCAACTCATCGTCTGGGATCCGACCAACAGACAGATCATCGGCGGTTACCGCTACTTGATGGGCAGCGAAGCGGAGATTCGCGACGGACAACCGTTTATCACCTCCGCTCACCTCTTCCATTACTCCGAGCGGTTCATCCGGGAATACCTGCCCAAAACCATTGAGTTCGGCCGGGCGTTCGTCCAGCCGATGTACCAGAAACGCGAGATGGGGGTCAAGGCGCTCTTCGCCTTGGATAACATCTGGGACGGCATCGGAGCTATCATGCACAATAACCCGCAGCTCCAGTACATGATCGGCAAGGTGACCATCTATCCGGACTACAACGCCACGGCGCGCGAGTTGATCTACGCCTATCTCGACCGTTTCCATCGAGGCGAAGAAGGACTCATCGCACCCTACCACCCGCTGCCTCTACCTTCTTTCGACAAGCCCTTTGAGGGCACCGATCCGCAGGAGAACTACCATATTCTCCAGCATGCCGTGCGAGAGCAAGGGGCTGTCATTCCGCCGATGTTCTCCGCCTATCTCAATATCACCAACGACCTCCGGTTCTTCGGCAATGCCATCAACGACGAGCTCGCGAATGTCTATGAGACAGGAATCATGGTGGACCTCAACACCGTCTATCAGGAGAAAAAAGAACGCTATATCACGCCGTATATCCAATGGTTGAACCAACAATAATGCCGACAGAGTTTTCTATCACTAATAATATACGGAACGTGCGCGCACATATACCCGCGCACGTCACGCTCGTGTGCGTGAGTAAATTCCACTCCGTAGAGGCGATTCGCGAAGCGTACGATGCCGGAGAGCGACATTTCGGCGAGAGCAGAGTGCAGGAACT
The DNA here is from genome assembly GCA_900317885.1 of uncultured Bacteroidales bacterium. Classification (GTDB taxonomy): domain Bacteria; phylum Bacteroidota; class Bacteroidia; order Bacteroidales; family Paludibacteraceae; genus Colicola. The sequence goes on along the minus strand of ONIM01000028.1, from coordinate 3,936 downwards.
CAAACAAAAGATCCCTCTCCTCCCCGATGATATTCATTGGCATTTCATCGGACACTTGCAGACCAACAAAGTGCGCGACCTGCTCAAACTCCGCCCATACCTCATCCATTCCGTGGACTCAGAACGGCTCTTGGAGGCCATCAACGCCGAGGCAATCAAGCAAGGAATTGTCCAAAATATCCTGCTTGAACTCCACGTAGCCAAAGAAGAGACTAAAACGGGCCTAAGTAAGACCCAAGTAAGACTAATCCTAGACCATACAGCCACAGCTTGGCGAGGATTACGCATCCTTGGACTCATGGCGATGGCGACAAACACAGACGACGAAACCGAAATCCGCCGCTGCTTTAATCTGACAGCGGGCCTCGCGAGCGATCTGTATTCTGCCAATGAAACGGTCTTTCAGGCGAAGCCGATCCTCTCCATGGGCATGTCCGAGGACTACCGGATAGCTATCGATTGCGGCTCCAACATGGTTCGTATCGGCTCTACTATCTTCGGAGAAAGAGCTCACCGCCTCAAGGCCGTCTTCTTCGACCAAGATGGTGTACTTTTTGACTCCATGCCTTGCCACGCCAAGGCTTGGGAAATGGCGATGAACGAGAACGGAGTGCCTTATACCGCCATGGATTGTTACCGCAACGAGGGCAGAACCGGCCCCGGCGTCATCAACGAGATCTACCGGCGCCTCCATGGTACCGACGCACCGCAGGAACTGATTGACCATATATACAATACCAAGTCCAATTATTTCCTCCAACTCAATAAAGGGCAATTACCCGCACTCATTCCCGGAGTGCGCGATGTGCTGCAATACCTGCACAAGAACGGCATCCAATGTTGGGTCGTTACCGGTTCGGGCCAACGCAACCTCATCAATTCGCTCAACGACACTTTCGATGGCGTCTTCACGGGCATCATCTCTGCCTTTGATGTGAAGTACGGCAAGCCGAATCCCGAACCGTACCTCAAAGCCTGGGAACGTTCCGGCTTCCGAAAAGAGGAATGTATGGTGGTGGAGAATGCTCCTTTGGGAACGCGTGCCGCGAAAGCCGCAGGACTCTTCACATGCGCCGTGAATACAGGTATTCTGCCCGACGCTGACTTGGAAGCCGAGCACGCCGACAAAGTCTTCCCGAACATGGCGGCGCTTCTCAAATGGCTGCAAGATTCTGCCATTTTGTCAGTCTGAACGCATTTGGAACATAGTTTGTACATCGTTTAGTGAACGCGAAAATTAACTAAACGATATACAACTATGAACGCTAACAATTACAATTCCAACAACCAGAACGAGAACCTCAAGAAGTTCGCCATCAACCTTTGTGAGCGGGCTCGAGAGGGCAAGTTAGACCCCGTCATCGGTCGTGATGACGAGATCCGGCGTGTGCTCCAGATCCTGAGCCGCCGTACGAAGAACAACCCGATCCTCATCGGCGAACCGGGTGTCGGTAAGACTGCCATCGCGGAAGGCCTCGCCCATCGTATCGTACGTGGCGATGTGCCCGAGAACCTGAAAAAGAAACAGATCTACTCCCTCGATATGGGTGCTCTTATTGCGGGTGCGAAGTACCAGGGTGAGTTTGAAGAGCGACTCAAAGGCGTCGTCAACGAAGTAGTGGCTGCCGCCGGAGAAATCATCCTCTTCATCGATGAGATCCACACCCTCGTCGGCGCCGGAAAATCCAGCGGCGCTATGGACGCGGCGAATATTCTGAAACCGGCTTTGGCACGTGGTGACCTGCGCGCGATTGGCGCCACTACGCTCGATGAATATCAGAAATATTTTGAGACCGATAAAGCCCTCGAGCGGCGGTTCCAGAAAGTCATGGTCGATGAGCCGGATGAGACGGCGACGATCTCTATCCTCCGTGGTCTGAAAGAGCGGTATGAGACCCACCACAAGGTGCGTATCAAGGACGATGCCATCATCGCGGCGGTAACCCTCTCCGCGCGGTATATAACCGATCGATTCCTGCCGGATAAGGCGATTGACTTGGTCGATGAGGCCGCAGCCAAACTGCGTCTCGAGGTGGACTCCAAGCCCGAAGAAATCGACTCCCTCGACCGCCAGATCAAGCAGCTTGAGATTGAGCGCGAGGCGATTAAGCGCGATAAGGACGAAGCCAAGCTTGGCGAGATCGAGAAGCAACTCAAGGAACTCAAAGCCAAGTCCGACGAACTCAACGCACGCTGGAACAAAGAGAAAGGATACGTGGCTACCATCCAGAACGAAAAAGCCCGGATCGAGACCCTCAAACACCAGGCGGAAGTAGCCGAGCGCGAAGGCGATTACGGCAAAGTGGCGGAGATCCGGTACAGCCAGATTCCTGCCGCAGAAGCGAACATCAAAGCCGCTCAGGACACCCTGCATCAGCTCGGTACCGATTCCCTCATCAAAGAGGAAGTCGATGAAGACGATATAGCTGAAGTAGTAGCGCGCTGGACGGGTATTCCGGTAGCGAAGATGATGCAATCCGAGCGCGACAAACTGCTCCATCTGGAGGAGGAACTCCACAAACGTGTCATCGGCCAAGACCAAGCTATCGAAGCGGTCTCCGACGCTATCCGTCGTAGCCGTGCGGGCTTGCAAGACCCCAAACGTCCTATCGGTTCGTTCATCTTCCTCGGTACCACCGGTGTCGGTAAGACCGAATTGGCAAAAGCCCTTGCGGATTACCTCTTCGACGACGAGAATATGATGACCCGTATCGATATGTCCGAGTACCAGGAGAAGTTCTCCGCCACGCGACTCATCGGTGCACCTCCGGGATACGTGGGCTACGATGAAGGCGGACAGCTGACCGAAGCCATCCGGCGTAAACCCTACTCCGTCGTCCTCTTCGATGAGATAGAGAAAGCGCACCCGGATGTCTTCAACGTCCTGCTGCAAGTACTCGATGACGGTCGTCTGACGGATAACAAAGGTCGTTTGGTCAATTTCAAGAACACCTTGATTATCATGACTTCCAACCTCACGGAGGAGCAACTCCGCGCACAGGTTCGGCCGGAGTTTATCAATCGTATCGATGAGATCATCCACTTCTCCGAACTCACCGAGTCGGATATCAAGGCAGTCGTCGGCCTGCAAGTCAGCCGCATCCATAAGATGCTCGAAGACCAAGGTATCGACCTCCGCGTCACGGACGACGCGATCAACTATATCGCCAAGGAAGGCTACGACCCGCAGTTCGGCGCACGGCCTGTCAAGAGAGCCCTCCAGCGCCTCGTCCTCAACGAGTTGTCCAAAGCCATCATCGCCGGCAAAGTGGATCAATCCAAACCCGTCATCGTTGAGCTCCGCGACGGCGAACTCAAGTTCCGCAACTAACGGATTTTCAGGATAACGTTTTTACCATAATCAATCACTAATTTTCAAAAAAATGACATACAAATTTGCGTATGTCATTTTTTTTGTGTAATTTTGCAGCGCAAAATCAAAACAAGAACACTATGAGTTACATGCAAATGGCACAATTAGACGTGCTCAACCTTGTGAAGGGCATTCAAACGGAAGGGGATTATATTGACTTCCGTAATATGCTTGCGCGCTATTTTGCAGACAAAGCGCAGAAACAAATAGATGCCCTTTGGGAGAATGGTAAGATCAATGAGCAGACCATTGAACAATGGGGTAACGAACGAATGAGAAATAATCGTTCGAGCGTAACGAGATAAGAACTCCTAATCATAAAAATCGCAGAGTTTATTAAACTTATATAATTCTCGTCACTCACTGACGTTAAACAGGATCAGGTCTGACCTCACCGACAGCTTAAAAAAGCGGTGAAAAATATCGGAAAATATAAATTAATTATGGCGAAAGTTAAATCGGACACATTACATGTGCAAGGCATTAATGTAGGAATCTACACAGAAGATTATCGGAATGAGTATATCTCATTGACAGATATTGCTCGCTACCGAAATAGTGAT